>CBFCZU010000036.1:0-24303 GCA_965602635.1 uncultured Planctomycetales bacterium | reverse complement strand
CGGCCCGCAGGGCCGGCGGAGAGTGGCCGTGGGCGTGAGCCCACGGTCCCGGCCGCCGCACCGCACAAGCCCCGAAGGGGCGTCGGAGAGAACGCCGCGCCACCCTTGCCGCACGCCTCCGGCCGGGGTAGAATCGCACCCACGATAAGGCGGGACGGGGGACATCATTTCCGGTCCCCGGCGGGAATCGCCGTAGCCGCTAGGCCCAAGGAAGGCGAAGAAAGACCAAGGGAGGGGTAACGTGCCCACGTTTTCCTATCCCACAAACCGTCGCCGCCACATGGGGCGGGTCGGCGAGGAGGAGTCGGGCAATCTTGTGCGCGGGGTTGCCTACAGCGGCTTGGCAGGCTAGGATCGAGCCGAATGAGGGCGCCTAGGGCAAGGTGGCGCTCCCGTTGACGGCACGATTCAGAGGAGACGACCGGTACGGCGAGCGAGCAACGGATGGCCCCTTCACGAACCAGCGGGACTCAACGAACGGGGAATAACAGGATCCTCGACCGCGACCGCGCTGCGCATGATTGGTACCGCTTCGTGCTTTCTTTCCCACCTCATCTGGTACGTCAGTACCTGGACGAATTCCGGGCAGACCGCAACCGCACCGTGTTGGATCCCTTCTCCGGGACAGGGACGACGCTTGTCGAGTGTCACAAGGAGGGCATCCCGAGCGTCGGCATAGAAGCCAATCGAATGGCATTCTTTGCGACTTCGGTCAAAGTCGATTGGCAGTTGAACCCAGATGCGTTGCTCAAGCACGCCCTGGAGATCGCGGAGCTCGCCCACCGGGAGCTGGACAGACAGGGTGTCCCAGACGCACCGTTCTTCCAGCATGTCGACGCGAACACCCCCACGGAGCTCCGCAGACTGCCCGAGACGGCGGAGAAGCTGTTGTTGAGGAACTCCATAAGCCCGCTGCCCTTACACAAGACTCTTGTGCTTCTCGAGCAAATCGACCGGCACCCCCGGAAACGCTACGTGCGGCACTGGAAACTCGCGCTGGCTAAAGGGCTCGTAACATCCATAGGCAATTTGCACTTCGGCCCGGAAGTAGGGGTGAGGAAACCCAAGCCTGATGCGCCGGTCGTTTCGTCGTGGGTCTCAATTGTGGAAAGCATTGCTGAAGATATACGCAACCTCCGCACTCTGCGCACGGCAAGCGCGGATGTTCACTTCGGCGATGCCAGGGATGTCCTGCGATTCTGCAGACCCCAGTCCATAGACATTGTACTGACCTCTCCTCCTTACCCGAACGAGAAGGACTACACGCGTACGACCCGCTTAGAGTCTGTACTGCTTGGTTTCTTGCGAAACAGGGCGGACCTGCGGGAGATGAAGCAAGGCCTAATCAGGTCCAATACCCGCAACGTGTACGTAGGTGACGAGGACGACAAGTGGGTTTCCGATAACGCGACTATCCAAGATATCTGCAGAAAGATTGAGTCTCGCCGTATCGAACTGGGCAAGACGAGCGGTTTTGAACGCCTTTACCATAGGGTGACTAAGCTCTATTTTGGTGGGATAAAACGACATCTGCGAGATCTGAGGCCAGTGCTAAAGCCAGGCGCATGCCTGGCCTACGTTGTCGGAGACCAAGCTTCCTATCTGCGCATCATGATCCGGACCGGAAAAATCCTGGCTGATCTTGCGAAATCGCTTGGGTACGAGCTGATTCGAACGGATCTCTTCCGAACGCGCATCGCCACCGCCACCAAGAAAAGACTGCGTGAGGAGGTCGTGCTTCTGCGTTGGCCAGGGCACCCAACGTAGCGGCTGTGATTCGATACCACGCAACAGAAGGAAGGCCATGGCAGACGCAAGTCGATATGAGCGGATTATCGAGAGGGTATTTCTGCGGCACTACACGAACGGGATGGAAGAAGTACCTTTCGACAGGGATGATATCCGTCAAGTCGCAGAAGAGCTGAAGATAGAGCTCCCAAAGAACCTCGGAGACATAATCTACACCTTCCGGTATCGGTCGCCTTTGCCGGACTCGATTCGTGCGCGTGCTCCGAAAGGAAAGGAGTGGGTGATTCTACCGGCTGGTACGGCCCGCTACCGTTTTGCTGGGAGGATTGTGGCCGAGATCGTCCCAAATAAAGCTTTGGCAGAGACAAAGATCCCAGATGCGACGCCGGGGGTCATCGAGATGTACTCCCTAAGCGATGAGCAAGCCCTGTTGGCCAAACTCCGATACAATCGGTTGATCGACATATTCAGTGGAGTCACGTGCTATTCGCTACAGAATCATCTGCGGACGACTGTGCCGGGGATGGGCCAGGTCGAAACGGACGAGCTTTATGTGGGGGTGGACAGAAAAGGAGCCCACTATATCCTCCCGGTCCAGGCGAAAGGAGGTAGCGACAAGCTCAGCGTCGTGCAGATCGAGCAGGACGTAGCGTTGTGCGAGGCCAAGTTTGGGGGGCTGATCTGTCGACCGATAGGCGCGCAGTTCTTCAGGGACGATCTGATCGCTCTGTTTGAGTTTGAGCTAGGCCAGACGGGCGTAGGCGTGTGTCGCGAGAAACACTATCGCCTTGTGCCTCCGGACAGCGTCACGCCCGAAGACCTGAAGAACTATCGGGAGCGGCTTCCGGACAGCTGTCCTTGCGGACGCCGAAGGTTTCGAGCAGGGCACGACGGCAGAGGGTAGCTCTGCGTTCTCGACTCGACTTGACTCTGCGTCCTCTGCGTTGAGGTGTTTTAGTTTCAGGCGGCGACGACGGGGGCCTTCTGCGAATCGAGCAGGTCCTGTGCGGTGACGCGGCCGGGCTTGTTGAGTTCTGTGGCTACCTGCCGGACCCAGGCGGCCATGGCCGCGGCGACCTCCGGGTCGAACTGCGAGCCGGAGCACTCCTGGAGGATCTCCAGTGCCCTGGGGATCTGCCCGACTCGCCTGCGCCCGGCCCGGATGCTCTGGCTGGCATGGCACTGTCTGTAAATGACTTGGAGCCTTGACAAAAGCGCGATGCGCGGTAGTATGTCGAGGTCGTAAGGAGGCTCAGTTCTAGGTCACGCCTTGCTGAGGGTCGCTCCGCTCAAGCGCTCAGTGGTTTGTCTTGGCTTGCTTGAGGGAGTGGCAGAACCATTTCCCTTGAGAGGCAGAAGCGGATTTGCCCGCCGGCTCTGCCGGCCTGGGCGCAGCCGCCCGGTAGCCGAGTCGCGGGACGCCTGGCACGGTGAGTGCTCGCGCCGTCCGCGCGCACTGGTGGGCAAGACGGAGCTAGGAACATGAAGGTGGACGCGCGTCCACCGGAAAACGTCACCTTACGCAGGAGGGCGAGCAAATGGGTAGATCAGTCGCAGCTTTCGCCATGGCCATGCTATTGGCGGCAACGCCCGCGCTTGGCGGGGGCGTGCTGGACCAGAGCCAGGAGCAGACCAGCGGAGGGGCGGCAGTCCACGACACTAACACGCTGGGGCAGACCTTCAAGCCTTCGATCACCCAGCAGTTGGACCACGTGGATCTGCTGGTCAGCGACGGCTTTGGGTTCGATGTCACCTACCCCACCGACGTCGCCATCGTCGAGACCATCGGCGGCGTCCCCAGCGGAGGCGTGCTGGGCGAGGTGTTGGATGTGGTGTCCTGGACCGTGGGCTGGAACTCGGTCGACTTCCTGGGTGAGAACCTCGTGCTGAACGCCGGAACACTCTACGGCATCGTGGTCTCCAACGACGATCCGGACTTCCAGACCACGCCGACATGGTGCTGGTCCGTTGAGTGGCACAACGATCCTTACGCTGCTGGTGCCTTCTGGTCGAAAAAGCCGTTCGTCGGCTGGCAACTGCTGGACCCGAATGACCTGACGCCCGACTCGGATGCGGCCTTCCGGACCTACATGGTGCCCGAGCCTCTTAGCGTGTCGCTCCTGGGCATTGGCGCCTGCCTGGGCCTTCTCCGCAGGCGCCGGCGCTGATACAACGACGCCGTTGGCGGCGCGAAATGATGGGGCTTGGCGGGCGTGGGCAGGCGATCTGTCGGGCATTGGCCCGCGGCGTCCTGCCCGTGACTCGTGCCGGCCAAGCCTGCGCGCTCCTGCGGAAGGCCGTCGCGTCAGTTAGCCTTGGTGCGGTCGCCGGGAGTAGTCGTCTTGCCCGGTGAATTCCAGGCGGAGTTCGCCGGCCAGCGGGCCGTAGGGGGCGTCTTTGCGGACCGTCAGGCGGCGACGACGGGGGCCTTCTGGGAGTCGAGCAGGTCCTGTGCGGTGACGCGGCCGGGCTTGTCGAGTTCTGTGGCGACCTGCTGGACCCAGGCGGCCATGGCCGTGGCGACCTCCGGGTCGAACTGCGAGCCGGAGCACTCCTGGAGGATCTCCAGTGCCCTGCTGACCGGCCTGGCCTTGCGGTAGAGCCGGTCGGAGGTGACGGCGTCGAAGGCGTCGGCCACCGCCAGCACGCGGGCGCCCCGGGGCACGGCGGCCGCGGCGATGCCGTCGGGGTAGCCGGTGCCGTCCCAGCGCTCGTGGTGGGCCCGGACGATGGGCAGCTCCCGCCCGAGGAACTGCATCCGCCTGAGTATGGCCACCGCGATGAGCGGGTGCTGCTGCATGGTCTGGCGCTCCTCGTCGGTGAGCTTGCCGGGCTTGCGGAGGATGTGGTCGGGCACGCCGATCTTTCCGATGTCGTGGATCATGGCCGCCCGGCGTATGACGTCAACCTCCTCGCCATCGATGCCGAGCGTCTCGGCTATGCCGACGGCGTAGCGCATGACGTTCTCGGAGTGGCTGCGGGTGTACTTGTCCCTGGCCTCGAGGGCCTGGATGAGGCCCCAGATGCTCTGGACGAACATTTCCTTCGAGCGGGCGGACATGTCGTCCATGCGGCGCTGAAGCTGGGTGACCTTCTCGGTCTCGACGAAGCCTTCGGGTGTGAGCCTGCCGGCGACGCGCTCCCAGACTTCGACGCGGTTCCGGCCGGCCTTCTTGGCCTCGTACAGCGCCAGGTCGGCGTGGCGAACGAAGGTCTTGCCGGTCAGCTCGGAGTCCGGCAGGAACTGGGCCACGCCGCAGCTTGTCGTCATGTGCACGCCTTCGGAGATGTCCAGCTCTTCGGTGGCCGCCCGTATCCTGTCGGCAATGGTCACCGCGCCGCCCAGGTCCGTCTCGGGCATCAGCAGCACGAACTCGTCTCCGCCGAAGCGGGCGAGCACGTCGCTGGTTCGCGTCTCCAGGCGGAGCAGCTCGGCGAACGCGCACAGTGCGTCGTCGCCGGCGATGTGCCCGAGGCTGTCGTTGATGGACTTGAAGTCGTCGATGTCAACCATCACCAGCGACAGCGGGCGCTTGTAGCGCTGGCAGCGGGCCAGCTCGGACTCGAGCCTCTCCTCAAAGAGCCGTCGCGACCCCACCGCCGTCAGGGCGTCGGTCAGGGCGTCCTGCCTGGCGTTCTGGTAGAGCTTGGCGTTGGTCAGGTTGGAGTTGAGCACCTCGCGGACCAGGGCGCCCTTGTAGCGGATGAGCTTCTGCATGTCCTCGCTGGACCCCTCCATGCCGCACATGCAGAGCACGCCGCGCGAGGTCAGATTTACCCCCCGCGACCGGCTCAGCCCGTGAACGTCCAGCGGAATCAGCACGTGCGACGAATCGTCGCGGACCGGCCCGCAGAGCTCCGAGGCGTCTCCGTAATGGACGCGCCCGGACTGGAGGGCCTCCTTCACGTCCTCCCTGGCGATGATGTCCTCGTCCGGACAGGGGCACTTGGAGCGGCTGGCCAGGAGCAGCGGGCCTTCCGCGCCGTCGTCGGCGGGGAAGAACAGGATGCCCTGCTTGGCGTGGAAGAGCTTGGGCACCTCGCGCGTGACCAGGTTGACGACCTCCTCGAAGTCGAGGCTCTTGAGCCCGGTGGAGAGCATGGCCACCTGCTCGGCGGCGGCCCTCATGGCGCGGTCGGCCTGGACCTGGTGGGCCATGATGTCCCGGCTGGAGATCATGCCCACCGCCTTGCCCTCGGCATCCACCAGTGGCAGGTGGCGGATCTGGCGGGACATCATGATTTCCTGCGCCCGGGTGAGGGACATGTTCGGCCCGCAGGTGGCGACGTCGCTGGTCATGACCTCCTTGACGAGGACGCTGCGCGGGTCTTGGTGGGCGGCCAGCACGCGGTTGAGCAGGTCGCGCTCGGTGGTGATGCCGACAACCTTGGAGTGCTCGTCTGTGACGACCAGGGCGCCCACGTTCCAGTCGCGCATCTGTTCGGCGGCCTCGTGGACGGTGTCGGTGTCCTGAACGGTCAACACCCTGTCGGGCTGTCCAGTTGCCGACACGACGGGGTCTGCCCTCAAGTCTCTCATCGTTCTGCGCCCACCGCCGCACCCATGCCGGCCCGCGCCTACACAGAAGCAATTCGGCCGAAAAAGCCCGCGGCTTTGGCAGCAATCAGTGTTCCCGGGGAAATTGCCGGTCACATAACCGGCTGCGCCGCTTCGGCTTTTGGGCGTACGTTTGGCCGGGGGGACCAGGGAATACCCCAGGGCGGGCTTTCCTGATATAGTATCTGCAGAGATGATACCCTCCCCGCCCGACAAGCCGAGGGCCGTGCTGGGCGTGCTGCTGGGCGTGCTGGCGGCGGCCTGCGCGGGCTGCCCGGTCACCCAGCCCCAGGACACCCCGGTGCCGGAGATGAAGTGCCGCGAGTCGGGGACCGGCTGCGAGTATTACCTGTACGTCCCTTCCGACCACGCCGAGCTTGGGGCCATGCCGATGTTGGTGACGCTGCACGGCACCCACGGTTTCGACAGCGCCCGCGCCCAGGTCCGCGAGTGGAAGGCCCTGGCCGAGGAGCACTGCTTCGTGGTGCTCTCGCCGAAACTGAAGAGCCCCCAGGGGATCCTGCCTATCATCCGCCCGCTGCGTCTGGCGGCGCTGGCCAAGGACGAGAAGCGCGTGCTGGCGGCCATGGACGAGGTAATGAAGCGCTACAAGATCAACGACAAGGCCGTGATGATCACGGGCTTCTCGGCCGGGGGATACCCGCTCTACTACATCGCCATGCGGAACCCCGACCGCTTCAGCGTGCTGGTGGCGCGGGCGTGCAACGCCGACATGAAGATCATCGAGAGCATCCCCGTCACCGACAAGCTCCGGGCGATGTCCATTCTCATCTTCTTCTCCAAGACGGGGATCATGCCCATCTACAGCAAGTGGAACCTGATCGCCCGTCAGTCGTGGGCGGCGTACCAGTTCTTCCGTTACAACGACTGCAAGGGGGCGAGCATCAAGTCGATCAGCGGGGGCCACCACCGCAGGCCTGAGCGGGCGCTGCGGTTCTGGAAGGGCTGCCACCCCAAGGCGTTTCCGCGGCGGGAGCAGTAGCGCGGCCGCGGGGAGCCCCCTCAGACGGGGCGGGCTCGGTCCGGGCGGAGCCACAGCCCGCAGACGGGGCATCGGACTCGCGTGGCCGGGCCGTCGGCAGTGTGGATGACCTCCACGTCGATAACGGCCTCCGCCTCGGCGCCGCCCTCATCGTAGTCGTCGTCGCCCGGGGCGAAGCCCTCCACGCGCCCGCACTTGGGGCAGTCAAGGACGTACCTGTCTCCAGACATGATCTCCATCCCACAGGCCTCGGCGGGCGGGTCCGTCCGACGCCTCCGAAGCGCTAGAGGTGTACCGCGAAGTCGGCCTCGCCCGGCTCGGCCAGGCGGGCGTAGTCGGCGTAGTCTATCTGGATCGCGCTGCGGTGCGAGCCGGCGGTGAAGGTGATCGTCGCGCGCTCGGCCAGGCGCCTGTCCACCAGCGTCTCCAGGCCGTAGAACTTCCCGAACGGCGGCTCGGCGCCGACCTCCACGTCCGGGAAGAGCTTCGCCATGTCGCCCTCGCCGATCAGCCGGCAGCTCTTGACCTTGAGCGCCTTGGCGAGCTTGCCCAGGTCGATCTTGCAGCTTGCCGGCAGGACGCACATGACGTTCTTCTCGCCCGCGTTCACGAGCACGGGCTTGGCCACGTCGTCGCCGCTGACGTGCTCCTCGGCGGCGAGTTCCTGGGCGGTGTAGGCCACCGGATGCTCGCGCCTGGTGAATTTGACGCCCGCTTCGCGAAGAACCTTTTCGATCTCCATCGTCCCTGCCCCTTTCAAGAGTCCGGAAATGAGCGGCCTGGCCGCAGTGTCCGCCGGCGCGGCGCTATCCCACCGCGCCGGCAGCGCCAGCGTCAATCATATTCTACGCTTCGCGAGCGGCCGGGCGGGCAGTATTTCGCCCCGGCGCGGGCATTACTTTCCGACGCAGAAGCGGGCGAAGATTGCGGCCAGGACGTCCTCGGCGACGACCCGCCCGGTCAGCTCGGACAGGTGGTCGAGCGCTGCCCGCAGCTCCACGGCGGCGACCTCAGCGACGTCGGCAACGGCCCCCGCCCCGGCCAGCAGCTCGCCGGCTCGGCGGGCGCAATCGGCCGAGACCGAAATCGCCCGCCGCTGGCGGTCGTGAAGCAGCATCTCGCCGCCGAGGGGGGGCGAGGCGTCGGCCAGTTGAGCCGCCAGGGCGGCCCTCAGCTCCTCCAGCCCCGCGCCCGTGACGGAGCTGACAGGCAGCATGTCCTCGCCGAAGCGCCGCCGCAGGCTCGCCAGGGCCGCATCCGCGCCCGCGAGCAGGTCGATCTTGCTGGCCAGCACCAGCAGCGGCGCCCGCCGGTTGAGCCGGCGAACCTCGCCCAGCAGGGCCTCGTCGGCGTCGTGGTCGCCGTCGGCGGCGTCGATGACGAACAGCACGGCCTCTGCCGCGGCCACTGCCTCGCGTGCGGCCGTGTGAGCCGCCCGGCTGAGGGGGTCGGGCGAGGCATCAACCCCGGCCGCGTCGAGCAGCATCACCTCCAGCCCCCCCGCCAGGGTCGCCGCCGCGCTGAGCACGTCGCGGGTCGTCCCGGCCATGGCCGAGACTATCGCCCGGTCGAGCCCGGAGAGGGCGTTGAGCAGGGAACTCTTGCCGGCGTTTGGCCGCCCGGCGATGGCGACTCTGGGCTCGGCCGAGGATGGCATCCACCGGCCGGCTTTGTCCAAGGCGCCTGCCAGGTCGTCGGCCACGCGGCGCGCGGCGGCCGCCAGCTCGCTCGCCCCGGCCAGCTCGATGTCCTCGTCGGAGAAGTCGATGCTCGCCTCGGTCAGTGCGAGGGCCTCGGTGAGCGCCTCGGCCGCCGGTCGGCAAAGCCGCCCCAGTGCCCCGTCCATGATTCCCACGGCCGAGCGGAGCTGGGCGTCGGCCTCGGCGTCGATCACGTCGGCGACGGCCTGGGCCTGGGCCAGGTCAACCCGCCCGTTGAAGAACGCCCGGGCGGTGAACTCCCCCGCCTCCGCCGGCCTGGCGCCGCCGGCGACCATCGCCGCGTGAACCGCCGAGGCGATCACCTCGCCCGGCACGTGCAGCTCGGCCACGTCCTGGCGGGTGTAGCTCCGCGGGGCGCCGAAGACGTATGCCCGCGCCGGCGCGCGGATGGGGCAGGGCTCATCGACGGCGACGGTCCCGCCCGCCAGGCGAAAGCCGCCCAGCTCGCCCAGCGGCTCGGAGAAGACCCCGCCGGCAAGCCGCAGCGCCTCCGGCCCGGAAAGCCGGACGATCGACCGCCCCGCACCACCGGCCGCACTGCTGATGGCCACTATCGTGTCGTCAGTGGTGAACATTCGCCCCTGAACATACCGCAAGTGCCCCCATTGCTGCCACGGGCAACCCCCGGGGGGTGCATTAAGCCGAGAAGGCCGCGTTGGTCTGCCCCGTCAGGGCGAGGATCTCGTCGCGCCCGCATCGCACACGATGCACCCCGAGGTGGAATCCGCTCACCCAAACAGGAGGAAGGCTCGTGAGACCATCGATCGCATAAGAACAGCCCCCAACTATCGCCGGGCGGGGGCTGTAAGGAACACTCGTCTTAGCAGGTTGTCAGGTGACGTCTTGCCGCTTTCGGCGGACAAGCACGCCCAGGCCGCCTAGACCCAGCAGGAGCAGCGTCGCCGGCTCGGGAACGATTTCCAGCGTGAAAGTCGCCGATCCTTGTCCCCAAAGCGTATCCAGACGCTGACCAGGGTTGTAGGTCCCGTCAGGATTGGCGTTGCTGATGAAGAAGCCATCGGCAGCGGTGTGGTTCAGGTAGAAGTCGACCATGGCCTGGCCCACATTGAGGTTCAGCAGGTAGCGGTCCGAAAGCGTGTCATAGGACCAGGCAAACGTGTCGTCATGCATGTTGCTCCCGTTAGCGTTGGCGACAACGTTGACCTCGAAATTCGTGCCTGTGCCGGTGGCGGATCCCCATGGGAAATTGTCGATGGCGAACACGCCTGCGACCGGCCGAGCGATGCCCAAGGCGGCAAGGTTGTCAGCATCTTGGGTTACCGCGATGTGGAGATAGGCATCGTAAGGCCCTGAGCCACCCGTGACATTGTTGATGGCCGTCAGGATGGATGGACGGTCGAACTGGGCGACAGCAGCATCACAGTAGGTGCTGGACCCCCAGTCATCGTGGTTGCCCCAACTGTCCATCCAGGTGTAGCTGGCATCGTGGTTGTTCCAGCCCCGCCATCCGTCGTATTGGAGGTTGGGGACGACGTCACCCCAGGCCGTGCCGGCACAACACACAACAGTTAGCAACACAAGTGCTTTCTTCATCGTCCTCCTCCTAATGAGCAGTGCCATCTGTGACGTGACCGGTTCGCCCGGAAATGCCAGACGACCAACGTAGAAGGACTGACTCGACGTGCCTCGATGGGCCGAGCAACTCATCCCATCCCTTCAAGCGCCCCCTATTGTACCCCAATTGCGGATTCTGTCAAGGCCCTGTCGTCTCCGGATAGTGTCAACAACTGTGTGTAACTTTAGGCAGTAGTCGCCAACGAGCGAGTTGTCCGAAGACGGCTCTTTCGATGGCGGGTTGCGTTCTCCGGCGCCCCGTCGGGGCTCTGGGCTTGGGGCCGACGCTTACCGTGGGCTTGCCCGCCTGACGGCGGGCTGTCGCCCACGGCTACTGTCCAGCGGCCCTTCGGGCCTGGACCGCGCCAATGAGCCCTGCTCGGGTAGCACTGCCCCGTGGGGGCACTGTTGTTGGCGGTGTCGCGGCCGTCTGCTTCATGAGCTGAACCGGCCCGAAGGGCCGTCGGAGCGTAGCCGGGGGTGGAGCGAAGCGAAACCCCCGGTACAGGCCCCCAAGCTCGTCAGTCCCGGAGGGACGCCGGAGAAGCCCGCACGTCTGGCGCGATCCTCCCGCGGCCACACCACCAAAACCTAATGCACCCGCCCCCGGGACCCTGGGGGTCGCCGGCTATTTCGCCTGCTCGGCGAGCCACTTCTCGGTGGCCTGGAGGTCCTCCTTGAACTTCTCCATCTTCATCCACCTGGCGCGGATCTCACCTGGTGGGCTGATACCCGGCGCACGATACCACGGGCGGCGCGGTCAGGTCAACGCTTGCCCCGCCGGCCGCTGCTCCGGGCGGGGGCGAAGACCGTGCCGTCGTGGTGCGGCTCGCTGGAGGTGGTCGTAGCCACGGCACGGCGGCGCTGCTTGGCCGCCTTGGCGCCGGTTACGGGGTCGGGGTGAAGATATGCCTCGAGCAGGGACTTGTCGTCCCGGCTGGTGCACTTGTGGCGGCTCCACTCGCTCTTGGGGTCGAGCCCGGCCGCACAGAAGGTTCTCATGTTGAGGCAACACCCCTTGCACTTGCCGATTGGTCGGCCGGTTGCATGATGCTTCACTTACTCACTCCTCCCATCCATCCATGGACCGGTTATCCACTGGTATCATAGCATTCGCCCCGGGGACCGACAGGGTTTTTGCCATTCTTCGCTTGCCGCCGCACCGCCTTCGTGTTAGGAATCCCCCTTTACTACGCTGAGTTTGCATCGAAAGGACCCGACAATGAAAAAAATCACATTCCCCCCCCCGACCAAGGCCAATTGCTGGTTCCTGGAGAATCCCGACGTCTCGATCGCCGTGGAGAAAGCCACCGGCTTCATCCGCTCGGCTTATCTCAAGAAGCGCAAGGTGGACCTGCTCAAGCTCCTCCGCCAGAACATGGAGGGCTCCCTGGGCTACCTGCGGGTGTACGACGAGCGCGACGGGCGGTGGTACGACGACCTCGCCGACCGCTTCCGCGTCAGCGCCGCCGCCAAGCGCGGCAACCGCATCACCCTGACCAAGCGCTTCGCCGGCGCGCCCTTCACGCTGACGGTCACCATGAAGCTGGAGAGGGACTCGCTGATGTGGGAGGTCCGGGCCGCAAAGGCCGCCCGCAAGGTCGCCGACCGCTCCCTGCGCGTGGGCTTCAACTTCCCGCTCCACGCCGGATGGGACGTCTGGGCGCCATGCTACAACGGAGAGTTCACCTTCGACGGGATGGACAGCTTCAACTTCAACCACCTCCAGATCTCCTACGTCTCGCCGCGCGAGATCATCCTGCCCATGACCAGCCACTACTCAAAGGAGCTGGACGTGGGCTACTCGATGGCCAACGTGATGAGTGACAAGGTTCCGGCCTCGCGTTTCCAGTTCGAGAACGGCGAGAAGCTTTTCAACTGGGGCGCCAACCGCAAGCCGGTGCAGAAGGCCAACACCCTGGAGGCGCTCAACTACTACATCGGGCTGGTGGGCGACAGGCCGATGACCACGCGGGTCGAGCTGTTCTTCCACGAGGGCTGCTGGCGGCCGGGGCTGGGAAAGGTCTATCGCAAATACCGCGAGTACTTCGACCCCGACTCCAAGGCCATCTTCGACTTCGAGGGGGTCTTCAACTGCGGCGGCGTCGAGATCGGCGAGAACCCCAAGCCCTGGCTGGACGTGGGGCTCAAGACCCTCGAGGTCCACGGGCACTTCTCGCACTACAACGACTACTTCCAGGACGGCAAGGACCGCTGGCTGCGGATAGGGGCTAACGAGCAGCTCTACCGCGTGCTCCGGCGCAGCGGCAAGGACGTCAACGCCTGGGACGTCCTCAAGTGGATCGACACCCACAGCGACGAGGAGCTGGCCGAGAAGATCTACGGGCCCGACTGGCGCAAGAGAGGCCCCGTGGACAAGCTCCTCTACCACACCCGCGCCGACATCAAGAAGCAGCTCCGCAACATCCGCAAGGCGGGCATCTGCCCGTTCTGGTACTTCAACTACACCGACGGGTTCCGCCCCATCACCGAGAAGCGCTGGCCCGACGCCATCTGCCGCGACCAGGACGGCAAGCCCATCCCCTCCGGCTGGCAGATGTGCCACAACACCAACGCCGACATGAGCACCTCGTTCGGCAAGTTCTGCGACGAGAGCGTCAAGAAGATCCTGGCCGAGTACCCCACGCTGTGCGGCTTCTTCCTCGACTGCTTCCGCCACTACGAGGTGCAGTACGCCCACGACGACGGGATAACCGTGGTGGACAACCGCCGGGCCTACAGCGTGAACTTCTCCTACGACGAGATCACCCGGCGGATGAAGCAGCACATGCGCGCCACGGGCAGGCCGATGGCGATTTTCGCCAACAAGCCCCAGACCATCCGCTGCATGCGGCACGTGGACGGGCAGCTTCTGGAGGGCGACGGTGACATCTACGAGGAGAAGTACTTCTGGGCGTGCATCGCCAAGCCGAACTTCTTCATGTGGACCTCTGACCGCCACAGCACCGACGAGAACCTCCGCCGGGCGGTGCTTCACGGCTGCTTCCCCAAGGTCGGGCGCGACCCCGGCATGGGCCAGGCCCGGGCGGTGGCGCTTTACGCCAAGTACCTGCCGCTGTACGAGCACTTCCGCCGGCGTGTGCTGTGCTTCGAGCCGGACCCGATGCGCGTCCCGCGCGGGGCCCGCGGCAAGCTGTACACCGTCAAGGACGGCTATGTGGCCGGGATCATGACCGCGACGGTCGAGGCCGGGGCCAAGGTCCGCCACGCCAGGACGCCGTACGCCCTCTTCCGCGTCAAGCGCGGCTGGGACGTCGGGCGGGTCGGCGTGATGTACCCCGGCGACGCCAAGATGCAGCGGGTGAAGTTCCGGTTCAACGGCACGATCATCGCCGTCCCGCTGGAAGCGTACGCCAACTCCGCGGTCGTCAAGCTGTTCGTCACGAAGAAGACGGGCAAGCGGATCGGCTCCGAGAAATTCACCGGGCCGGTGGACTACTGCGGCGACCCGGAAAGCTCGTTCCAGGATATATCCGACAGATAGGTCGGAGGGGAAAGGTCGGAGGTCGGAGTAAGAGGTGGCAGCGCACGGCAGCGGGCGCCCCGCTGCTTCTGACCTCGCGCAATCTACCAGTGGCAACAATGCCTTAGGACATGTGGCATTGGTAGAATACCGCGAACAGAACAAGCTAACCGGTCGTACCGGACCACCACTCCGCCCAACGCTCGGGCGGGCAGAACTCTGTCCAGACGTGCGCGAGCCTACGCGCGCCCCCAGTCTCGTACTCTCTCCCTGAGGTCTTTGGCCCGCTGTTCTCTGTTTGTCTCGTTTAGCACAACATACAGGCGAACGCTCTGGAAGAAGTAGTCCGCCTGTTCGTGCAGCACGCTCTCCGGCAGGTCCACGATGGATACGGGTTCTTCCTCGCCCTCCACGAAGACCTTGATGAGCTCCTCTTCCGTCTCTGCCGGCAGTTCTCGCGCCTCATCCGCCGAAACGCGCGCGGGCCTCTCCTCCAGAGTCAGCGGAGGTGTCTCACAGAGCAGGAACAGTCCCATGGGAATGCCGACTTCCTTGGCGAGGTCGGCAAGCTTGAGAGCGCAGTCTTGCCTGAATGCTGCGCCGGCGTGATATTTGGTATCCCTCTTCGTGTAAACATCCACTTCTCTGAGTAGCTTCGGTGGCTTGCGATGCCGAATCGAGGTAGCCAGCGCTGCAATGACTTCGTCTTCCTGGTTGCCAGCGGCCTTCTGTACGATTCCATCGACGTACGCGTCTGTGAAAGTTCCAAGCTTGGGCCCACGAGCAATCCCTTCTACGCTCTGTCCGTCTTGCGGGAAATCGTACCAGCCCTTGTCGTGGATTCTCCGGAGTAGCTGCCGGCATGCCTCTTCGATACCGAACGTTGTCTTGTGCCGGTAGACTGCGCGGTACATGAAGAACCGGGCGAACAGAGAGTGCTCGGCCGCGGGGAGGGCCTTCCTGCCGACTCCGACCATGCCCCGAGGGCTCACCTTCAGTTGGTTAAGGAGGTAGTTGGCATCGATTTCGCCATATGGGACGCCAGTTGCCTGGGCATCTCGACGCAGATAGTCGAGGCGGTCCATGTCTAGGCTGCTGTGAATGAGTTTACTCAACTGGAGCGTTTCGGTGTCCGTTCGCGTGAAAATGTCAGCGATGTGCTTTGCTCGTTGTAGACCACCCAGGGCTTCAAGAAGGTCGGGTTGGGACGTAACGACTAGCCTGCCCAAGGTCTCGTGGTGCGGGAACGGCTTTCCGCTGAAATCCAACGACCTGCCCGAAGGGTGCGGTGTCTTGATGATCTCGTCTGTGAGCCTGACGGTGTGCAGCTTCTCCACGAGGTGAGAGTAGGGATAGTGGCCGATGTCGTGAAGCAGGGCCGCAAGCCGCAGGTCATATGCCGTGTCATCAGACAGGATCAGCTTGTCCGGGGCGAGACCGACAACTCTGCCCATGATCGCCAGCACGCCGATGCTGTGCGCGAATCGTGTATGCGTGGCGTTCGGGTACGTAACGTGCCCCATTCCCAGTTGCTTGATGTGCCGAAGTCGTTGAAAGGATGCGGTGTCGAGGACCTCGCGTTCCTGTTTCGTCAGGTGGACGTCCCCGTGAATGGAATCAACGATCAGCCCGCCTTCACCGACTCCGGACAAGGAGCGCATTCTTCTTCAACTCCCCGAGGGCTTGCCTGATTTCGTCGTCGCCGAAATTCTTCTCGTACCGGGTCAGTGTCTCTTGGATAGCCCTCACATCCCCTTCCGGCACCTGCTTATGGTCAATCAGGAAGTGAACCGAAGCCAGCAACTCCAGCTTGTCCGCAAGCCGGGGGCGGCCCCCATTCTGAAACAGAGACCTTATGTCACCAAGCCTGTTGACGGAATGGTCGTCCAGGACCCACCCCTCCGATTCGTCATCGTCTGCCGCCAGTTGGACGCCGACGCTGTAGGCGTCCCTGGTCAAGGCAGGGCTGTACGGTCCCCGAAGGTACCACTGAAAGTGATAGCCGAGTCCCAGGCCTGCGGCCTGAGACAGATAGACAGCCTTTTGGAGGATCAGGCGATCCTGAAAAAACGTGATCTTGAACTCAAGACCTAACCCCTCAACCACCAATTTCAACGCCATCTGCCGCCGGTCCATGGCCCCGCTCCCGATGTTAGGTTTTTGATAGGGATCCTTATATCCCATCTTATCGAGCTGTCAAACTTGAAATCCAGGTTTTTTCTCGTTTTCCCCGAGCACGGCAGGCCGCAGGGCCGGCAGGTGCTTCAGCGGAACGGCGACGCGGACGGTCTTTATCGGGCAGCAGTGCTGGCCGAAGAGCGTCTCGCCCGCCAGGCCGAGGAACTTCATCGCCTGGAACTCGTCCATGATGCCGGCCTTCTCGATGACCTTCATCATGGCGACCGCGGCGTCCTTGACGGCGTCCTCGACCCTCTCGGCCGCGCCCACGATCATCAGCCTGTCGTCGCGGTAGATGTACACGTGGTCGGAGATCGGCTCCGGCTCGACGCCCACGCGGAGTGTGACGGTGGCGGCGACCTCTAGCCCCTGCCCGCCGATCTCGCCGTCGCCCATGACGGCGTGCACGTCGCCGATGATGAACTTCCCGCCAGGCTGGAATACGGGCAGATACACGGCCGCCCGTGGGGCGACGTCGTTGGTGTCCATGTTGCCGCCGAACGGCCCGGCGTCCATGGTGTTCCACGCCCCTGCCGCCGGGGCGACGCCCAGCACGCCGATCATCGCCCGGACGGGTATCTCGATGCCGTGGAAGATCGCCGCCCCGCCGCGGATCTCCACCGCCTGCGAGCCGCCCTTCCACCCGGCCGAGATGTACCCGGGCGACTCCGGCACGACGTCGAGGATCTCGAACTTCAGCGCCGCCCCGGGCTGGGCGCCTGTCACGGCCACCGGCCCGGTGCCGGGGTTGGCGTCCGGCGCCCGCACCGGACCGGGCCCCACGTCGCGGTCGCCGGCGTTTCGGCAGTGAATCCGCAGCGTCGAGCCGGGCGCCACCTCCACCGCCGCCGGCGTATCCGCCCCAAGCTCGCAGACGAATTCGTCGCTGGCGATCTCGATCACGGCGCCGCCTTCCTGGCCTCGAGTATCGCCGCCGCCAGCTTGGCGCGGGCCTTGACCCACTCGTCGGGGTCGTGGCTCCAGTCGCCGAACTTGCCGATAAGCGACTTGTCGTTGCCCGCCTCGCCCAGTGCCTTGCGGACGATCGAGTTGACGATATCGTCGGCCGTCTTGCCCTGCCCCAGCTTCTTCAGCAGCACCATGTACTCGTAGTCGGTGTTGCCCCGCCGGTAGGCCTTGAGCCGGACCGACGGGAACAGCTCATCGACCCCGAAGAGTATGCCCGGGTAAACCATCACGCCGTTGCCGTTAGGCCGCCAGGCGCCGCGGCTGCCGCCGTTGTTCGGCCAGACGAATATGTTCTCGCCGCCCCACCGACCCGAGCACCAGTTGTGCCAGCAGTCCACGCGGTACTTCCAGGCGATCCACGCCCACGTCCGCAGCCCGATGGCCTCGTTGTCGAGGTTCTCGGCGCCGACCCAGGGCTCGGCCCCCTGGTAATACCACGCCTCCTCGCCCTTTGCCTGTCGGGCCTGGAGGGCCTCGACCGGGTAGAAGCACGACGAGATGCACCAGATGTCGATCGAGCCGCGGAAGCGCTCGATCATCTTGTCGCCCTCGGCGAAGGCGGTGTAGAAGTCGTGGCGGACCTTGACCCGTTTGCTGCCTTCCTTGACGGCCTGGGCCACCTTGACGACCTTGGCGAAGCGCTCCTCCGTGCTGGGCTCGTCGAGCCCCTGGAAGAAGACGTACATCCGCGGCTTCCACCCCTTGGCCTTGAAGTGCTCGTCGTACTGCTGGATTACCCGCGAGATCCGCCCGTAGTAGTCCTTCGGCCGGCTGTCCGCCCAGCCGCGGGAACTGGGCCAGTACGTGTCCACCGGCACGTTCCACTGCTGGATGGGGATCTTGTCGTCGAAGGCCGATCCGTCGAAATAGGGTCCGAAGCGCTTGTCGTGGGAGGTCCAGTCGATCTTGATCTCCAACCCCTCGCCCTCGACCTTGGGGAAGCAGTCGTAGATGTAGGGGATGAACCTGTGCGCCCTGGCCATGCGGAAGAACTGGCGCTCGATCTTCATTCCCCTGTCGCTGTCGGCCCTGACGCCCCACATGCTGGGTATGGTGGCCCGGTATAGCGGCCCCTCGCCGCGGGCGTTGAGCTTGTCGGGGATATCGAAGTCCCAGACGGTCAGGGCGACGTTGGCCTCGACCGCGGCCGCCCGGTCGGCGCGGACGGTGACCTTGCCGCGGTACGTTCCGGCGGGGAGCTTCTTGGCGACCTTCACGTCAGCCCAGACGGCCTGGTTGCGCCCCTTGGCGACGCTGAACCGCCCGCCCCAGCCGCGGACGTGGAAGGGAATCAGGGCGTCGCCGTACCAGCCCGTCCCCACCGAGGGCACGCCCAGGGCGTTGAAGCTCTGGTAGCCGCCGCGGGCGTCGAAGCTGCGCGAGGGCTCGGTGACCTCGGTGTACCAGACGCGGAAGAGCTTGACGTCGCGGGCGGGGATCTTTCGCCCGCCCGGGCCGGTCAGGTCGGTGAACTTGACGTTGACGTATCTCAGGTCCTCGCCGGCCGCCTCTATGATGAGCTGGAAGCCGAGCCACTCGTTCCTCGCCCCGGCCAGGGAAACGGTCTTCTCCGCGGCCGACCAGACGCTGTTGGCCTCGCGCCAGTCGCGGTCGCGGACGTGCGGGTTGTGGGGCTTGCCCGTTATCGGGTCGATCCGCAGCTCGCCCGGTATTGCCCAGAGGATGCAGCGCGGCGTCGCGGGACGGGACAAGTCAGCGCCGGCCGGTGCCTGCGCGCGGCACCCCGCCAGAGACACAACCACAGCCGCCGACAGCCAGATGGTCAGATGCCTTGGTTTCATGGTTGACTCCTGTGTAGAGATTGCCGCCCCCTGCGGGCGGCCCCGTTGACAGCGGCCACATTCTCCGCGCCTCGGCGCCCGCCCGCAAGTGCCCAGTCGCCGCCGGCGGCTATGGCAAGCCCGCCCCCAGCCCGATAGTATGTTGCGCACATGAACGCGCCCGCCCAACTACGATCCGACACCGGCTCGCCGCCCTCGGCGCGGCGGCTGTGGTGGGCGGTGCTGCTGGCCGCGGCTGTCCTCTACGCCGCCACCTGCCAGAGGGGCGTGAGCTGGCAGGACAGCGGCATGTTTCAGTACCGCGCCGCGGCCTTTGACCTGCGCGGGCACCTGGGGCTGGCGCTGGCCCATCCGTTGTACATCATCGCCGGCTGGCTGTTGAAGTTCGTGCCGATCGCGAGCTTCCCGGCCCGGCTGAACTTCTTCAGCGGGCTGGGCATGGCGGTGGCGTGCGCGAACATCGCCGCGGTGTGCCTGCTGCTGACGGGGCGGCGGTGGGTCGCGGCCGCGGCTGCCGGCATGATCGCCCTGGCGCACACGCCGTGGTGGCTGGCGACCGTCGCCGAGGTATACACCTGGTCGCTGGCGGGGTTCACCGCCGAGCTCTGGCTGCTGGTTGCGCTGCTCCGCCGGCCGCGGGCGGGCAAGCTCATCGCCCTGGCGCTGGTCTCGGGGCTGGGGCTGTGCCTGCACAACTTCGCCCTGCTGCCGCTGCCGGTCTATCTGGCGGTGACGATCGTCCTGCTTGCCCGGCGGCGCCTGCCCGCATGGTCGCTGGCGGCGGCGGCTGGGGCATACCTGCTCGGTGCCGCCCTGTACCTGGCGCTGATCGTCGCCGAGCTGGCCGGCGGGGCGGGCGTCGGCGAGGCGATAGGCTCGGCCCTGTTCGGGGCCGGCTACCAGGGCAGGGTGCTGAACGCCGCCCTGGAATGGGGCGCGGTCCGCAAGGCCAACATGCTGCTGATGCTCATCAACCTCCTCGGTCCGCAACTGCTGTTCGTGGTCGGGGCGTGGGTGCTTCGGCGGCGAGCGGGCGGCGGCGTGGCGGCGGCGATGCTCGCGCTGGCGGGCATCCACCTGCTGTTCGTCCTGCGGTACGACGTGCCCGATCAGTTCACCTTCTTCCTGCCGTCGCTGGCGATGCTGACCGTACTGGCGGGCGTTGGGCTGGCCGAGATCGCCCGCCTGGGCAAGGTCGCCGAGCGCGTGGCGGCGGCCGTCGTCGTCGGCTGGCTGGTCGCGGCCCCGATGGCATACGCAGCCGCACCAGGGATCGCCAGGACAGCCGGCGTCGATATGGCCCGCCCGCGCGAGCTGCCCGGGCGCGACGAAGGCCGCTACTGGCTCGTGCCGTGGAAGCACAACGAGCCCTCAGCCGCGAACTTCGCCGCCGACTGCCTTTCGGGCGCCCAGGACGTGCCGGAGGCGGCGTTCATCCTGGCCGACGCGACGGCGTACTACCCCCTGGCCGCCGCCCGGCGGGTCGGGCACTTGCGCGGCGACGTGACGCTCCTGGGCGGGCACGAGCCCTGGCCCGTCCCCCACCCCGACGCCGACCTGGAGGCGTTCCTCTCGGCCGTGGGCGACAGGCCGCTGTACGTCGTCTCCCGCGTCGAGCCCTATTGTCCCAAGGCATTGACCGATCGCGCCCGGTTCGACTTCGAACGGGCCGGCAGCCTGTACCTGCTGAAGCGCCGCCCGGGCGCAGAGGAGAATGACTGACCATGAAGATGGCGTGCACGACACTGGCGTTCCCCGGCCGGCCGCTGGAAGGCATCCTGGAGCTGCTCGCCGCCAACGGCTACGAGGGCATCGACTTCCGCGGGCTGGGCGACGAGATGGAAGTCTGGCGGCTGGACGAGTTCACCTCCGGCGCGGACCGCACGGCCGAGAAGATCGCCGCGGCGGGGCTGAAGGTTTCGGCGTTCTCCAGCGGCGCGGTGATGTTCGACTCCAACCCGGACAGGCGCAAGAAACACCTCGCCGAGGTGGGCGAGTACGGGCGGCTCTGCCGGCGGTTCGGCGCGCCCATCATCCGCGTCTTCGGCGGCGAGCTGGGCGACACGCCGCTCGATCAGGCCATGGACCAGGCCGCCGATACGCTCAAGCGCATGGCCGAGAAGGCGGGCAAGGACGTGACCGTGGCGGTGGAGACACACGACGACTGGACAGCCACCGCGCCGCTGGCGGACGTCGTCGCCAAGGCGGGCGTGCCGAACGTCGGCGTGCTGTGGGACCTGCACCATCCGTTCCGCGTCGGCGGCGAGACGCCCGCCGAATCATACGCCAACCTCGGCGCGGTCACCGTGGCCGTGCACGTCAAGAGCTCGCGCACCACCCCCGACGGAAAGCACGAGTACTGCATGCCCGAAGAGGGCGACGTGCCGCTGGCTGAGATGATCTCACTGCTGAAAGGCGGCGGATACGACGGCTACCTGACGCTCGAGTGGGAGAAGAAGTGGCACCCCGAACTGCCCGACGCCGAAGTGGCCCTGCCGGCGTACGCCGAGTTCCTCAAGAAGCTTCTCTGACAGGATGGACCCGACATGACCGATAGACCCCGCGTCCTGATCGTCGGCGACTCGATCTCGATCGGCTACACGCCGCCGGCGGCGGAGCTGCTTGCCGGCGAGGCGGAGCTGACCCACAACCCCGGCAACGGCGGCGACAGCGACAACGTGCTGGCCAACATGGACGCCTGGCTGGCGGAGGCGGGCGCCGACGTGGTCCACCTCAACTGCGGGCTGCACGACCTGAAGGTCGCCCGCGACACCCGGGCCCATCAGGTGCCGCTGGAGCGGTACCGCCGGAACCTCACGGAGATCGCCCGGCGGCTGGCGGCCTGCGGGGCGCTGCCCGTCTGGGCGTCGTCCACGGCCGTCATCGACGCCCGCCACAACGCGGTGAAGGAGTTCGACCGCCACAACGCCGACGTGGACGCCTATAACGCCGCGGCCGGGGAGATCATGCTGGCCGCCGGCATCCGGACCAACGACCTGCACGGCGCCGCGATAGCCGCGGGCATCGAGACGATCGTCTGCGACGACGGCGTGCACATGACCGACGGCGGGTACGCCATACTCGCCCAGGCCGTCGCCGACTGCATCAGGAAGGCCCTGGCAGGCAAGTGACCCGCGCCGCGGCGGGTCGGCGTCAGGGCGTGAACCGCTGCGGGAACCGGCTGTACCCGGTCAGGTCGAACGGCTCGGTCGGCTCGGCCCATTCGCAGCCCACGTCGGAGTAGAGCTTTCCCTCGGCCGCGCAGCGGAGGATTGCCTCGTCCATCCCATCGACGACGATCCGCCCGTCGGGCCCCTCGCCGACGCGGCGGGAGAAGACCGCCGGGATCGCCCGGATGCGCCCCGCCGACTCGAACGCGCCGTTCAACGCCAGGGTGAAGTTCCGACCCATCCTCAGGTCGCACTTGAGCAGGTCGGCGTCGCCGGCGCGGACGGCCTCGGTGAAGTTCGCCAGGGCCAGCACCTGCGGGAGCACCGAGTCGCGCTCCAGCGACTCTTCGCGCCCGTCGGCGTAGGCGATTCTCGTCAGCCCGCTGTCTTCCCAACTGGCCCGCCCGGCGGAGCACTCGACCTCGATCAGCGGCCTGTCGTGGGCGTCGGCGCAGTGGGAGACGATGAAGTACGCCACCGCCCCCTCGGCCGTGTGTATCTCGATCGACGAAGTGTCCTCGGACTCGATGTCGCGGGCGTGGTACAGCTCCGCCCGCACCGTCCGCGGCGTCGCGAACGTCCGGGGCTCCGGGCTGGCGAGGTACAGCATGTCGGCGATCTGGTGCGACAGGGCGTTGTTCGACGGCCCGTCGAGAACCCACGCGTCGCCGACCTTCAGCCGCCCGGCCCATTCGTTGCGGGCGTAGTACTTGTCGGGCCTGGGGGCGCGCGACCGGCACGCCAGCCGCTTCACCTGCCCCAGCTCACCCGAGACGATCCGCGACTTCACCAGGTTGAGCGACTCGCCGAAGATGGACTGGACGCCCAGGCAGCACATTTTGCCGCTCTCGGCCGAGGCGGCGAGCATGCGATCGACCTCCTGGACGGTCGCGGCCGGGGGCTTCTCAAGGTACACGTGGTGCCCGCGGGCCATGGCCGCGCACGCCAGCTCGCAGTGGGTGTGGATGCCGGTGGGGACGAACACCGCGTCGATCCGCCCGGCGGTCGCGTCGAACATCTCGACCGCGTCGGCGAAGACCTCGACGCCGTCGGCGGCGAACTGCTCGGCCTGGCCGGGGCGGCGGTCCTGCGGCCTGATGGCCACGGCCGCCAGCTCGCACCCCAGCTCCGGCCCGTGCCGGCGGATGCGCTCGATGTGCGTGCCCGGGTAGCCGCCCGCTCCAACAACCGCGTAACGTAACATATCAAACTCCACAAATACGATGCCACGCCGCCCCGGAGGGCGGCTGTCCCGCGCCCGGTCACTTCCCGGGCACGAGTTTCACCACAAAGGCGTCTGACCCGCCGGCCAGGTACGTCGCGTGGGCGATCTTGTAGCCGTAGGCGGGCGACTGGGCCTCATCTGCCGACACCACCGCCGCCACAACGGCCAGTGCCGTCGCGGCAGCCGTTGCGCTCCTGGTTCCGGAAGTCATGATCCACACCTCTCCCGTTAAACCGTTCTCAGCTTGTCGAGTTCTCATCCCTGCCCGGACACTCTCGGCCGAGGAGTCCAGCTGCCCCGTAACGAAGCGCTGATGGCTCCGCGAGAGACTAGGTAGTTGAGTCCACGAGGACTCCGCCTGAGCAAACCAAGGCTCCCATCACCTCACCGGCAAAACGCTTATCAGCTCCGGGATCGGCTTGTATTCGCGACGATGCACTTTCTGCTCCAGCAGCGTCCTGTTTACCATGCGAAGCGACTCATCATAATCCGCAGCGCTTTTTTCCAAGCGCCCAACTATGGTCTGCTTCCTGGCCAAATCGCTCTGCATCAACCTCGCCTCCCTCAGCATTTCCTCAAGCTTGGCAAGTTCACTTGTTGCCTCCGCAAGCTCCAGCTTCAGGGCGCGGATGCTGGCAGCTTCGGCCGTCTTGTCCTGCGTGCGGTCCGTCGGCGTGGTAGCGGGCGCCGGCTTCGCAGCCTCTGCGGCCACTTGCGCGACGATCAGACGCCCTCGGCAACGGTCTCGCTTAAGGCTCGCTCTGATTTCCAGCTCGCCAAGTAGGCGAATCCTGTGGCTGAGTTCTTGCTGACGCTGTGCTGCCAACTCAGGCAACCTGAGAGCAGAGATTTCCCTCCGCAGTGAAGCC
>CBFCZU010000035.1:0-24340 GCA_965602635.1 uncultured Planctomycetales bacterium | reverse complement strand
GGCCTTGACACGCATGGACTTACGCATTTCGGGCCCGTTGCGGAACGTTCCGTTTCTTTCCGAAACTTTCCGTTTCGTTCCGTTTGGTTCCGAAACTTTCCGTTTCGTTCCGTTTCGTTCCGTCCCGATCCATCGGGATTCCGGGTGGTTCCGGACGGTTCCGAGGTGGTCCGCGGCGTGGCTCAGGCGACGTATTCGAGCAGGAGGAAGAATGCGACGCCGAGAATGGACAGGCCGGCGAGCATGTAGGCCCAGAGGCCCAGGACCTGCAGCGGCAGTTGCCTCAAGTGATTTACGCGAATGGCCTTATAGACGATCCCGACGACGAAGCACAGGGGCACGACGAGGAAGATGTGGTTCATGCCCATTTGGACGGGATGTACGAAGAGCCCGCTCATGCGGCCACCTCCTCGCCCTTGGGCTTGGCCTGGGGCGGCGGCTCGCCAAAGCTGCCCATGGCGGCCAGGAGAATGGCATCGAAGATGCACATGAGGTTGAGCATTCCGGCGACGCCGGAATAGGCCCGTGCGACGGTGTCGGCTGGGTAGTTGAGGTTGACGCCCTCGGCTGCGAGGGCATAGTTGTATGCGGCCCACCACTCGGGGGCGAGGTCGCCTCGGCCGAGGTCCCGCCGCGTCGGGGTCGGCGCCCGCAGGTTGGGGTTGTCGAATTCGGCGGTGACTTTCCTCCGGTATCTTTCCTGGCGGACCCACCCGGCGGCGCCGGAGACCCCGGTGCACATCTGTGCGGCGAACCACCACTTCTGTCCGAGCGGCTCGACGGTGAAGACTCCGCCGAAGGCCACGCCGGCCCAGAACAGCCCGTTGATGCAGATGCAGATGATGAGCCCTCGGACGGTGCGGCCCAGGAAGACGTGCCCGGCCCCGGGAATGACCCACGCGAGCAGCCCGGTCAGGCAGATGGTCAGGATGTTCGGCTTCGTGGTCTTGGCCATGGGTTCGGTCGTCGCCAAGTCGCCTGGCGATGCGGCACTGTCGCCCACGGCGTGCCCGGTGTCAAGTGCTATCCTCGGCGGGTGGCGCGTCAGCTGTCGAGCACGTCCATGACGATGACGGTGATGTCGTCGTCGTGCTTGTTGGAGGCTCGGCGCTCGTCGATTCGGACGGTGAGCTGGAGAGTCATTTCGTCGGCGGGCAGATCGCGGAGGTCGCGGAGCTGGGCGATCAGCCCTGTGGGCCCGGGCTCGGCCGGATCGACGAAGGTGTCCTCGGCCCCGTCGGAGAAGACCACGAGGCGGTCGCCCTTGGCGAGGGCCGCGGTACGGTCGGCGAACCCCTCGCCGGGAAAGACGCCCAGCAGGGGCCCGTTGGCTTCGAGCAGGCGGACGCCCCCGTCGGTGCCGAGCAGCACGGCCGGCGGGTGCCCGCCGCGGGCGTACCGCAGCGAGAGGTCCTCTGTGTTCACGATGCCGTACACGGCCGTGCAGAACTGGCAGGAGGTGAGGTCCTGCCCGCAGATGTCCTCGTTGAGCCGGGCGAGCGCCTCGTGCGGCGGCACGATCTCATATGTATTGCCCGATATGCGTTTGGTCTGGAGCGCCTTCTTGATGAACATGGTCAGGAGGGCGGCGGGCATTCCGTGCCCGACGACGTCGGCGACGTAGAAGCCCACGTGCGTCTCGTCGAGGCGGAGGACGTCGTAGATGTCGCCGCTGACCCAACTGGCGGGTCGGAACAGGGAGCTGAACTGGATCGGCCCGATCTGGGGCAGCGACCTGGGCAGGAAGTCGCGCTGGAGCCTGGCGGCGAGTCGCATCTCCTCGTCGAGCTGCTCGAAGTCCCTCGCGATGCCGGCGCCGAAGGATCGCACGGCGGTCACGTCCTCGCGGAGGCGCTTGATCGCCGGCTGGAGGGCCGCCGCCGCCTTGATTCGCCCGGCCAGTTCCGCCGGGGAGATGTCGTCGGGGACGACGAGGAACTGCCCCTTTCGCCCGGCGAGCGGTCCGCTGTCAACGAGATCGGCCGGCAGCATGACGATGGCGACGGCCCCGCTCCGGTCCACCTCGTCGAGGAGTCCCGAGAGCAGGCGCGGGTCGCGGCAGTCCTGCCCGGGCAGGGAGATCAGCAGCAGCTCTGCCTGCGGCAGGAGCTTGGCGAGGGCGTCGGTGCTGTTGCAGGTGATGACGTCCCAACCCTCGGCGACAGTGGCCGAGACGTTCTCCGGCAGCCAGCCGCCGCCGAACCAGAGCAGCTTGTGTTTTTCGGCAATGAGAACCATGTCGCGCGCGCACAAAGGTCTATTCTGTCGGTGGATACTTCGGTCAGGTCAGCGGGTGGCTTTAGCAGCGTCCCGGGCGGCGCCGAGCAGGGCGACGCGGTCGCCGATCTTCACGCCGGCCCGCTTGAGCTCCCCGGCGGCGACCTCCAGGGCGTAGCGGTAGGGATGCTCGCTGAGGTAGAGGACTTGCGGGTCGGACGGGTCGGGCTCGACGGACATGGTGCGGATGTCAACCACCACCAGGCGGGCGGAGATGAAGGCCACGTCGAGCGGCACGAGGCATTCTTTCATGTGGAACGGGACGTCGTCGGCCTCGCGGTCGAGGACGAAGAGCATGCCGGTCCCTTGGGGCACGGCCTTCCGGCCGCCGAGGCCGCGCCGGCGCTGGGCCTCGGTGACGGCCAGCTCGACGCGCCATTCACCCTGGCCGATGCGGACCTTCGCCGGGGCGGAGGAGCGCTTGCACGAGGGGCAGCAGGTCAGGGCCGCGGCCGTCGCCAGCAGGGCCGCCGCCCGAAGCGCGACGCGAATCCGGTGAGAGTGTTTCATGTCAGCCGCCTGCTATCGATCGGCCAGGTGCCGGCGGGCGCGCCGGCAGAGCTGGTCCAGAAGTTCCATCGGCAGCCCGATGACGTTGGTGAAGCTGCCTTCGAGCTTGTCGATGAAGGCGTCGCCGCCCTCCTGGATGGCGTACGCCCCGGCCTTGTCCCGCCACTGCCCGGAGGCGACGTATCGGTCGATCTCCTCGTCGGCGAGTCGGCGCATGCTCACGCAGGTGACGGTCGAGGCGAGCATCCGGCGCGGCTCGCCGCCGGGGCGCGGCTGGGGCAGCATCAGTGCCAGCGCGGTGATCACCTGGTGGCGCGTGCCCGAGAGTCCCGAGAGCATCTCGCGGGCGTGGGGCTCGTCATCGGCCTTGCCGAAGATCTCGCCTCCCACCGCGACGACGGTGTCGGCCCCCAGGACGATGGCGTCGGAATGGTCGGCGTGGACGGAGCTGGCCTTGAAGAACGCCAGCGCCTCGGCCAGTTGGGCGGGAGTCGTTCCCGGCCTGGGGGGCGGCTCGTCCAGCGGCGGGGGCACGACGCGGAAGCGATAGCCCGCCCCGTCGAGCAGCTCGCGCCGCCGGGGCGAGCGCGAGGCGAGAATGAATTGCGGGAAGTCTGTCATGGTCGTCCCCGGGCGGCTGCGGCGGGACGG
Organism: uncultured Planctomycetales bacterium; assembly: GCA_965602635.1. Taxonomy (GTDB): domain Bacteria; phylum Planctomycetota; class Phycisphaerae; order SM23-33; family SM23-33; genus CBFCZU01. The sequence continues at coordinate 20,902 of CBFCZU010000035.1, read as the reverse complement.
GCTGCCCGCCCCAGGGCGTCCCGGACGGCCGAGGCGACCTTCGCCGGGTCGATGGTCTGCATGCAGGTGACGTGGCTGCATCGCCGCCGCAGGCATCCCCGGCACGGCACCTCGGCCACCACGGCGGTCGCGAGGGGTCCGTACGGGCCTGTCCGCTCGGGGCGGGTGGGGCCGATAAGCGTCACCGAGGGCGTCGAGACCGCCGGGGCGATGAGGTTGGCGGCCGAGTCGCAGCACACCAGCGCCGCGGCCGAGGATATCACCGCCGCCAACTGCGGCAGCGAAGTCTCGCCGGCAAGGTTCACCGCGCCGCCGCCGAACGGCTCGGCCAGGTCGGCGCACAGCTGCCGCTCGGCCTGCGACCCGAGCAGCACCACCGGCAGCTCGTCGATCAGCTCGGAGATGACCCTATGCCAGTGCCGCGCGGGGTAGAGCTTGCTGGTCCAGCGGGCGCCGGGCGCCACGGCCAGGTATGGCCCCGGGGCGACGCCCAGCCCGCCCAGCAGGGAGGTGACGAACTGCCCGGCCTCATCGGGGACGGTGAGCGTCAGGTCCTCTTCCTGCGCGTCGATGCCCAGGCGGCGGGCGAGGTAAATGTTGCGGTCGATGGTGTGCCCGGGGGGGACCCTGACCGGGTGGGTGTAGAAGACGGCCGCCAGCTCTCGGGCGTCGGCGAAGCCGGCGCGGACGGCGGCGCCGCTGACGCGGAGCAGGAACGCGCTGCGGAAGAGGCCCTGAAGGTCGATCACCCAATCGAACCTCCGCCGCCGCAGTGCCCGGCAGAAGGCGAGGAAGTCGCGAGTGGCCTTGGGGCTCCGGCCGATGCGGCCGAAGTGCCTGCGGTCGAACTCGATCACCTCGTCCAGCTCCGGCTCGCCGGCGACGATCCCCGCGCACGCCGGCGTCAGCATCCAGGCGACGCGGGCGTCGGGGAAGGTCCGGCGCAGCCCGCGCAGCACGGGCACGCCGCTGATCACGTCGCCCAGCGACGACGGCTTGATCAGCAGCACTTTGCCCGGCGGCGGGAGGTTCACGAGCTGGTCCTCCGCTGTGCCTTCTGGCGGCGCTGGCGGGAGATGATCTGGCGGCGGATCTTCCCGCTGGACCATCGCTGCAACTGCCTCCAGTGCGGCTTGAAGGGCACGCGCCCCATGCCTGGGCGGCGGAGGTACCCCACCAACATCCGCAGCCGCCCGGCGTGGGTGACTGCGGGGCACTCCAGCAGGGAGACGTTCAGCCGCATCAGACCGCGGAACTCCTGGCGCGCCGTCACGCGCCTGACGCGCCGCACGCCGTCAAGGTCCACCAGGATCACCGCCGGCGTCTGGGAAGGAGAGCCGTTCCAGTGAACCAGCAGGTTGGTCGCCTTCAGGTCGCGGTGGGCGAAGCCCTCCTCGTGGAGGCGGCGGAGCAGCCGCCCCAGTTGCCAGAGCACCTGCCTGGCCAGGCGGTTCGTCCGCCGCGCGGGGAGGGCGTCGTCGTCGCGCCCGGGGCCAAGGTAGCGGTTGAGGAACCTGTTGAGGTGCAGGCCCCGCAGGTCATCGCGGGGCGCCGCCGCGGCGCCCTGGTCGGCGTGCTCGACCGGTCGGGTGCGCCCGCCCGCGACCGTCTCGGTGATCAGGATCGAATCGACCAGCAGCGGGCCGGCGCGCTTCTCCATCGCCGCCAGCGGCAGGGCGGTGTAGATGTGCCGCGCCAGCAGCGAGTGGCCCAGGTGGAAGGCGCGCAGCGGGCGGGAGCGTCGAAAGACGTCCGCCACCCACCGCCGCCAGTGCTTGCGCCGGGGGCGCTTGATGTGCACGTCCACCTCGGCGGGCCCCACGCGCAGCCGCCGGCGGACGACCAGGCTGCTGGGCGAGTCCTTTATCACCTGCACGCCCTCGCCCGTGAACAGCGCCTCGGGGTCGGCCAGCACGCGCCTCCAGTCGGCGGCGGCGAAGCCCAGCTCCGAGGCCTTCGAGCCGGGCACGCGGCGCTTGGAGTCGAGCACGACGTGGGCCCGGTACCCCCCCACGCGCATGGCGGCGAAGTAGCGGTTGGTGGAGAATATCCGCCGCTCGCGCTGGGCGTTGAGCCGCCGGCTGTGGCGCTCGGCCAGCGGTTCGATGAGGCGGACCCAGCCGACGAGGGTGCCCTCGGCGTCGGCGGCGCGGAGGTAGTGCTTGAGGAAGCGCAGCCGCTGGGAGCGCGTCGTCCACAGCCTGCGGTCGCTGAAGAGCTGTGCGAGGTTCGCCGCCCGGGCGTGGCGGCGGAGTCGGCGCCGCCGGCACATCCGGTGGAGGTCCATCAGCACCACGCTGCCGGGGCTGCCGCCCCGCACCAACACGTTGCCGCAGTGCAGGTCGCGGTGGATCACGCCGAGGGCGTGCATCCGCCCGACCAGCTCGGCCAGCGCCACCGTCGCCGCCCTGACGGCAGCGTGGTTGCCGCCGGCGAGCTGCTCGGGGTGCCACTGATCGGCCTGGGCCGCCGGCTCGATTCCCTCGCTGATGAGCCACTCGCTCCGGCCACGGCAGCAGACGGCGAGGACCTGGGGCACCGGCACCCCGCGGGAGAGAAGGTAGCTGCTGAAGCGCATCTCGCGGATCGCCCCGCCGCGCCCCAGCCGGCGGCAGAGCCGATGCGCCGGCGAGCTGTTATGGAAGTGCTTCAGGTAGAGCACCCCGCCGGTCCGGTCGGCGGAGCGGCGCCAGACCGTCCGGGAGACGTTCTGCTTGACCAGCGACCAGACGTCGGGGCGCTGCTCGTGGGCGTCGCCCAGGACGGCCTCGACTCGCCCGCGGGCGGCATCGTCGGCGTAGCGTATCGCCTCGGCGCTCGCCGCGCGGAGCAGTTCGGCCGGGTGAACCGATACCGGGTTGGCTGCGTCAGCGCTCACTTTGTGTCGAATCGGCTCAGCGGTGGCCCCGCCCGGAGCTGCTCAGCCGCCCTTCGTGACGGCGGCGCCGGAAAGCAGCCGCTCATGCAGCGCTGCCCAGCGGCCGCGGACTTCTGCCGCGTCGAAGTTCCTGGCGGCAAACGAGCGGGCCGCCCTGCCAAGCCGCCTGGCGAGGGCCTTGTCCTCGATTATGGCCATCACCGCCCGGGCGATTTCCCTGGACCCGTCCGGCCGGGCGAGCAGCGCCCTCTTCCCGTCGGTCAGCCAGTCGGCCGCCGCGGGCACGTTGCCGGCGACGATGGGCAGGCCGGCGAGCATCGCCGTCGCCAGCGCCACTCCCGGCACGGCGTCGGCGCCGAGGAAGACGGCCAGGTTCGCCGCCGCCGCCAGCTCCGCCAGCGGCGTGCTCGGCGCGGGGTGCAGCACCTGCTCTGCGAAGCCGGCCTCGCGGGCGAACCTCACGGCCTCGCGGGCGCCTGCCCCGGTCGCCTGAATCACCAGCCGCACCGGCAGCTCCGCCACGGTCAGGATGGCCGCGGCCCATACCGCGTAGCGGTGCCCGCTGGTCCGGCCGGCGCCGCCGGGTGCGAGGATGGCCACCTGGTCGGGGGCGATCCCAAGCCGCTCGCGCGCCGCCTGGCGCCCGGCGGGGGTCCTCTCGGCGACTTCCGCCGGCGGGGCTATCACCTCACTGGCGGCCGAGATGTTCGCCGCGCGGACGCGCCCGGCCACCGACTCGCCCTGGCAGGCAAACGCGACGGCCTTGCTTTCCAGGGCCAGCTCGCCCAGCCAGCCGACCTGGCGGGCGCTCGGCGGCGCCGCGACCCTGACGGCGGCGGGAGTCGCCGGAGACAGGTGCAGCGCGAACCTCCTGGCCGCCGTTATCGACCAGCACTGCGCCACCCACCCGGGGCGGGAGAACATTTCGAGCTTTCGCGCCTTGGGCCTGCTGACGGTCCCGGCCGGCGCCTTGGCGATGATCCTGGCTCCCGCCAGAAGCTCGCTCCAGGCCAGCTCCTCCTGCGGCGGGCCGATGCATACGAACCCCTCGGCCTGGCTGGCAAGCAGCAGCGCTTCCTGCAAGGCGTCGTGTCCGCAAGAGCCGTCAACCACATGCACCACGCGGGTCATTATCGCAGGCATGATACGCCAGGAGGGGCCATGCGGCAAGGCGGACGGCGCGCCGGGGGGCTACTCGAATATCGGTTTGGTGTCCTTGGGCTTGTGGCGGTCAACCAGCCGCGCGTGGAACAGGCCCGCGACCTCCACCGCCAGCTTGTCGGCGAGTTTCTTGGACAGCTCGGCCCCGTAGGTCTCGGAGGTGTTCTCGGTAGTGGGCTCCTGGACGCTGATGGCGAACCCGGCCAGCTCGTCCGGCCAGATGCGCCCCTGCTTCACGTCCACCACCTTGACTCTTACCTCGAGCCGCCCTCGCCAGAGGGCCTCGACGGGCGTCTCCTTGAGGGTGAACCGGTCGATGGCGAGGTACACCACCAACTCCGCCCCGCACCTGCTCCCCACGGTGGGCACGTGCATGCGGTCGAAGTTCGGCTCGCTGCCCCGAAGCTCCACGAGCCTGTCGTGGGAGACGGTCCGGGCTGCGAGCTTCTTTTCCATGAGCAGCTCGTTGACCTTCTCCGCCAGGCGGCGCTTGACCGGCGGGTAGCTGACAGGGTGCTCGACGTCGTCGGGGAAGACCAGGACGATCTTGCCGGCAGGCAGCTTGAACTGCGGCGGCACCCTGTCCTTGGGGAACATCTTCTCCATGATGGCGAGCGGGAGCTGGCACCCGGCCAGGGCGAGCATGCCCGCTGCCGCCAGCAAGGCGACTGCCGCACGCATCCGGGGCAGCCGGCGGAGACGCCGGTCGGTATTTCGGTTGGCGGTCATGATTCCTTGGGCACCTTGTGCTTGTAGAACCGCTTGACCAGTTCGATGGCGTAGGTCCTGCACGTGTTGCCGCGGATGGCCCAGTCGTCCCGGGCGGGCACGCCGACGGGCGCCTTCTCGGGGTATGCAATGCGGATCATGTCGGTCTGCCAGCGTGCGCCGCCGAGGGACTCGTCGTCCGGCTCGGGCTCGTAGATTGCCGCCTCGGCCGCGACTCGTCCCCGCGCCAGGTGCATGCTGCCCCGCTCGCGCGTGGAGAACTCCATCACCGAGATCAGCAGCACGTAGTCGCTGTTGAAGACGCCGCAGAGCCTGCCCGGCGGCATCGAGTCCCAGCGCGGGTTCTCCTCCTGATAGCGCATGATCTTGCGGGGGTCGATGGTGCGGACGCCCTTGATCCGCTTGCGGAGCTCGCTCGAGACGGCGTCGGAAAGCTCAAGCTCGACCGTTCCGTGCTCCAGCCGCGTCTCCGCCCCGGCGAAGATGACCACGGCGACGGTCTTCTTCTCCAGGGCGGCGAACTCCGGCTGGACGGTACGCATCGGACTGGCCGGCGCGAAGACGTACGAAAGCCAATTGACGCACGCGCAGCCCGGTATCCACGGCACGAGGGCCAGGAGGAACACAAGCATGAAGTTTCGCATGATCGCACCCATTGCGCCTTCCGGCGCGTTCATCGCATGGGGAGCGTCCCGTCGATCGCCCCGGTCAGGAGCCTTACGCCCCAGCCGAGGAAGACTCCGCCGATGGCGGCGGCGATCCACCACGGCCTGGGGCGAAGCCTGCTCACCACGCGCCGCCCGCTGACGACCTGGGCCGTAGCGGCAAGCGCCAGCAGCACGACCGCGGCTAACAGCACCGCTCCGGCCGGGTGTGCCTTCCAGGCCATCCCGAGCCGCCCGTGGGCGGCCGCCGACACCGACGTCGTCATCCCGCAGGTCGGGCACGGCCAGCCGGTGCGCTGCAGGAACGAGCAGCCCGGCAGCGCCAGTTGCCTGTGCGTGCCCGCCCCGCTGGGGCTAGGCGTCAGCACCACCGCGACCACCAGCAGCGCCCAGCACGGCGCCGCCACCAGCAGCCCGGCGAATCGCCTGGCTCGACGAGACTCCGATTCCGCCGGGGCCTTGCCGCCGCCCCGGCCACCTTGGGGTGAATGAATGTATGAAGTCGATTCGCCCATGAATCGGACCGGATATGATACCGCCTCCCGTCCGCCACAGTCAACTGCAATCGCCCCGCCGCAGGGGCCGGGGTCCGCGGCGACTGGACGGACCGCCTGCCCCACTGCTACTATCGACGGCCGCAAGTGCCATAGCCAAGGAGCTGAGAGATGCCCGACCGGCCTAACATCCTGTTTTTCTTCTCCGACCAGCAGCGCTGGGACACCGTCGGCTGCTACGGCCAGCCGCTGGACGTCACGCCCAACCTGGACCGCCTGGCGGGTGAGGGGGTGCGCTTCGACCGCGCGTTCACCTGCCAGCCGCTGTGCGGGCCGGCGCGGGCGTGCCTGCAAACCGGCGTGTACGCCACCGAGACCGGCTGCTTCCGCAACCACATCGCCCTGCCCACCGACCAGGTGACGATCGCCCGCCTGCTCGGCAGCGCCGGCTACGAGGCGGGCTACCTGGGCAAGTGGCACCTGGCCTCGCAGGGCGCCAGCGACGGGCCCGACGACTTCCGCACCAAGCCCATCCCGCCGCAGCGCCGCGCCGGGTACGACGACTTCTGGCTGGCCTCGGACGTCCTGGAGTTCACCTCCCACGGCTACGACGGGCACATGTTCGACGCCGACGGCAACGAGCGACACTTCCCGCCCGGGCGCTACCGCGTTGACGCCCAGACCGACTGGGCCATTGAGTACCTCCGCACGCGCACCGGCGAGAGGCCGTTCTTCCTGTTCGTCTCGTACATCGAGCCGCATCACCAGAACGACCACAAGCGCTTCGAAGGCCCCCACGGGTCGAGGGAGAAGTACAAGGACTTCGTCCCGCCGGGCGACCTGGCCGACGCCGACGGAGACTGGCGGGAGAGCTACGGCGACTACCTCGGGTGCATCAACAGCCTCGACACGAACCTCGGGCGGATCCGCGACGAGCTGGAGGCGCTCGGCCTGGCCGAGAGCACGCTCATCATCTACACCAGCGACCACGGCTGCCACTTCCGCACGCGCAACAAGGAGTACAAGCGCTCCTGCCACGAGGCGTCGATCCGTGTGCCGATGATCATCTCCGGGCCGGGCTTCGCCGGCGGGCAGGTCGCGGACGAGCTGGTCAGCCTCATCGACCTGCCGCCGACGATCGTCACCGCCGCCGGTGCGGCCGTGCCGGAGCACTTCCGCGGGCGGGCGCTACAGGACGCTCTCGGCGGCGCGCCGCCCGACTGGCCCAAAGAGGTCTTCGTGCAGATCAGCGAGAACCACCTCGCCCGGGCCATTCGCACGGACCGGTGGAAGTATTCGGTCTGGGCCCCGGGTGCCAGCGGGGGCAGGCAAGCCGCCAGCGACGAGTACGTCGAGCAGTGCCTCTACGACCTCCAGGCCGACCCGCACGAGCAGAATAACCTCGTCTCCGAGCCGGCGCTGGCGGAGGCTCGCGCCGAGCTGGCCGAGAGGCTGAAGCGCCGCATCGTCGCCGCGGGCGAGGCCGAGCCGGCGATCCGCCCTGCCCGCACCTAGCGCCATCTCGCAGGCTGGGGCTACTCCCACCTCGGCCAGGACCAGTACGACTGGAAGTTGGACATATTCCACAGCGGCGGGCGGACCGGGCGATACCGCCGTCCGGAAGGCGCGTCGCGGTCGGTGTGGTAGATCCATATCCGGTCGCGGTCCCAGAGCATCAGCTCGTCGAGCCCGTCGCCGTCGAAGTCGTGGGCGAACGCGCAGAATCCCGGCCCGCCGTCGTCGGGCATGGGCACGGCCAGTTCGCCCTCGCCGTCGATCAGCCCGCCGGCGATGCCCTGGGCCGGGCGGATACCCGACCAGAACATCAGCTCCACCCCGCTGCCGTCCCAGTTGACCGGCTGGAGGGTCGCCCCGGCGACGGGGTAGTCCCTCGTCCAGAGCTTCTTGAGCGTGGAGTCGAACAGCGAGATGATCCCCGGGTTGCCGTGGAAGAGGACCGTCCCGACGCACAGCCCGGGCAGGTCTTCGCGGAATCGCCCCACGGCCAGGCGCTGGACGTGCCCCATGACGCGCTGGCCGATGTCGTAGTTGGGCGTCAGGACCAGCAGCCCGTCCTCGCCGCCGGCCATGAGTATCTTCGCCGGTCCCTTGCCCTCGGCGTCCATCGGCCCGGCATACATCGCGTCCTGGTGGTCGGTCAGGCAGACCCGCCCGAGCAACTTGCCGTCGGGCGAGATGTGCTGATAGCCGGCCATGACGCTATCCCGCCCGTCGCCGTCGAAGTCGTACGCCCAGGCGAAGTGCCCGTGCACGCAGGTGGTCCGCCACAGCTCCTTGAACTCCGGGGTGAGCGCGGCCAGCGTGTGGTAGTGGTCGAGCAGCAGGACGTCGCGCGGGCTGCCCCGCCCGGCCAGGTCGGCGAAGCACAGGGCCGAGGGGTGCATGGTCGGCCCGTCGTCGCTGTAGCCGGCGCCCCAGTGGTTGACGCTTCCCTTGAAGACGTCGGGTATCGGCTGCATCGGCGGCAGCGGGGCGGTGTACTTGACCTTCCCGGTGTCGCCTTCCATGACGCGGAACTCGCCCTCCCAGACGCAGACGACCTCGTTTTTGCCGTCGCCGTCGATGTCGTGTATCTGGACGGGCGAGTCGCCCGAGCTTTCCTCGGCCGGCGGCGGGCCGGGCTCGCCGAGCTGCCAGAGGACCTCCCCGTCGGCGGACATTGCCGTCATCGCGCCGGCGGCGCGGCTGACGGAGGAGCTGAGGTGCAGCAGCAGGAAGTCCGGCCGACCGTCACCGGTAAGGTCGCCGAGGCGGATTCGCCTGCCCGGGCCGAAGCCGGGCGTGTCGTACTTCTTCCAGACCACGGGCCGGCCGAAGCGCTTCCGCTTGGCCGCCAGGCGCGACCCGGCCGCCTTTCGCTCAGCCGCCAGGCGCTTGGCCTCGCCGCCGGCGGCGGTGACCTTGATCGCACCGAAGCGCACCGGGCGCGAGCCGATGAACCCCACGCACCCGCGGTCCAGCACGCCGTCGTCGGCCTCGAGCCTGGCCGGGCCGATGTCCGCGACGATGTGCGAGCCGATCACCTCCACGCGGATGTCGAACGCCTTGCCCTCGGCCACCTCCACCGGCGCCCAGGCCAGGGCGTCCCAACTGCTCTCCACGCGCCTGAGGATCTTCGCGTATCCGTCGCCATCGACCACGGCGGCGTAGAACCGCTGGCTGTCGAGGAAGCGGAACAAGACCCCCGCCGGTCCGCCCCACCCCTCGCCGGGGGCAAGCAGCGTGCAGGTGCTTTCGACGATCACGTCGCCCCAGTCGTAGTCGCCGGCGGCGATCGAGGTGTTGTCCGAGACGGTGGCCGTCGCCGTGCTCTCCAGGCAGCGCCCCTCGGGCGTATCGACCACTGTCCAGGCGTATCTGGGCAGGGCCCAGCCGCTGGCGCGGGTGCTCCAGCCGCCGATGTTGTCGGCCGGGCTCGCCGGCTGGGCGTGCATCTCCTGGAACGCGCCGCTGATCTCGGGCTTCAGCGCACCGGGACGAAGCGACTCGTAACGATCGTGCATCAGGGTCTCTTTGGCGGGCATCGGTTGTCCTCTCTTGGTCGCCGCCTGGACGCGGCGCTACTGAAGTTGCCAGTTTCTACGAATCAGCCACTCGGCCGTCAGCAGGCCGACGAATACCAGGAACAGCAGGGGGAAGTTGTACAGCGGGTGCTGCGAGGGCCTGGCCGCGGGCAGCAGGCGGTCCTTCTGGCGGGCGATGATCTCGTCGATGACGTCGGGCAGGGCGCTCAGCTCGGCGTATCGCCCCTTGGTGGCCTCGGCGACGGCCTTGAGCGTCTTGGCGTCGCGCGCCAGCCGGTCGCTCTCACGCGAGTGCGGCGCGACGGTCAGCTTCAGCTCGTCGCTGCCCAGGGCGGCGCCCTTGGCGTCGGCGGCCGTGACCGTCAGCACGAAGCCGCCGCTGCGGGACGGGCGATGCGTCGCCTGGTAGAGCCCCCTGTCGTCCTTGACCGCCTCCAGGGCGATCTCCACCGGCTGGGCGGTCGCCGGCTTGCCGTCGGCGGGCGGCTCGGGGCGAAGCGACGCCGTAACAGTCGCGTCCGCCGTGCGCTGACCGGAGGCGTCCTTCACCTGGGCGATCACCCGAAGCTCCTCGTTCTGTCGCAGGTACGCCTTGTCGATCCGCGCCAGCACCGACGCGCCGGCCGGCTGCTTCTTCTGCTCGACCCCGGCGAGGTAGCGGACTAGCTGGCCCCAGAAGCGGTGGTATGGGCCCTCGGTCCCCAGCGGGCGGAGCCTCATGTACCACCTCCAGGTGGCGTAGCCGGTGAATGCCGCCGCCCGCCCGGCCCCGTAGCGGTGGGTCGCCAGGACCACCAGCCGCCCGGAGGCGTTGCGGGCGGAGGGGTGAATGGCAAGGACGCTGGCGGCAGGCTTGGCCTGCAGGACGGTCACGCAGCCGAGGAGTTGCGGCACCGGCTCGACGGCCTTGCCGGTAGGCGAGCCGAAGTACTTGGTGATGCCGGCGAAGACCGGCGAGGCCAGACCCGCCGCCGTCAGTTGCGGCACGAAGGGCGTGGTCTCCTGCCCCTGGAGGCGCCCGCCGCAGATGACCGGCAAGGCCGCCTCCACCGGCGTCCCGCCGTAGGCGCCGGGGCCGAAGCTGTTTCGCCCCGCCAGCATGAGCAGCGCCTTGCCGTCGTTGACGAACCGGCGGATCCGATCCATCTGGTCGTTGGTCAGGAACGTCCGGTCGAGGTCGCCCAGGACGATCACGTCGAAGAGCTTGAAGTCCTCGTCGCTCCGCGGCAGGTCGGTCAGTTGCTTCCCGTCGATGCTGCCCTGTGAGAGGAACTGGTTCTTGGCCTGGCGGACCATGGATATCAGCTTGAGGTTCGGGTCGCTGGCCAGCGCCCGGCAGAGGAACTTGTACTCGGGGCGGAGCCGGCCCTCCACGTACAGCACGCGCACCGACGGCTCGATGACCAGCACGTGCAGCTCGGCGGCGTTGTCCTGTGTCGTCACCTCGGCCGGGTTGGGCTCGACGGCGACGACGAGTTTTCGGATGTCCGGCCCGGTCAGGCCCGCAGCCGGCTCGCCGGGCGTCCAGTTCATCTCCACCTCCAGCTCCTGGCTGTTGCTGGAGGCGGAGACCTGCTTTGAGGCCAGCTCCTTGCCGCCGGCGCGGAGGACCGCCCGCGAGGCGATGTTGGCCCAGCCGGTCAGGCGGACCTTCGCGACGACGGTAGCGACGTTGTTCTTGACGGCCTCCAGGGGCGCGTCGACCGACAGCAGGCGGACGTTCCGCCGCTTGGAGAGTTGCTCGCTGTCGGCGCCGACGCCGATGGCGTAGATCGGCACGGGCGACTCGGCGGCGACGTCGAGCACGTTGCCGTCGGCGTTGTGCAGCCCGTCGGAAATCAGGACGATTCCCGCCGACTCATCGGCGCCGTATCCGGCGATGGCCCGCCGCAGGGCCGCGGCCACGTCGGTCGTCTGGCACTCGGGGGCGGTGACCGCCAGGGCGGCCAGCTCGTCGGGGCCCTCCACCTGCTCGACGCGGGTGGCGAAGTGGTTCCAGCCCACGGCGAAGCGCTTCTCCAGCCGCCGCTGCTGGGCGAGCAGGGCGTCGATCGACTGGCGGTAGCGGTTGGGCAAGTCGGCGTGGTCGATGGTGTCCATGCTCGCCGAGCGGTCCACCAGCACCGCCAAGCCGAGCTTCCGCCCGCCCGGCGCCGGATGAACGCTCACCGCCGGCTTGAAGAGAATCAGCAGCAGGGCCAGTATCGCCAGGCAGCGCAGCACCAGCAGCGTGGTTATCCTGCGGCGTCCGAGGTAGGCGTAAACGGCCGAGTAGAACACGGCCACCGCGGCGACGACCGTCGCCCCCAGCCCCGCCAGCCAGAATACCCTCCCGCCGGCCTGGTCGAGGGGCACGCCCAGCGCGGCGACCGCCACCCAGCCGGCAGAGCCCGCCCCGATGAAAAGCGCCCACAGCCCGCCCCGCCGCCGGCGCACGATCAGCCGCCACAGGCCGTAGAACATCAGCGACAGGGCGATCGCCCAGCCGAGGATCGAAAGCAGACCCGCGTTCTCGACGCCCTGAAACTGGAGGGAGAGGCGTTCCATACGCCGTCCAATCTAGAGCGCCTCGCCCTTGCCGGCAAGGGCAAGCACCGGGGGTGGATCAGATGGGCGCAGGGCCGGCGCGCCACGGCCCCCCGCGGACCCGCGGGCGTTACTTCCAGCTCGTCATCGCCTCAAGCGCGCGGTAGTCCTCATCGAGGGATTCGAAGGCCGCCCGGAGCTGTTCCATGGTCACCCCCCGGCGGAGCACGACCTTCGGAGTGGTGACGTCAACCTTGGAGATTACCCGCTCCTTATAGGCGGCGCTGAGGGCGTCGAGCCTCTCTATGATCTCGGCCCTGTCCGCCCCGCGGTACTTCTTCTCGACCTGCCGTTTGGTCCGGCCGGTGAGGAGCATGCCCACGACGCGGACGTATTCGAGGTTCGGCTGGTCCGTCTTAAACGCTTCGCGGGCGTTGTTCCAGGCCTTGTGCTGCCGGGCCAGCAGACGCTCGGCGCTGCTGAGTTCCTTCATCTTGTCCTTGCAGCCGGCCAAGGTCAGGCCGGCCGCCAGGGCGATGAGCGCCCAGACGCGCGGTCGGGTGAGTCGGTTGGTTTGCATTGGCTCTACTCGACGAATTCCAGTTGTGGCACGATGTGCCACATGGTTCCCCACGTAAAGTCCCTGTAGTCGCTCCAACTGACCGCCTTCAGTCCGTTCCAGTTCCCGTCCGGGCAGGCGCCCAAGTCGCTGCTGGGGTCTATCTTCTGTCTGGCGTCGGAGGCGACGTGGCTGTCGACGTACAGTATGCTGGGGCCCCCCGGGTGGCGGTCGCCGTTGAGCAGCGCCCAGCCTTTGGTCCCGGCCGACATCGGCCCCACGTGCCAGCCGGGCACGAGGCACTCGACGTCGTAACTGGTCTCGATACCCACGTTCGGGGCGGTCTCCAGGTCCCACGAGTCCCACGCCTCGGCGCACTTCGACGGGTTCGCGACTTCCTCGGGCCTGATCGCCTGGGCGGCGTAGGCTTCGCCGTTAACCAGGTCCAGGGGCCAGTCCATCCATGAGGTCCAGTCGATCAGGGTTGCCTCGGCCGCGGGCATGAGTTCCTTGGGCCAGCGTCCCTGCGGCGTGCCCGCCCGGAGTGTCTTGTTCCACTGGTAGCCGGCGGCCGCGGGGTGCAGGGCGACCTTGCCGTCGTATTCGACCCGCCCGGCGTCAAAGGCTGCGTCGGCGGCCGCCAGGATCGCCGGCGCATCCATCGACGGACAGAACGCCTTGTCCCACACCTCGTCCGGCTCCAGAATGTAGGACTGGACGCCCCAGTTCGTCATGTGCGTCCCGGTGATGCCCGACTCCTCCAGGACGGCGTAGAACTTGGGGAAGGCACGTGAGTACGTCTCCAGCGGCGCGTCGATCACCTCGATGTCCGTGGCGCCGTAGTGCGGGTAGGTGTCGCTGTGGGCGACGTACAGCGCTATCGACTTGCCGTAGGAGCCCAACTGCGACTTGCAGGAGACCTGCTTGGCCATCTCCCGGGCCCGGGTCAGGCTGGGCACCAGGATCGACACCAGCAGCGCGATAATCGCTATGACCACAAGCAGCTCGATAAGGGTGAAGCCCCGGCCGGGCCTACTGGCGAGTCTTTCTCGACGATAACAAGCGCCTGATGCCATTTTCCTATCTCCCAATGCCGCAACCCCCCGAAAAAGCGTCATCCGTTGCCCAACAGATACCTATTCAGTATAAGCCCGTACCGCGATTCTGCAAGCATTCTTTGCGTGTGCCAAGGACAGTGTGCCCCGTCGCCGGGGCGGATGTTGCACGCGCATCGTGCAACATCCGGGCTAGTTGCTCCCGGCGGCGGCGTGGAGGATGACGTTCAGGGCGAGCCGGCGGGCGTCGGCGGGCAGGTAGCCGACGTTCTCCAGGCAGGGGCCGCCCTCGATGCTGCACGCCAGCCCGTAAGTGCTTATGACCACGGCGATCCGCCCGTCCACGGCGGCCGCCTGCAGCTTCGGCGGCTCGGGCGCGGGCCCGGGGCGGCGCCAGGCGGCGTCGCCGACGGGCAGCTTGCCCGAAGGGTCGCGCAGCAGCCGGGCCTTGCCCACGTCCGAGCCCATCCCGCCGGCGAAGCTACCCGTTATCAGCGGGTGCCCGCTTGGCAGGTCCTTCAGGCCCCCACCCCCCAGCAGCTTGCCTACCATCGCCCCCGCGGCGGCGCGGAAGTCGGGGCGACCCGTGGCCGGGTCTATCAGCAGCGTCCCGCCACCCTGGAGGTACTTGCGGATGTTGGCAAGCTGGGCGTCGGAGAACGTCGGCGGCACGTTGCCCGTCAGCCACAAGACGGTGACGGCCGGGGAGATGGGCTTGTCCGGGTCGGCGGCGGGCAGCTCCTTCAGGCCGATGGACCGGCTGCGGGCGAGCATTTCGCTCAGCCGCCCCACCGCCAGCGGGCAGGCGTCATAGTCGCCGGCGTGCTTGAGACGGGCTATCGTGATTTGCCTCCGCGCCGGCGGCGCGGCGGACGGGGGCGCTGCCGCCGCGAACCGCCCGGCCGGCAGCCGACCACCCCCGGCGTAGTACACGATGTTCCCCGCCAGGTCGAACAGGTAGTCGTAAGACTTGCTCCGCCCCTGGTGCCAGGCGCCCGAGACGTCGCTGTCGAGGATGATGATTCGCGTCCGGCAGCCGTCGCCGATGCCGGTGACGACCGGGCGGGCGGACGGGTCCACCGGATACGGCACGTTGAAGATGGGGTGATCGGCCTCCAGGTCCACCTGGCGGTAGTCGGGAAAGAGCTTCCGGCAGTGAGCGGCGAAGGTCTTGGCGAAGTGATGGCGGTCGGGCGGAACCTGCACCAGGCACGTGCCGCCGTTGCGGATGAACCTCCTGAACGCCGCGTTGAAGGGTTTGGGCCATGTGCCGGGTCCGGCGGGGTTGAGGTAGAGGATCGGCGCCTCGGCAAGGCTCTGGGGCTCGGCGGGGGTGACCCGCTGCCAGGTCAGCGGCGTTCGCAGCCGCCGGGCGAGCCAGCGAGCGACGTTGGCCGCGTCGCGCGGGTCCCGCCCCGGCCCGCTTGACAGCAGCAGCCGGTTGATTATCACCGGCCCGCGCGCCCTGGCCAGGCACAGCAGCGAGAAGCTCGTGTCGATGACCGAACCGTTCCACGAGCCGTCGGGTTTCTGGGTGGCGATCAGCTCCGCCGCGACGTCGTTGGCGTAGTCTTGCCCGGCGAGCCGTCGCAGCCCGGCGGTGTCGCCCACGCGAAGCAGCGTGAACAGGTAGTAGTAGAGCTGGGCCGACTGGGGCAGCCAGACGTACTTGGGGATCTTACTGATCGCGTAGTTGTCGCCCAACCACTTCACGCCCCGCCCGATCTGGCCGGCGTAGTGCAGGCGGCCGTCCCTTCGCGTCTTGCCGGGACCGAAGGCCGCCTCGCGCGTGGGGCCGATCTTGTCGGCGAAGATGAAGTAGCTGGCCACGCCGGCGGCGGTCATGGAGCCGTAGGATTCGCCCCTCCGCGCCCGGCCCTTGGTCGGGGCGGGCTGGTAGCCCCACCCGCCGTCGGTTTGGTTCTGGAAACTCCGCCAGTAGTTCTCCGCCCTCCGCCAGGCGGTGGCGGGGACGGCCACGCCGGCGTCGTAGGCCTCCCTCAGCGCCAGCATGGCGAACTGGCTGTTGGAGGCGTCGGTCCAGTCCGCGCGGAAGCTGGTCATCGCCGCGCCCGGGCCGTAGCCCCAACCGCCCGAGCGGTGCTGATGCTTGAGGAGCCACTGAACGTCGCCCGCCAGCGGCGCGCGGTACTGCTTGCCCGGCAGCAGCGAATAGACCATCGCCCTCAGGCAGCGGGTGTAGGTCAGCTCCGGCCGCTGGGCCTTGAGATACGTCAGGGCGCCGGACAGGGGCGGCTTCTCGGGCTCCAGACCGGCCCAGAGCAGCGACAGCGACACCAGCGCCTCGCCGCCGCCGACGTACTCGTCGCTGTGGCGGTTGGGGAACGCCCCCTCGTCGGTCTGCTTCGAGGTCAGGTAGGCGACGGCCTTGTCCATCGCCGCGCGGACGGCGCGATCGGTCACGGGGCGGGCGGGGCGCGCGGCCGGACGGGGCCGCGTCGTCTGCCCCCCCGCCGGCTGCGACAGGCACACGAGCGCCCAGCAGGCCAGCGCGGCGCACGATGCCCGCCGCGCCCTCGCCCGCCACGCCACTCGATGCCCTCGCGGGTTGACCACTTCCGGCCCCTTATAGCGCTTCACGCCTGAGGGGGTACTGTAAGCGATGCCGCCGCGCCGGCCAAGCGCCCGCCGCCCGCCAGGCGCGACGATCGCACCGCGTCAGTCCCGATCCCAGCGCTTGACAAGGCCAGAGGACACCGTGGTATAATCCCCTGCGTCAACCACCCCGACGAAGGACTCTCCTCGAGCCAGCGGGTCCACGGATCGCTGAATTTGCTCCTCCCGAGCCCTGCGTTGAGCGGTGCGGTTCAGGGAAGCTTCGAGCGCGTAATAGGAGTCTCAGCCGTGATTCGATCCCAGGTTGCCGAGTTTTCGTCGTGCCGCCGCCGGCGAGCCGCCGGGCGGGCTTTGTCACTGATCCTCCTGCCGGTGTTGGCGGGGATGCTCCTGGCCGGGTGCCAGCGCGAGTTGGCCGGCGCGCCGGCGGCTGTCGAGCAGGTCACCTGCACGGGCGAGGTCCTCTACCTCGACGGCAGGGC
Organism: uncultured Planctomycetales bacterium; assembly: GCA_965602635.1. Classification (GTDB taxonomy): domain Bacteria; phylum Planctomycetota; class Phycisphaerae; order SM23-33; family SM23-33; genus CBFCZU01. Next base: position 4,231 of record CBFCZU010000035.1, on the reverse strand, counting down.
GGTCGCCGACGCGACCGTGACCGCCTACAGGTGGGACCGGAAGTACTACATGATTCACCCCGAGCCCCAGCTCGTCGCCGAGGTCAAGACGCAGCCGGATGGAAGCTTCTCCTTCCGCGCCCCGGCAGATGAGCAGGGAGTGTATGTCGGGGCCTACAAGAAGGGCATGGCGCTGGGCTGGGCCTATCTGGGGTTCAGGGAGGGCAGGCCCGAGGCGACGATCGAGCTGGCAGCGGCGCGGACGCTGACCGGCAAGGTGGTGGACGAGGCCGGCAAGCCTGTCGCCGGGGCACAGGTCGTGCTTACCTTGAGGCCGGTCGGCAGGGGCCGCAACTGGCTGATGGGGCATAAGGTGATTGGCCATCTTGTCAGGCGGACCGGCGCCGACGGGCGGTTCTCATTCGACTGCATCCCCCCCCGGTACGACGGTGAGTTCGCCGTCAGGGCCAAAGGCAAGGCCATTCTCGACACCTCGTGGCGCCGGGGACGCCGTTCCAGGCCACAAGGCGAGGAAGTCAAGCTGACCCTGGAGGCGGGGGCGAACATCGAGGCCGTCGCCGTGGACAAGGCCACCGGCAAGCCCATCGGCGGGGTTGTGCTGGCGGCCTTTAACTTCCGGGCGATCGGGCCGCAGCTCGGAGTGTGCATTTCTAAGAAGGATGGGCGCTACCGCTGGAAGGGTCTGCCGGCGGGGTCGTACGAGCTGGCCGTGCCCATCCCGGCCCGCGGCACGGCCGAATGGGCGTTCGATCCGGTCAAGCTGGACGTCAAGGCCGGCGAGACAGCCAAGGGCGCCAAGATCGAGCTGGTTCGCGGCGGCATCGCGGAGCTGGCCGTCGTGGACGCCGAGGACGGCAAGCCCGTCGAGTACCCCAACGTCGCCCTGGTGCAGACAGGCAAGAGGTGGTGGCAAAATGCCGGGGCGGGCAAAGACGGCATCGCCCGCATCCGCCTGGTGCCGGGTGAGTACGAGATCAGATACGCAGCTGCGTGGCGGTACTCCTCCAGCCGCCTGCGCGAGAAGATAACCGTCGCCGACGGCAAGACCGCCCGGATCGAGGTCAAGCTCAAGAAGGCGCCGCGCCTGCACGGCGTCGTCCGCGACCAGGCGGGCAAGCCCGCGGGGGGCACGATGCTCTGGGTGGCGGGCGACTACGGCCGGGTCGAGGCGGACTCGGCCGGGAAGTTCGAGATCTGGCGCAGTTCCGGCCAGCGGCGCGGGCAACGAGGGCCGTCCCTGCTGCTCGCCAAGCATGAGGACCGCAACCTGGCGGCAGCCGTCGAGGTTCGCGACCTGTCCAAGCCGCTCGACGTGAAGCTTCAGCCCGGGCTGAAAGTGGCGGCGGAGGTCCTCGGTCCTGCCGGCCGGCCGATCCCCAAGGCCAGGGTGACGGTCCTCGCGAACCAGTCGGATCCTGACCCGAACATGACACTAGCCGAGGCCGCCACCGGCGCGGACGGGCGATGCGAGATCACCGCCCTGCCCCCGGGGGGCGACTACGGCGTCCTTGTCCAGGCCAAAGGCTATGGGGCAGGCGACCTCCTGCTGCCGCCCGACTCCTTCGCCGGCGCCCGGGCCGCCAAGCACACCTTCCGCCTCCGCCCGGTCAAGCGCGGCGCGTCCCCGGTGGCCAGGCAGATCCCCGTGCCCGAGATCCCCGGCGGCTGGGCCGTGTGGGGGGCCACCGGGCGCGACAGCCGGGGGCACATCTGGATCGGCGTCACCGCACACGAGGTCGAGTGCCCCTCGGCCCACCTGTTCGAGTACGTCCCGAAGACGGGCAAGCTGATCGACCGCGGCAACGTCGTGGACGAGCTCAAGCGGGCGGGCGTCTACCGCAAGGGCGAAGGGCAGATGAAGATCCACTCCAAGATAATCCAGGCCGCCGACGGGCACCTCTACTTCGCCTCGATGGACGAGCAGGGCGAGGACGAGGACACCGGCGCCCTGCCGAAATGGGGCGGGCACCTGTGGCGGCTGAAGCTCAAGGACAATAGCTGGGAGCACCTGCTGACGGCGCCCGAGGCGCTTATCGCCGTCGCCGGGGCGGGCAACCTGGTTTACACCATGGGCTACTGGGACCACACGCTCTACCAGTACGACATCCGTACCGGCAAGATCCGCTCGGTGAAGGTCGGCGCCCTGGTCGCGCACGTCTCGCGGAACATCCTCTGCGACCGCAACGGTCACGTGTACGTGCCTCGGGTCAAGGCCGGGGCGGGCGGGGTGCTGACCGCCACGCTGATCGAGTACGACACGTCGCTCAAGGAGATCGGCCAGACGCCCATGCCGTACTACTTCGACGGCCGGCCGAGACACTCCCACGGCATCATCGGGCTGCAGACGCTCCCCGACGGGTCCATCGCCTTCCTGACGCACAACGGCTACCTGTCGCTGATCCGCCCCTCGGCCGCCGGGCCGGCGAAGGTGACCGGCCTGGGGTGGTTCCACCCCGACGGGCCGGAGTACGTCGCCTCGCTCTTCGCCGACAAGACCGGCAGGTTCCTCATGGGCATCGTCAGGGCAGGATGGGAGCGACCCTACGAATGGGTGGTGTACGACCTGAAAACCCGCAGCCAGTCGGTGGCGGAGGTCGAGGTCAGCCGGCCGAAGGGCATGGACCTGGGCAGGGCGTCGCTGTACGGCTCGTCCGCTCGCGACGACGAAGGCAACTGCTATGTCGGCGGCGTCATGTCGGGGGGGCGAGAGGACCGACGCTCCAGGCCGATCGTACTTCAGATCCTGCCCGCCAAGCCCAAGCCGCAAGAGGAAGAGTGATTCAGGACGCTCGGGCCAAGAGCGCCGAAAAAAACTGCGGCCGAGAGGAGTTGAACCCCTGCCTGCCCACCTGCGGCGAGCAGGCAGGCAGGTCCACGCCCAAGCCGCGAAAGGGAGAGCGTATCAAGAAGCACAGCCCAACGCCCCGGTGAAACTGCGGCCGAGAGGAGTTGAACCCCTGCCTGCCCACCTGCGGCGAGCAGGCAGGCAGGTCCACGCCCAAGCCGCGAAAGGGAGAGCGTATCAAGAAGCACAGCCCAACGCCCCGGTGAAACTGCGGCCGAGAGGAGTTGAACCTCCACGCCCCGAAGGGCACAGGCACCTGAAGCCTGCGCGTCTGCCAATTCCGCCACGGCCGCGGGTAAGTGAAAGGTATTATCGTCGGAGACCCTCCGAATCGGCAAGACCTCTTGGCAGGAAAATCATCACTCCCCGCGATGCCGGAGCCTCAGCTTATCTTTCAGCCACTTCTTCCCGCCTCCGCTCTTGAAGTACTTTTCACGCTTGCGAGCTTCCCCCCGGGTGTTGGCACCCTCCTGGTAGACTAGGCGCGCTGGTAGTCTCGGCTTGGTCCAAGATACCTTGCCCGCGCCGTGTTCTTTCAACCGGCGGGGCAGGTCGGCGGTCATGCCAACGTATAGACTGCTGTCCGAGCACCGTAAGACGTAGATGATCCAGGCCATGGAATTGCCGACGCTCCTTGCGCACATGCATCGTACCAATATGTTGCCCATGTGCCCGGATCATTCTGTTCCGGCTATGCCTGGTCTGGACCGGGCGTGGACCTGCCTGCCTGCTCGCCGCAGGCGGGCAGGCAGGGGTTCAACTCCTCTCGGCCGCAGTCTTTCGCTCGCCGCTCCGGCGCCGCTGTCCCTGCCGGGCGGTGAGGGTCGGGGTAAATCTTGTGAAATTCCCCTTGTACGCCGGCCGAAGGGATATAGAATGCGAGGTTCTGATGCAGTTGGGAGACAGTGATGCCTCGTGTGTGTGCGTTTACCGGCAGGAAGACCAGTGCGGGGCGGCAATACAGCCGCCGCGGCAAGGCCAAATATCTCGGCGGCGTCGGCCGAAAGGTCACTTCCAAGACCAAGCGGAAGTTCAAGCCGAACATCCAGACGGTCCGCGCGCTGGTTAACGGCAGGGTGGTCCGGATCAAGGCCTCGACCAAGGCCATCCGCAGTGGGCTGGTCGTCAAGCCGCCCAAGCGCGACTACACGCCCCCGGAAGCCGAGGCGACCCCCGAAGCCGAGGCCGAATGACCTGCCCCCCCTGACGCGCCTACTCCGGCCCGGTCGCCCGAGCGAACCGGGCCGTTCGCGTTACACTCAGGGGAGAATCGTCACCGGCGTGCCGACGTCAAGGGCCCCGAGCCCGCCCAAGATGGCGATCCGTCGCCCTCGGATGGACGTTCATCTCCCTCGATCCCAGATGCCTAGCCTGCTTATTGCATGA
>CBFCZU010000034.1:0-24915 GCA_965602635.1 uncultured Planctomycetales bacterium | reverse complement strand
CTTGCCATAACTCCCGGCCGGGCCGGCGGCCGAAAATTTCATTTTCCCCCGATTTTGTCGGGAGGGGGGGGGAGCGATTGCGCGCGCAAATATGTCACTTGTGGTGGGACAGGCGTCCCGCCTGTCGCCCTGGCTGAAGCCCTCCCAGCAGAAGGACGCTGAAGCGCCCTCAACTGCGTGGGGGGAGCGCCCCGTGTACCACGGCTGGAAGCCGTGGCCTAGCACTACCAAAGACAAGGACGCTTAAGCGCCCTCAAGAGAAACGCCGTGATCCCACCCGTGCCTGGTGCTCGCGGCCGGCCCGAACTGGCCAAAGGGCATTGAACCCTCCGGCCTGGTTACGCGACCATATGGGGGAAGGATGAAGGGCGCGCCATTGGCCAGGGCCAAACAGGAGATCTACTGGGAGCTACTCGTCCTGCGATGCAAACGGCGGCAGGAGGGGGCATTCGAGGAGTTGGTCCGCCTGTGGGAGCAGCGCCTCTTCTACTACGTCCGCCGCCTCGTCCAGGCAGAGGAGGACGCCTGGGACGTGCTCCAGCAGACGTGGCTGAGCGCCTTCAAGGGGATCGGCTCGTTGAGGGATCCCGGGCGCCTGCCCGTCTGGCTGTATCGCATTGCCCGGAACAGGGCTATCAGTCACCTTCGGGCCAGGTACGCCAGGCAGCTCCCGATTGATGAAGAGAGTGGCGTCGCCGAGATCGAGGGCAACGACAACGCCGGCGCGTTCGACGACGCCGAGCAGGTGCACCACGGCCTGTCGCGTCTGGCGCCGGGCCAGAGGGAGGTGCTGACGCTGTTCTTCCTGGAGGATCTCACGACGGCTGAGATTGCGGAAGTGCTGGCCGTGCCGCTGGGGACGGTCAAGTCGCGGCTGCACCATGCCAAGCGTGCCCTTCGCGACGTCCTCGAGCGATAGGAGGCCGATCATGGCCCCGACGGAGAAAAAGTTCGGTCAGAAGCTTGCGGGAATGGAGCATACGACGGCCGCGCTAAAGGAAAAGTTCGACAGGGAGATTCGAGCGATGGCTGAGCAAAAGTTGACAAAGGCGCGGATGGCAGCCTGGGTGGCCTCGGGGATTCTCGGCCTCGGCTTCCTGGCCGTGTTCGGCACGGTTGCGGTCATTGCGCCGGCGGAGTTCCCCTTGCTCGGGCGGTTGGCGTTCGGCGTGGGAGCGGCCTTCGGACTCGCCTGGGCCGCCTTCTGCCTGTCGGTCATCAGGCGGGGCTCTTTCGACCGGAGAAAGCTCTCGGTGACCGTCGGCGGCATAGGCTGGGGCGCCGCCGTCATCATGACGACCTTGATGCTGCTCCTGTCGGCCCAGCATCCCGACAAGATCGTGGGAACACGAATCGTCGTCGTGTGTCTGGTGTTCCTGGTCATGGCCGCGGTCTTCATGATCCTCGCCAGGGTCGAGATGGCGGAGCTGAACACCCGCGAGAAGCTGCTGGAGATCGAATACCGCCTCGCCGAGCTGTCGGAGAAGATCGGGGGAGGCGAGTGATCCTGCGGGGTCGCCCCGTCAGCCGGCCGGGCCATTGGCAAGGGCCAAACAGGAGATCTACTGGGAGCTGCTCGTCCTGCGATGCAGGCGGCGGCAAGAGGGGAAATCGAGGTTGCAGATAACCACGACACCGGTATGATGGCTACGGGTCAATCCTGGGCATTCTTGGGGATACGGCAATGCCTCGCGTAACGTGGCGGGATGTTCAATACGCTAGGGAGCAACACTTCTACACCAAGCTGCACCCGGTGCTGAAAGATCTCCGCGATAAGTATCGCCAATTCGCCGAGACAACACAGCAGCTCGAGCGGGAGTTCTTCAAGCACCTGAGCAATTCGGTCAGGATAGATACATTCGAACCAGTCTCGGGCCTCGTGGAGAAGCTTAACCACCGACTCGGGACCGACCTCCGGATCAATCTTTTCCTTTTCCAGGCTCCGGTCGCCAACGCCATGTGCGCGGCGCGGCATACCGATCCGGACAAGAATGCAGCGGGGGAAGTAGTAGTGCTGGTAACTCAGCACTTCCTGAACGAACTCTCGCCCGAGGAGGTAATGAGCGTCTTGGGGCACGAGCTGGGGCACCTTCTCTTCGGTCATGTCCACATCCCGGCACAGGCGATCCTCCAGTCCAAGTTCTCGTTGGCAGACATAGGTGGACTGAAGGCTGACGTCTTGAAGTGGCTCACGTGCTGCGAGATATCCTGCGACATGATCGGGTTTCTAGGGTGCGATCAACGCCTCCCGGCTTTCTCCCGGGCGATGCTGAAGTACATGACCGGTCTGGCGGACAGGGGCATCGTGGTTGACCGTGGGGTGGACGGGTTGGTCGCGCTCCTGCTCGATCAACTCGAAGAGGTGTCTCAGGCGGCGTTTGACCCGACGCTGACCACCCATCCGTTGACGCCGTTGAGGCTGAGGCTCGCAGAGGCGGTGGCCAGTTCGCAGTTGGTGCAGCACTTCGGCCAGAGTGTCCCTGCCGATGATCTGGCCAAGTACAAAGGGGAATTCAACAGTCTCATTGACGCCGAAATCCGCAAGATCTACCCGGAGATCTTCCCCCGGCCGGAGGCTACGGACACTGACGTTCGCTTTGAGTTGTCGACCGCCGTCGCCTTGGCCGACGGAAAGATCACCCCGGACGAGATACAGGCCATAGGCAAGGTCCTTGACCGGAAAGTTGACCCGGCGGCGCAGCGACGCGTTGCCGAGACGGTGCGGAGCTGCAAGCCTGGCCTGGCGGTAGGCCGCCTCGTGGATGAGGCAGTGCGTCTGAGTCAGCAGCGCCGCTACTCCAAGCCACAGGTCTTGGGCATACTGAAGGATCTCTTGATAGTGGCGGCCTCAGACGGCACGACCGAGCGATGTGAACTCGAAGCGATATTCTCATACGCAAGGCACTTCGGAATCACCAAGCAGCAGATCGTCGCACTAATGGGACAGATGGGGCTTGTCTAGCTGTGCAAAGGAGACCGCGAGATGGACATTGGAACGTGGTTTGGTGGCACCCCCGCCAAGGAGAGACAGAGTGCTGTCCGGAACGCAATAGGTGTCATGCTTGCCGACGGCAAGGTGGACCCACGGGAGATGACCTTCCTCAAGGCCGTCTGCCATCGCGTGGGGATAACCGAAAAAGAGCTCAAGAACCTGATAGATGATCCCGCCAGTATCTCATTCGTTCCCCCCAAGGACGCCGCGGAGCGCGCGATGCAACTTTGCGATATGGTCTTCATGATGCTCGCCGATGGCGATATCGATCAGCGGGAAATGGCCTTCTGCATAGGCGCAGCTGAGCGTCTTGGCTTCCCCCCGAAGGTCGTGCCAGACTTGACGGGGAAGATCATCGCAGCGATCAAGGGAGGCAGCTCGCAGCAGCGGGTTACGAAGGATGTGAGCGACTTCCTTAGCGGCTGAGGAGGGTCTCCTGACGGGCCTGCGCAGCCCGGAAGAGCGACAGGGCCCTTTCCGTGTCCAAACGAGGACCGATGGATGAAAGGCCCGGTCGCACCCGGCGTCAACCCTCCGCGGCCGGGCGGGTCGCGGGCTCCTCGAGCTTTGCGGCGTAGTCGTCGAGGGGGCGGGCGCGAACGAACATTTGCCGCCAGGGCCCGTGTTGCGGCAGTCAGGGCCGACGCCCCCAAACTCACCTCAAATGCTTAGGCCGGCGGCTCGGTCGGCGGGGCCGCGGCGGGCGGCTGCTGACCGGCGGCCTGATCCGGATACGCCGCAGCAAACTCCGCGGCGCAGAACTTGTCGGCCACCAGGAGATACTTGAACGGCTTGCCCTGAGCCGTAGCGACCGTCCCGATGATCCCGTACACGACCAGTAGGATCCAGATGATCCAGCCCAGGCAAAGGATCCAAAGGACCATCGAGGCCACGGTGCAGGCCACGCCAAGGATGAGGGTCTGCTTGCCGTGGAAGGCCACCAGCTTGTCCTCGTCCTTCTTGACCAGCCAGATGATGAGCGGTCCGAGCCACCAGGTCAGAACCATCAGCAGGTGGCACAGCCAGGCCATGGTGTAATCGGGCTTTGCTCCTGGGGCCGGACCGGCAGGCTGGGGCTGGGGCGCGGCCGGGGCCGGTGGCTGTTGCGGGGCGTCGGTCATGGGTCCTTCCTTTCCATTTCAAGTCTCGCGCGGTGTGACCGAAACGGCAACCGAACTGAACGCAATTGCTTGCACCAAGGCGCAATATGTCGGCCCGGCGGCCTTTGCGTCAAGGTTTTTTCAGGGCGGAAAGGACGCTCTCCGGGCGGATCGCGGCCATGTCCGCGGCGGCGAGGACTCGGACGTCTTGCCCGCGAGGGGCGAAGTGGGCGGGGTCCGTCGGGCCGAACATGGCGACGGTCGGCGCGGCGACGGCCGCGGCCAGGTGCGTCGGGCCGCTGTCGTTGCCGAGGTAGGCGTCCGCGCCCGCGCACAGGGCGGCCAGGACGGGCAGCGGGGGCGAGACGATCAGGGGCGCCTCGGCGCGGAGCGAGCTGACCCGCTCCTGCGGCCACCAGTCGATCTCAGCCGGCCCGACGACGAAGACGGCCCCGGCGAGCCCATGCGAGGGCAGCGACCGGGCCAGCTCGACGAACCGCTCCAGCGGCCAGCACTTGTCGCGCGAGCCGCTGCCGGGGTGGACGAGCAGGTACTCTCCCTCGACCCCGGCGTCGGCGAGTGCCGTCCGGGCCTGCCGCCGCCAGTGGTCAGGCACGCCCCAGGCCGGCGGGCCCGCCGCCTCCACGCCGGCCAATTCCGCCCAGAGGTCGAGCAGGTGCCCGGGGTAATCGCCCGGCGGGCGGACGGGCGGGAAGATCGCCCGGGTGGGCCTGGTCAGCTCCGTCAGCCGCCGCCGCGCGGGGCCGGAGCCGAAGCAGCTCACGAGGACGTCGCAGGGGCCGAGCATTTCGCCCAGCCTGCCCGGCTCGCCGGTGAAGAGCTCGCCCAGGGGCAGGGCGTCGAAGTCGATCGCCTCGTCGGCTGCGCCCAGCCCCGCCAGCAGCTCGCCGACGGCCGCCCGCGCGACCAGCCGGACCGACCCGCCACCGCCGGCGAGCGCGGCGGCGAACTGGCCCAGCAGGATCACGTCGCCCAGGGCCCCGCCGTGGATCGCCAGTATGGTCGGCCTGCCGGTCATGTTCATCCCTCGCGCAGCGGCCATGATGCCCCGCGGAGGCCGAGAGGTACAGCCCCCGGCGGCGAATTGACGCGGCGGCGGCGGGCAAGTACATTGCGCCTGCGGAAGGGACGGTCATGATTCCCCTGGCGAAATATGGCATTCGCGAGATGCTGGCGGCCACGGTCGTGTGCGGCGCCCTGGCGGTCGTGGCGGCGCTGACCTTCCCGCCGGCGGCGGTCCTGCCGGCGGCGGCGTGGGCCTGCGTGATGATCTTCTTCCGCGACCCGCCGCGCCGCCCAGCCGAGCCGGACGCCCTGCTGTCACCCGCCGACGGGAAGGTGGTGGATGTCAGCCCCGTCGCCGCCGACAGCATGCTGGGGGTCGAGGGCGTGCGGATCGGGATATTCATGGGCCTGCTCGACGTGCACGTGAACCGCAGCCCGCTGGCCGGGACGGTCGAGCGGATCACCCACAGCCCGGGCGGGCACCTCGACGCCCGCTGCGGCGCCGCGGCCGAGCGGAACGAATCGACCGCCATCCTGCTCCGCTGCCGGTGGGCGGGGCGGAGCCACCCGCTGCTGGTCCGCCAGATCGCCGGACTGGTCGCCCGGCGGATCGTCACCGACCTGCGCGTCGGCCAGCAGCTCGCCGCCGCCGAGCGGATCGGCATGGTCAAGTTCGGCTCGCGTGTCGAGCTGTGGGCGCCGACGGAGCTGGCCGGCGAGCTGGCGGTGAGCGTGGGGCAGAAGGTCCGCGCCGGGCGGAGCGTGCTTGCCCGCCCGCCCGCGGGCGACAGACAGGAGGCCGCCCAATGAGCGACGAGACCGCCGGCAAGTCACCCCCGACCCGGGAGGGCGGCGCGCCGAAACATATCCTCCGCGACACCTCCCTCCTGCCGGCGCTGGTGACGCTCATGAACGGCATCGCCGGCTTCGCCGCCATCCACTACGCCACCAAGGGGCCTCTGGGCACCGCCGAGCTGGGCAACCTGACGCTCTCGGCCTGGCTTATCTTCGCCGCCATCGTCTTCGACGCCCTGGACGGGCGTGTGGCCAGAATGACCCGGAAGGCGACCGACTTCGGCGCCCAGCTCGACAGCCTCTGCGACGCCATCAGCTTCGGCGTCGCTCCGGCGATCCTCATGGTCCACACCGTCTTCACGGCCATCGGGGGGTTCGACATCCTCTCCCTGCACACCCCCCTACTGGGCAAGTTCGTCATGGCTATCGGGGCGCTGTACGCCTGCTGCGCGGTGCTGAGGCTGGCGCGGTTCAACGTGGAGAACGTGCCGGACGTGTTGCACCACATGTACTTCAAGGGCCTGCCCGTCCCCGGCGCCGCGGCCACCATCGCGTCATTGGTGCTGCTGTTCGCCTTCCTCCAGGGAGAGATCGGCGGCTGGAAAGGGGCCGACTGGCTGGAGATCGCCGTCGCGACCGCCCTGCCGGCGGTGACGCTCGCATGCTCGGGCCTGATGATCTCGCGCTTCAACTACCCCCACTTGGTCAACCAGGTCATCCAGGGCGACAGGTCGTTCGGGTACATCGTCAAGGCGCTGGTGGTGATCGTGGCGGCGATGATATTCCCGCAGATGGCCCTTGCGCTGGGTACGCTGGGCTACGCCGCCTCCGGCCCGGCGAGGGCGGCCTGGCAGCGAATCCGCCCGGCGAAGCCCCCTCCGGCTGCGTAGCCGTCCTGGGGCTTCGTCCCGCCTGACTTGACGGGTGGCACGGCTTGCTCGTCAAGCCGTGTTCGTCCACCTGTCCAACAACACGGTTTGCCAGCAAACCGTGCCACCCGAGATCCTGGGTGTCCAGACAGGGCTCACTCCCAGCGGACGTCTCGGAGGTGGAGTTCGGGTGTGGTTCGCCCGCGGTAGCGGTTGAGGACGGGGCAGCCGGCGACGTCCAGGCTCTCGACTCCCACCAGCCTGTCGGCCAGCTCGCCCATGCCGAAGCCGACGCAGCGCAGCCGGTCGGTCCCGTCGGTCAGCAGCAGGCTGAGCGTCGCGCCGTCGCGCCCGAGGCGCTGGGCGGGCGTCAGCGGCCGGGCGCCGCGGACGGCGACCACCACCCTTGGGTTGCCCGGCCCGAAGGGCGCGAACCGGTCGAGCTGCTCGACCACCGGCGCGGTAAGCTCGGCGAGCCGCGCCTCGGCGTCGATGCGCAGCGTGGGCAGCAGGTCGTCGGCCGAGAGCTGCCGGGCGGCGTGGGCGGTGAAGGCCGCTGCGAAGCGCTCGACCCCCCCCGCCGGCAGGCGCAGCCCCCCCGCCATGGCGTGCCCGCCGAAGGCCGTCAGGTGCTCGGCGCAGGCCGCCAGGGCGTCGCGCATGTGGAAGCCGGCGATCGACCGCCCCGAGCCCTGCGCCTCGTCGCCGTCGATGGCGATGAGCACCGCCGGGCGGGCGAAGCGGTCCACCAGTCGCGACGCCACGATCCCGATCACCCCCCCGTGCCAGTCGGCCGAGGCCAGCACGATCGCCCGGTCGGTCGGGGCGGGCGACTTGCCGCCGCGGACCATCTCCACCGCCTGGGCGGTGATCTCGCGCTCGACCTTCTGGCGCTGGCTGTTCTGGGTCTCGAGGTACGCGGCGATCTCCCGACACCTGTCGGCCTCGGCGCGGGTCAGCAGCTCCACGGCCAGGCTGGCGTGACCCATCCGCCCGCAGGCATTCAGCCGAGGCGCCAGGCGGAAGCCGACGTGGTAGGCGTCGAGTCGCTCGCCGGCAAGCCCGGCCGATTCTATCAGCGCCTGGATGCCCACGTGCGAAGTGGCGGTCAGGCCCTTGAGCCCATAGACGGCCAGCGCCCGGTTCTCGCCCACCAGGGGCACGACGTCGGCGATGGTCCCCAGCGCCGCCAGCGAGGTCGCCTCGATGAGGAACTCGCGCGTGGGCTCGTCCACGCGGTCGCTGCCGACCATCGCCCGCGCCAGTTGCCAGGCGAGCTTGAACGCCACGCCCGCGCCGCAGAGGTCGGGGTTGGGGTATTCTCCGCCCAGCCGCGGATGGACCACCGCGACGGCGGCCGGCAGGTCGTCGCCGGGCGTGTGGTGATCGGTGACAATGACGTCCATCCCCAGCTCGCCCGCCCGCGCCAGCGGGCCGACGGCAGAGATGCCGCAGTCCACCGTCACCAGCAGCTTCGCCCCCTCGGCGGCGATCTTCTCCACGGCCGCGACGTTGACCCCGTAGCCCTCCTCCAGGCGGTGCGGCACGTAGAACCGCACGTCCGCCCCGAACCGGGCCAGGCAGCGGTAGAGGATGGCCACGCCCGTCATGCCGTCAACGTCGTAGTCGCCGTAGAGGCAGACGGGCTCGGCGTCGCGGACGGCGCGCTGCAGCCGCTGGGCCGCCGGCGCCATGTCGGCCAGCAGCTCGGGCGGATGAAGGTCGGTGAGCTTGGGGTCGAGGAACGCACGCACCGACTCGGGGTCGTCGAAGCGGCGGTTGTGAAGCGCCTGGGCGATCAGAGGGGTGGTCCTCAGCCGGCGGGCCAGCTCGCCCGCTCCGTCCCAGCGGGGAGATACCTCCCACCGGCCGCCGCCACGCCTCCATGCCTGTCGAGTTCGCCCCGTCAACTTCACCTCCGTGCCATGGTCGCGATGCATTATATCACCCCGCTCGCCCTTTCGCCGCATCGCCCTGCGTGCGATAATCTCCCCCCGCTTGGCGCGGCGTCGCGCGAGGCGCCCGCCCCCAGCCGGTCGAAATGGAGAGGCCGCCCATGAGCCGCAAGAAAAAGCCCGGCCGCACGGTCACGTTCGGGGCGGTCGGGGACATCGAGCTTTCGCGAGACTGCGGCCGGCAGGTCGAGGCCAACGGCGTCGCCTGGCCCTTCGAGCTGATGATGCCCCACCTGTCCCAGGCCGAGCTGCTCTTCGGCAACATGGAGTCGATCGTCCTGCCGAGCGACTATCCCGACGAGCAGATCGACCCGAAGGGGCTGGTGAGCAAGTTCGACGGCACGCCGGCCCTGAAGCGGGCGGGCTTCGACTTCCTCAACTTCGCCGCCAACCACGTCCTGGACGGCGGCTCGGCCGGCATGTTCCACACCCGCGAGCTGGTCGAGGGCCTGGGCATCGCCACCGCCGGCGTGGGGGCCACCCAGCAGGAGGCGCGGCGGATGCGCGTCCTCGAGGCCGGCGGGCTGAAGTTCGGCTTCCTGTGCTACTGCGAGGACACCAACTACACCCTCGGCACGACCGGCCCCGGGCACGCATACTACACGCTGCCAACCGTCCTCGACGATGTCGCCGCCTGCCGCGGCGCGGTGGACGTGCTGATCGTCTCCGTCCACGCCGACCTGGAATTCATGGAGACGCCCTCGGCCCCGCGGCGCGACGCCTTCCGGAAGCTCGCCGCCGCCGGGGCGACGGTCGTACTGGGCCATCACCCCCACGTGCCGCAGGGCGTGGAGCTGATCGACGGGTCGCTGATCGCCTACTCGCTGGGCAACTTCTACTTCCCCGCCCACAGCAGCCCGTACATGGCCGAGAACGGCCCGCACACGGGGCATTCGTTCCTGCTGCTGGCGGAGGTCTCGGACGCCGGGGTCGAGTCGTTCCGGCGCGTGCCCTTCGAGATCGCCCCGCCGCCGCAGCAGCGCCCGGCGCCGCTCACGGGGCCGGCCGGCGAGGAGATGCTCGCCTACCTCGCCGAGCTGGACCGAAAGTGCGCCGACGACGAGCTGGTCGCCGCCAACTGGCGGCGCATCGCCCTGGACCACCTGGCCACCTACCTCCAGCGCGTAAAGGACCAGGACATGGGCGTCGAGCGGCTTCTGGAGGAGCTGCTCGGGCGGCTGCTGCTGGTGGCCGAGAACCGAAGCTGGACGGCGGAGGTCTTCGAGGCCGTCAAGGAAAGGTGGGACGCCCAGCGCCAATGCCGCGACGAGCGCCACCGCCCGCAATACGTGATGATGTCGCGCTGGGAGAAATAGCGGGCGCCCGGGGCCGTCGCCGGGCGATTCGAGCAGGAGCGCCAGCATGATCAGATTCGCGGTAATCGGGGTGGGAGGCATGGGGCGGACGCACCTTTCGTCGCTCGCCCGCCACGAGCAGGCCGAGGTCGTCGCCGTCCACGACAGCGACGCCCGGCGCATCGCCGGCTCGCTCGCCCCCGGCGGGGTCAACCTCGAAACCGGCGCCAAGCCATGGGATGAATCCTCCGTCCGCCGCTGCGCCAAGCTGGAGGAGGTCCTCGGCGACGCCGCCGTCGAGGCGGTGGTGGTGGCCACGCCCAGCCACCTTCACGCCGAGCTGACGCGGGCGGCCTTGGGCGCGGGCAAGCACGTCTTCTGCGAGAAGCCCATGGCCCTGACGGTTGGCGAGTGCGAGTCGATGCTCTCGGCCGCCGCCGCCGCGGACAAGAGGCTGATGATCGGACACGTGCTGCGCTTCTGGGGCGAGTACGTCGCCGCCGCCGAGGTCGTCCGCTCGGGGCGATTGGGCGCGCTGCGCGGGCTCTGGCTCAGCCGGCTGTGCGGCGTGCCCGACTTCGGCGCCGAGGGGTGGTTCCTCGACCACACCCGCTCCGGCGGGGCGCTGATGGACCTGCACGTCCACGACGTGGACTACGCCCTTTCGGTGCTGGGCAAGCCCCGGGCGATCCGCGCCCGCGGGCAGATCGGGCCGTCGGGCGGGTACGACCGGGTGTTCGCGTGGTACGACTACGGCGCCGAGGGACCCGCCGCTGGGATGGAGGGCGTGTGGACGGCCGGGCGGGACGCGCCATTCGTCATGGCCTTCCGCATGTACTTCGAGAAGGGGACCATCGACTACCGCAGCGACCGCCAGCCGGCCCTGGTGAGCTTCGGGCCGGACGGCCCGCTGGAGATGGACGTCAACGCCGAGAGCGGCTACGCCGTCGAGATGGACCATTTCATCGGGTGCATCGCCCGCGGCGCCGACAGCGACGTCGCCCCGCCGCCCTCGTCGCGCGACGCGGTCGCCCTGGCGGTCGCCACCGCCGAGAGCGCCCGCACAGGCAAAGAGGTCCGGATCGCCTGAGACATGCAAACTCTGTCGGAAATCCGGGAGCTGCTGGCAGCGGCGGGCGTCAGGCCGCGGAAGCGGATGGGCCAGTGCTTCCTGATAGACGGCAACCTGATAAGAAAACTGCTGGAGCTGGCCGAACTGTCCGGCGGCGAGACCGTCCTGGAGGTCGGGGCGGGCACCGGCTCGCTGACCGAGGAGCTGCTCTCCCGCGCCGCCCGGGTGGTGGCGGTGGAGCTCGACTCCGCCCTGGCCGGCGTCGTCCGCCAGCGGCTGGGGGACAGCGACCGCCTCGCCATCCTGAACTGCGACGTGCTGGCGGGCAAGCACGCCCTGTCGCCGGCCGTGGTCGCCGAGCTGCCGGCGGGCGAAGTCCACCTGGTGGCCAACCTGCCCTACGGCTGCGCCGTGCCGGTGGTCGTCAACTGCCTGCTGCACTCCTGGCTGGCCGTGCGCGGCGGGGAATCGCCCTTCGCCCGCCTGACGTTCACCGTCCAGCGGGAGTTGGCCGAGAGGCTGACCGCCCCGGTCGGAGGCGACCACTACGGGCCGGTGGCGGTGATCTCGGCCCTGCTGGCGCGGGCGACGCCCGGGCGGACGGTGCCGGCGTCGGCCTTCTGGCCGCGACCCAAGGTCAGCTCCCGGATGCTGCGTCTGGACTTCGACGCCGCCGCCGCGGAGCTTCTGGACGAGGCGCCAGCGCTGTCGGCCGTGCTGGCGGCGACGTTCGGGCAGCGCCGCAAGAAGATCGCCGCCGCCGCCCGCCGCCGCGACCTGCCCTTCGACCCCGGGGCGTTCCTGGCGGCCCTGGACGCAGCCGGCATCGACCGCGACGCCCGACCCGAGCAGGTGCCCCCGCCGGCGTTCCGCGACCTCGCCAACTCCCTGGCAGGCCGCCACTGAGCCGTCCGATATGTTAGAATAAGCGTATGAGGAGATCGGGCCTTGGACGGGCGGCGGCAAGGCGACCAGGCCGTGCTTTGCGCCCCCGGCCGCGCTTGCCACTGCCGCGCTTCTGGGCTACAGTATGAGTGAAGCCCCGTTGCTCGGAGAGTTGAACCAGATGACGACGGAAGCAAACGAACAGGAAGCTCCGGCCCCGGCGGAAAAGGGCAGTCAGTTCTTCACCCGCGGCGACCAGGTCGCCGAGACCGGGAACTGGGACTTCGCCATCCAGATGTACCTGGAGGGCATCCGCCGCGAGCCGGGGAACCTCGAGCGGGGTCACGTGCCGCTGCGGAAAGTCGCTCTGGTGCGCAAGGCCCAGGGCGGCAAGGCGGCCGGCATGGTCGAGCAGCTCAAGCGCCGCGTCGCCAAGGAGCCCCTGGACGCCCTCGTCAACGCCGAGTACATGCTCGCCAAGGACCCGGGCAAGGTCGATCACATGGTGGCGCTGCTCAAGGCCGCCGAGAAAGCCGGGCTTCCAGAGGTGGTGACCTGGGTCGGCGACATCATCCTCGAGGCGATGCGCCTGGCCAAGCGCCCCAGCAAGCGAATCCTGATGATGCTCTCCGAGGCGTACGGATCGGCCGGGGCGCCCGGCCAGGCCGTCCAGGCCTGCGACCTGGCCATTCAGGCCTACCCCAACGACGGCCCCCTCCAGGAGATGGCCAAGGACTACTCCGCCAAGGCGACCATCCAGGACGGCCAGTACGACACCGAGGGCTCGTTCACCCAGTCCGTCCGGGACATGGACAGGCAGACGGAGCTATCCCAGCGCGACCAGCTCGCACAGAGCCGGGATTTCCTGGAAGAGGAAATCGCCCGTACCCGAGCCGAGTACGAGGAGTCGCCCGAGGTGGCGGGCAAGGTGGATGCCCTGGCCGACGCCCTGCTGAAGATCGAGGAGGAGTCCTACGAGAACGAGGCCATCGACGTGATGAAGAAGGCCCACGCCGACACCGGGGCCTACCGCTTCAAGGTCCGCATTGACGACGTCAAGATGAGGCAGATCCGGCGTCGGTACAATAAGCTGCAGAGCGCCGGCGACAACCAGCGGGCCGCGGAATGCGCCCGCGAGCTGCTGGCCTTCGAGCTGGACGTTTACGCCGAGCGGGCGGCGAACTACCCCACAGACCTGTCCATCAAGTACGAGCTGGGGCGCAGGCAACTGACCGCCGGGCACATCGACAAGGCCATCGCCTCCCTCCAGCAGGCACAGCGCGAGCCCAAGCGGCGAATCCGCGCCTTGTGCTACCTGGGTCAGGCCTTCGCCAAGAAGGAGTGGCCTGACGAGGCCATCGACACCTACGAGAAGGCCCTTCAGCTCGAGCCGCCCGAGGAGCAGACCAAGGAAATCCACTACAGGTTGGCCCAGGCGCTCAGGACCACAGGCCAGACGCAGGAAGCCCTCCAGCACTTCTCCCAGGTGGCCCAGCTTGAGTACAACTATCGGGACGTGCGGGAGCAGATCGAGACGCTGCGCAAGGAGACGGACTAGCCTCCTCGCGCCGCCAGGGGGGCGGAAATAGGGCTCACAGACCCCTTGTGAAGTCGTGGCAACTGTGTATAATGTTTGGTTCCCGCTGAGGTGGGGCGCGGGGTGCTGATAAGGAGAATCGTTCGTGGCGCATTCTAAATCTGCTCAGAAGCGCATCCGCCAGAGCAGCGCTGGCCGGCTACGTAACCGCCGCCGCAAGGCCGCGGTCAAGGAGGCGATCCACCAGTTCGACGCGGCCGTGGCCGCAGGCAACACCGATGAGGCAGCCGAGAAGCTCAAGCTCGCATACAAGCGGCTGGACACCATCGCCGCCAAGGGGACAATCCACAAGAACGCCGCCGCCAGGGCAAAGGCCCGCCTGGCGACCAGGCTCAACCAGGCCGCGTCCAAGTAGCCCAACTGTCACATGAACCGGGGACACTCGCCGGAAGCTCCCGCGCGCTATACGCCGGGCGTGTCTGGCCCCGGTCAATTCCCCCATTCGCCCGCACCCTCGCCGGCGGTAAGATACTGGCCATGAAGTCCGACAAGAGCGGCTTCGTCTCCCGCGGCGGCACGAAGCTGCGGGCGGCGCTGGGTGCCTTCGGCCTGGAGGTGGCCGGGCTGAGCTGCGCCGATTTCGGCGCCAATGTCGGCGGCTTCACCGACTGCCTCCTCCAGGCCGGGGCCGAGAGGGTCTTCGCGATCGACACCGGTTACGGCGAACTGGCCTGGCGGCTGAGAAAAGACCCCCGCGTCGTGGTGATGGAGCGGACCAACGCCCTGCACGCGGACTGCCCCCAGGCCGGCGGGGTGGACCTGGTGACGATCGACGTGGCCTTCACGCCACAGCGGCTGATAGTCCCGGCCGCCGGGCGCTGGCTCAAGGGCGGCGGCGGGAAGATCGTCTCGCTTGTGAAGCCCCACTACGAGCTGGCCAAGCTCCCCGGCCGAGCCAGGCGCCGCGACGGCGGCAAGCCCATAGAAGACGAGGAGGGGAAGGCGCTTCTCCACCGCGTCTGCGCCGAGCTGGCCCAACTGGGGTTCACCGCCGCGGCAAGCATCACCAGCCCGCTGCGCGGAAAGGGAGGCAACGTGGAGTTCCTCGTGCTGCTGGAGCCCAAGGCGTAGAAGCCCCTTCAGCGGCCGAGCGTGTCGGCGTACTCCAGGATCTCGTCCAGCCGCTCGAAGACTACCTCCTCGTCGCCGTGCCGGAGGGTCATCTGGTCGTCGGAGTTCGACAGCAGCTCCGCGTGCCCGTCGACGAAGCCCACCGAGACCTCCCTGCCGCCGTGGTTGGTGCGGGTATGCCGCTCCATGCCGGGCACCTGCATTTTGCTGTTCATGTCCAGTATCAGCGCCCTGACGGGCTCGCCGGCGGCGTTGAGGCCCAGGCCATCGAGGCTGCGGCTGGGGCTCTGTCCAGGCGCCCGGGCATCGAGCTGGCGGTAGAGAAACGAGCAATAGGCGTCCTGGTCGCCGCGGTCCTTCAGCTTCGCCAGCTCCTCCACCGGGTCGGTGGAGTCGTCTCCGGGGCAGAACACGGCCTCAGGCGGGGCAAGGTGCTTGACCAGCAGCGCGCCGTGAGCGTTGAAGGTCCCGGGATCGCCACCAATCCAGAGTTGGTTGGTGGCGATGGTGTTCGTGGGCGGGCCGGTTATCCCGCCCGGCAGCGGCATGGGGGTGTCGGGGCCGGCGGGGATCAGGTCGTTCTCCTCCGTGGCGTATATGTGCAGCGCCTGGAGCTGGATGCCCACCCTCCGGGTGCACATGCTCATCTGGGCCAGTTGCTTGGCCTTGGACAACGACGGCACAAGGATGGACACAAGCAGCGCAATTATGGCGATCACCACCAGCAGCTCGACGAGCGAGAATCCGCCCGGGCGCGCCGCTCCGCGCCCCCGCTGGATGTGTCCTGACCGTTTCATTTCACCCTCGCACCCCGTCAGCCGGCCGCCCTAACGACCGATGCAATAAAGGTTCTTGAGTCCGCGGATGTACATCCGCTCGCCGACGAAGACCGGGCTACTGCGAAAGGGCTCCAGCTTGTTCCGGGCTGTTTCCTTGTAGTCCCTGCCGCCCTCGATGACGGCCGTGATGCCTCTGTCTCCGCTGACGTGCACGTACTTGCCTACTGCCGATATGCTTGCATACGGCGTGCTCAGCTTCATCACCCGCTCGTAAACCAGCTCGCCGGTCTCGGCGTCCAGCACGCTCAGCACGCCCTTCTCGGTAATCGCGTAGATCAGCCCGTCGGCGTAAACGGCCGAGGAATAGTAGCGCTGGTTCTTGATCTTGGGCCTGCCCTTCCAGATCCGCTCGGGCTTGATCTTCTCGGCCGCCTTGCTCGGCAGCTTGAAGGCCCCCGGCTTGGCCTGGACCATGTAAACGATGCCGTCGGCGACGATCGGTGAGTTGTAAGCCAGCCCGCCCATGCCGCGTCCGAGCAGCTTGCCGTCGGAGATACGGACGATCTCGCCGCCGGCGGTTACCGCCACCTCCACGTCGCCGACCTTCGTCAGGACCGGCGAGCCAAAGCGTGCTCCCAGCCTGGCCCGCCAGGCAGTCTCCCCGTCGGCAACGTTCAGCGCCACCATCTCGGTGAGGTGGACCAGCAGCTTATCCCCCACCAGCAACGGCGAGCCGCTGTGCCCGTCGCCGCTGCGCGGCTTGGCGAGGTACCGGATCCACCTGCGCTGCCCGTCAAGCTCGTAGCCGGCCACGACGCCGCTGCCGAACACAACGTACACGCCCTTGCCGTCGGTGGCGGGAGTGGCGGTCGAATAGCCGGTCGCGGGGTTCGCAGGCGCCTTCATGTACTTGCTCAGCGGCTTCAGCTCCGAGTTGAGCTTGCGGATAGTCAAGCCCAGCTCTTTGATCTTGTCCTTCAGCTTCTGATCGTCGGGGGTCTTCTTCTGCTCGCGCTTGAGCTTGTTCAGCTCCCCGTTGGCTGACTTGATCTTTGCGGCAACGGCCTTGCCGGCGGCGATGTCCACCTTGGCCTTGGCGATCTCCTGCTCGTTCATCATGTCGAAGTACGTGTTCGACTTCTGCCAGAGGATTCTGCCGTCGGCGGCGTTGACGCAGATCAGCCAGGCCGGGTCGGCGCAGATGAATATCTTCCCGTCCAATACCGCCGGCGTGGAGTTGCTCGCCCCGGGCATGGGGGTCTTCCAGACGACGTTCTCGCTGGCCGACCACTTGGTCGGCGGCGTGGCGTCCGGATAGCAGCCCGTGCCGTCGGTGCGCCAGCCCTGCGACCCGGCGTAGGCGGCGGAGGCGACCAACAGACTCACCAAAACCGCCCCCGGCAGCGTTGCCTTCATGCATGGATTCCTTTCAATACCTCTGGCTGGGCGGGCCTATCCGCCGCTGACGTCCAGGCACACCAGAAAGCCCCTGTTGTTGTTGCGGCAGTAGATCCGCCCGGCGGCCAGGACCGGCATAGTCCAACATCGCCCGGTCAGGGCCTGGGTGCGGGAGATGGGCTTGAATCCCTCGGGCGACGCGTCGGCCACGATCAGGGCGCCCTGCTCGGAGTACACCAGCAGCTTGCCGTCGGCGGCCATCAGCGACGTCATCTTGAGCCCGCGGTGGGTCCACTTGACCTTGCCGGTGGCGAAGTCCATGCACTTGAGGGTCGTCGATCCCCGCTGGACGTTGCCGTCCGAGCCGTAGAGGTGCCCCTTCAGCAGCACGCAGGTGCTGAATTGGTTCTTCATGGCGCGGTTCCGCCACAAGACTTCGGGCTTGCCGTCCTTGACCTCCAGCAGCGCGCAGCCGGTGCTGTAGCCGGAGGAGATGAATATCTTGCCGCCGACGACGATCGGGTCGGCGGCGTTGACGTCGTAATCGGTCTTCCAGGGGACCGACCACGCCCGCTTGCCGGTCTTGGCGTCAACGCAGAACAGGGCCTTGGCGCCGAAGACCAGCATGCACCGCCGGGCGTCCATGTCGAAGGCCACGGGGGTCGCGTAGCCGCTCGCGCCGCGCCCGGTCTGCCAGACGACCTTCCCGGTGGCCTTGTCCAGAGCGGCCCCGGCCGTGCCTATGTTGACGATCAGCAGCTTGGCTTCCACCAGCGCCGAGCCGGCGAAGCCCCACTGAGGGACCCGGGCCTTGAGCTCCCTGGCCAGGTTCTTCGACCAGACCTTCTCGCCGGTTTCGGCCTTGAAGCAGCAGACGTCCCCCCGCTGGCTGATGGTATAGACGACGTCGCCGTCAAGTGTGGGGGTGGCCCGCGGGCCGCCGTGCTCCACGTTGCGGCATGGGTAGGACTGCTTCCACAGCTCCTTTCCCGTGGCCGCATCCAGGCACCAGACGATATCGGTGTTCTTGCGGTTGCCCATGGTGTACAGCCGGCCCTTGCTGACCGCCACGGAGCTGTAGCCCGCGCCTACGTTGACCTTCCAGAGTTGCTTGGGGCCCTTTCCGGGCCACTTTGTCAGCCAGCCGGTCTCGGCGGAAATGCCGTTGAGGTTGGGCCCGCGCCACTGCGGCCAGTCGGTCGCCGGCTTCTCCTCGGGGGCCTCGCCGATCGTGACCGCCGCCAGTGCCGCCACGCAGACGACGGCCAGTGCCCCCACGGCCAGGGAGTTTCGCTTGAATGCCCGTGGATGCCTCATTGCCGTACCTCCAGCGAGTCAACTCGGCCCTTACGCCAGAACGGGGCGAAGCCCCTCGGGCCCGCCCCGCGTACACACTGTCAACCGGTCAATTTATCGGAAATACCGCCGAAAATGCAAGGAAATACAGGCCAGCCCCGATGCATAAGAATCGGGATCAGAAGGCTCGACCCCCTGCCGCTCAAGCTTCCTCCCGGCCGGCGGGCCGGGGCGCCATCACGCGCCGGAACTGCCCCACCAGGGCCGTCAGCTCGAAGGGCTTCTGGAGGAATCCGGCCAAACGGTCGCTGGTGAACCGGCGGGTGGCGTGATTCTCGTCGTAGCCGCTGGTGAGGATCACCGGCACGTCCTCGCGGATTCGGCGGAGCTGGCGGAGGGTCTCCTCGCCGCTCATCCGCGGCATGGTCAGGTCCAGCAGGACGGCGTCGATCTCGTCGCGGTGCTGGCGGAACAGCTCGACGCCGGCCTGGCCGTCAGGGGCGGCCATAACTGTCAGCCCGGCCTTTTCCAACATCACCCTGGCCACGTGGCAGACGGCCGGCTCGTCGTCGATGATCAGGACCGTGCCGCGTCCCCGCCACTCGTCCCGCGGGGCGGGAGCCGGCCTGTCGGCCTTGTCGGCCGGCCTGTCGCTGAAAGGCAGCAGCACCTTGAAGGTCGTGCCCTCACCCGGCTCGCTATAGACGCGGATGGTCCCCTTGTGCCCGCGGACGATCCCCAGCACCGCGGCCAGCCCCAGCCCCCGCCCGGCGAACTTGGTGCTGAAGAAGGGGTCGAAGAGCTTGGCCCGTGTCCGCCTGTCCATCCCCCGCCCGGTGTCGGAGACCTCCAGGAAAACGTAGGGGCCTTCGGGCAGGCCCTCCCCCAGGTCAGTCGCGGCCAGGTACTCAGGCCCCACGTCGATGACGCCGGTCCTGACGGTGATGGAGCCGCCTTCCTCGCCGATGGCCTCGGAGGCGTTGGTGATCAGGTTCATCACCACCTGGTGGATCTGGGCGGCGTCGGCCTCCACTACCGGCAGGCCGTCGGCCAGCTCGTACTTCAGGGACGCGCTCTTGGGGATGGAAACTTCCAGCAGGCGACCCGTTTCCCTCACCAGCTCGCTGAGGTCAACCGGCCCGACCAGGAACCGCCCCCTGCCCGAATAGGCCAGCATCTGCCCGGTTAGCTCCGAGGCGCGGATGGCGGCCTTCTTTATGTCCTCCACGCAACTGCGGCCCGGCGCGCCGCCGGGGAGCTCGCTCAAGGCCAGGTCGGCGTTGCCCAGCACCGACACCAGCAGGTTGTTGAAGTCGTGGGCGATCCCCCCGGCCAGAAGCCCCAGGCTTTCCAGCTTCTGGGCGTGCTGGACGCGCTCCTCGAGTTTGCGCTGCCTGGCCTCGGCCCGTTTGCGATCGGTGATGTCGTGGGCGATGGAATTGATGGCCGTCACCTCGCCGGCGTCGTCGAAGTGAAGTGCGATCGTCCAGAGCATGTCGCGGACCTGGCCGCCCGGGCCGATCTGGCGGTTCTCGAAGGTCGCGCTACGGCGCCCGTCGCGTATCCAGCCGGCAAAGGCCTCCTTGGTCCTGGCCCTGTCGTCGGGGTGCACAAAGTCGAAGGCCGACAGCCCGACGCACTGCCGCGGCTCCAGGCCGAAGACCTTCCTCGCGGCGTGGTTGACGAAGATGAAACGCCCCTCACGGTCAACCTGAGTGACCAGATAATCCACCCCCTCCACCAGGTCGCGATACCTCTCCTCGCTGCGCCGCAGGGCCTGTTCCGCCTGCTTCCGCTCGGTGACGTCCGTATGGACTGCGACGAACACGTTACCGTACTCGGGATGATCGAGCACGGAAACGCTGGCGTGGCACCAGAACGGCGTGCCATCCTTCTTGATGTTATGGACTTCGCCCCGCCAATAGCCATTGGCGGCTATGAACGCCGTGATCTCCCTGGCGGTCTCTTCAGGATTCCTTTCAGTCGGAGCGTTGACGATGGAAACGTGCTGGCCGACCATCTCACCGGGCTCGTACCCGAACAACTCCTCGAATCTCGGATTTGCATAGGCAATGACACCGTCGCTCGTCCGGACCAGGTAAACGCCCTCGGACATGTTCGCCGCGATCTCATCGTGAAGACGAAGCGCCTCCGCCGCCCGCCGGCGATCGGGGTTCTCAAGTCTCTGCCACTTCCCCTGCCGCCGAATGAGGGCGAACTGATGATTGGTGACCACGTCGAGAATCTCGGCAGCGCCACATCTGTCCAGGGCATAGGAGCAGGCTGCGAGCATGTGATACTTGCCGATGACGCTGTTGACCTGCTGCTCGTAGGCAGCGAAGTCCTCCCAGTCATTGCTTTCGAGCCAGTGGGTATTGCCGGTCAGCCGAAGCCCGTCGTATCCGGCGCCCAAGGCACTGTTGAGCTTCTCGACCCAGCCGTCGAGCACGCGCTGGGAGTCGAATGCGCCATCCTGGACGTACCACTCATCGTGGGCAAGGATCTCGATCTGGCCCTTCTTCAGGTATCCGTCGAGGCCCGGGACGGCCGCCTTGAGCGCCTTACGGGCCTGGCTTGTGTCCAGGGGCTCCGAGCAAATCCACATGCAGAACTCGTTGCTCTCCAACCCGGCCTTGAAGTAAGGCACGAGCACCTCGATCAGGTCGGCGGCGGTCTCGTAGAAGTGGCAGAAGTGCGTGCCCCAGAGGGTGCCGTCGAGAACGTCAATTCCCATGTTTCTCAGGTCTGTGGCCATAGCGTTACCTTCGGATGCCTCCACGCCCCTGGCGGCGGGCATGGTCCGATCCTTCACGTGTTTGCGGACACCACGCGCTATTGGCGAAGCTTGCCCATATGCAGGGGCCACAGATGACTGTTGCTGCTGAAAGCCGACCCGCGCGGAATTGTAGCGACGCATCCTAATCCATGCAAGTATTTTCTGGTAGGCGATGACAATTTCGGCGTCTTTGACAACCCCGCCGGAGGTCCTATAGTAGGGCCCGCGGCCGGCCCGGATGTTGCACGGTGCCCGTGCAACATCCGCCCCGCGGGCTTCGACGCGAGCGACTTGCGTCGCTCTTGCTCAGGGCTAGCCTTGAGCGAGGCGCGAAGCGCCGAGTCGAAACCTTTGCGAGAGAACCGCCTCTCGCAAAGGTGTTTATTGCATGAACCCGGAAGGGGTCATGCAATAAGCAGGCCAGGTGCCGCTGCGGAGGGCGAGCGTGAGCCTTCGTCGAATCTGGCTGTGGGTAGCTCTGATCGCCATCGCCGCCCTTGCCGTGCTGTCGGTCGTGGGGGCGTTCCTCGGGGCCGAGCGGGCCGGCGAACTCTTCAACTCCATTCCCCTGGCGGTCTTCTGGTGCCTGCTGCTGGCCCTGCTGATGGGCGGCTTCGTGGCCACCGGCCGGCTCATCCGCCGCCCGGCGCTGCTGGCCATGCACCTGGGGGTGGTCCTCGTCGTGGCCGGAGGGATGTGGGGCTCGGCCGCAGGGCATCGCCTCCGCGCCCGCCTGGGCGGGGGCGAGAAGGTCCGCAAGGGATACATGGCCGTCCGGCAGGGCCAGGCCGAAAGCCGCCTCCACGAGATCAGCCGCCCCGACGAGCTGGGGAGGCTACCGTTCGAGGTCAGGCTGGAGAAGTTCTGGATCGAGTACTACCCGCCCTCCGAGCCGCCGTATCTGGCGGTGGGTATCGCCCGCGGCCAGGTCGCCTCCGGGCGGCGGGGCCGGCGGATCGACTGGACCGTCGGGCGCGAGGCGCCCATCCCGTTGACCGACGCGCGGGTGAGGGTCCTTGAGTTCTTCCCGGCCGCGCGGGTCACTCGGGAGGCCGGGGCGATCCACGTCGTGCCCGACGCCCACGGCACGCCGGCATGCAAGCTGGAGCTGACGCGGGGCGACCGGACCGTCCTCGGCTGGCTGATAGCCGACCACGGCGACGAGCCGGCGCCGCTGCCCCTGGCCGAGCTCTACGCCACCGCGGGTGAGTGGCGCCAGGCCGGCCTGCCCACGCTCTACCTGGTCACGACCCGCGCCGTCCGCGACTTCAAGAGCCGCCTGTCGATCGTCCGCGACGGCAAGGTCGTCGCCGGCAAGGTCGTCGAGGTCAACCATCCGCTCCACTACGGCGGTTACCACTTCTATCAGCTCGACTATGACAAGGCCGCCGGGCAGTACACCGTGCTGATGGTCGTTTCCGACGCCGGCCTGGCGGTGGTCTATGCCGGATTCGCCCTGATCTGCGCGGCCGCGGCGTGGTGGTTCTGGGTCGAGCCGGCGTGGCGATACGTCAACGCCCGCCGGCGGAAGCGGGAGGGGGCGAGCTGATGGCGATCAAGCTGACCATGCAGGGCCTGCTGATCTACGCGGCGATGGCGGCGTACCTGTCGGGCGTGGCGGCCTGGCTCGCCGGTGGAAAGAAGCTCGCCTGGCGTGCCTATGCGGCGGGCTTCGCCCTGGCGGCGGCCTCGTGCATCTACCGCGGGCTCGACGCCGGCCACGTGCCGCTGGCGAACATGTTCGAGGTGCTGCTGTTCATGGGGATGCTCATGTTCCCGCTGTCGGTCTTCTGCCGGCGGCTGCTGGGGGTCGGCGGCGAGTGCTGGGACATGCTGCTGGCCGCAGCCATGCTCGCCGGGCCGGGCTTCGCGATGAAGGCCGATGCCGCCCCGCTGATGCCCGCCCTGCAAAGCCCGCTGTTCATCCCGCACGTGGCCGCCTACCTGATCGGATACGTGGTGATGGGCAAGGCGGCCGTGGCGGCGGCGGGCCTGCTGGCCAAGCGGGCCGAGGCGGCGAGCGACCGCGAGCCGGGCGTCCATCGGCTGATGTGCCTGGCCTTCCCGCTGCTGACGGCGGGGCTCGTCCTCGGCGCCGTCTGGGGAAAGCTCGCCTGGGGAGACTGGTGGAACTGGGACCCCAAGGAGCTGTGGTCGCTGGCCGGCTGGCTGATCTGCGCGGGCTACTTCCACTACCGGGCGATGTCCGGGCCCACCCGCCCGCGCGCCAACGCCGCCATAGTGCTGGCCGCGGTCGCCGTCATAGCCATAACGCTGCTCTGGGTCAACCTCGCTCGGATCTTCGCCGGCCTGCACAGCTACGCGTAAAAAGATTTCAACGCAGAGACCGCAGAGAGCGCAGAGGGAAGAGAAAAGGGATCAGCGCTTCAAGACAAATCTTCTATTCTTGATACCTCTGCGGTCTTTGCGATCTCTGCGTTGACATCCTCACCAGCCGAGGTCCTTGCAGACGTTCTTGCAGCGGGCGATCTTTCTCCGCGCCTGGGCGAGCAGCACCTGCCGCTCGACCTTCTCCGGGTCCCAGTCTGCCGGCAGCTTCGCCCGCATCTCGGCGAGGGCCTCCGCGCAGCTTGGGTCGTCGGCGAGATTGGCCATCTCGTGTGGATCGGCCTGGAGGTCGTAGAGCCTCTCCTCGGCCGTGTGGTTGTAAACGTACTTGAACCGCCCCGACCGGAGGAACGCCCGCGGGTGGTTCCAGCCCTCGCCCTCGAACTCGCCGAAGACCGTCCCGCCCTTGAACTGGCCCCTGCCGGTCAGCAGCGGCATGAGCGAGTGCCCGTGCAGGTACAGCGGCTCGGGCAGCTCGACGGCGGCGACGTCCAGGAACGTCGGGTACAGGTCCACCAGCGAGACGAGCTGCTCCGCGCGGACGCCCTCGCCGAAGTGCCCCTTCCAGCGGGCGATCAGCGGCACGCGGACGGCGCTCTCCAGCAGCGTGACCTTGCCCCAGTCGCCGTGCTCGCCGGCCATGTCGCCGTGGTCGGTGAAGTAGAACACCACGGTGTTGTCCGCCAGGCCGATTTCTTCGAGGCAGTCGAGGATCATCCCGCAGTGCTCGTCGGCCTCGGTTATCAGCGAGAAGTACACCTCGCGTGCGTTGCGGATGGCCTCCTCGGGCAGGCCGCTGAGGTCGCCGTGGTACTGCTGGACGTATCTGTCGCAGGTGTCGCGCCCCTCGCCGCGGTGGTTGAACGGCAGGTCGCCCTTGCCGCGGTAGGTCTCGAGGATGTCGGCGCGGGCCTTCCAGGGCGGGTGAGGCAGGACGAAGCTGGCGCAGATCGCCCAAGGCTGCTCGGCCGGCTTGGCGGCCTTTTCGCGCAGCTCCGCCAGCACGCCGTCGCGGACCTCGATGTCCTTGCGGAAGATCGGGCGGCGCTCCGGCGTATCGGCCCCGGCGTTCATCAGGCCCTTCCAGTTGCCGCCCTTGCCTCCGCCGGCGCTGTAGGGCAGCGGGTCGGTCCACAGGTGGCTGGTCCGCAGGCCCCAGGAATAGAAGCTCTCGCCGGCGTCGTTGCCCTCCAGCACCGGGCGGCGGTCGAAGCCGTACATCTTCTCGTAGCCGTTGAAGTGCATCTTGCCGAACAGGGACGTCTCGTAGCCCCCGGCCGAGAGCATGTGCGCCCAGGTCACCGTGTCGGGCGGCATGGCGGCCGTGTTGTTCCACATGCCGACGTCGTAGCAGTGCAGCCCGGCCATGAACGACTGGCGGCTGGGCGAGCACAGCGGCGAGTTGCAGTAGGCGTTGTCGAAGGTCACCCCCTCGGCCGCGAGGCGGTCGAGATTGGGCGTCCGGACGATCGGGTGGCCCATGAAACCCGACAGAAAAGCGTTGTGCTCGTCGGTGAACAGCATGAGGATGTTCGGCCGCTGGTCGCCGCGCGCCGCCGGCAGATCGCTGGTGATTGCGTCGGACATAGGGCAATTCCTTCCTTAAAAGGCGTTGCGAAAGAACCCTTGCATACGGGATTTCGTGGCGTTGTCAAGAGGC
>CBFCZU010000033.1:0-24997 GCA_965602635.1 uncultured Planctomycetales bacterium | reverse complement strand
TGCCCGGGGGCGAGCACCACGCCCAGGTTCCGCCGCTGCGTCAGGGCGGTGACGTTGAAGCGGAGATGGTGCTGCGGCGGATACTCCTTCAGGCCCCTGCTGGGCATGGGCGGCGGGTCCCAGCCCTCCGACAGCGAGAAGAACGCCTCGTCGTGGAACATGAAGTGCCCCTCGAGGCTGCTGGCGCCCCGCTCGATGAGGAAGGCCCGCTTCCGCTCATCGACGGCGAACGGGTTGAAGGAATGGACGTTCCACTCCAGCCCGACGGGCGCTGCCGCGGCGACGAACTCGTCGATCAGCACGAAGGCGGTGGCGTCCTTGAGGAAGCAGACGTGGCGGCGGCAGCGGTCGGCCTCGCGGTAGCTGGCGTCGGCCGTGCCGCGGAAGTACGCCAGGTGCTCGTCCTCGAAGGCGTTTTTCACAGCCCCGGCGGAGTCGTGGCTGCGCAGTTGACTGGCGCCCGAGAGCGTCAGGCAGTTGTGCGACTTGGTGTGCCATACCCACCGGACGTGGTGGGCCGAGCCGTAGCCGTCGTAGTAGCCGCTGGGCATGGCCAGCACCTCGCCGGCGACGTGGATGGCGAAGTCGTTGTTGCTCGCGTGCGAGTGACTGACGGCGCCAAGCGGCGAGGAGCGCAGCAGCAGCGCCACGTCGCGGCCCGGGTCGTCGATGTGCGTGCGGATGGCCGCCCATCCAGCGTAGGGGAAGACCCTGCACAGTCCTTCCCTGGCCGCCGGGGCGGGCGTGGGCCCCGCCGCCGGGGCGAGGTATGCCTGCGGCGGCGGCGCTGCCCGCGGCGCGGCCCGGCGGCAGGCGGCCACGTACTCCGCCAGCTCGCCCGAGCCGGTCTCGCGCCCGATCGTCTCGACGATGTCCGTGCTGCCCTCCAGCGGCGGGCGCAGGCCGTTGTCGCCGAAGCCGCACCACTGCGCGTAGGGCGGGATGAACGCCTCCCGCCAGCGGGCGTGGTTGGCCCAGAACGTCCGGCGGTAGAGGTCGATCCCGGCCCCCCGCTTCAGCGCCGTGGCGAACATGGTCATGATGCCGACGTAGGCCGTGCTGTAGGACGGACCCTCCGCCCACGCCCCGTCGTCGCCCGCCCAGATGGGCCAGACGCCGCACAGCACCGGGCGCAGCCACTCCAGCCACCCAGCCGCCTCGGGAATGTGCTCGTGGAAGACGAAGGCGATCATCGCCAGGAAGACGATCTCCCGCCCGGCGTGCGAATCGAACCGCTCCACGCCGTACATCCCCCGCCCGTGCATGTGCTCGTAGTTGATCTGCCCGCGGCGGCGGAACTGGTCGATCACCAGCTCGCGCTGCTCGTCGGTGAACTGGTCCCACACCCAGTCACAGGCCTGCGGCCCGTGCCAGATGACGGACATGTGGGCCTCGTCGTTGTGGTCGATGCTGCTGGAGCCGGTCGGGTCCCAGCGGCTTATCGAGGCCATGCGCCCGCAGGCGGCGCGGGCGTAGCGGGCATCGCCGCTGGCCAGGTAGGCCAGCGACAGCGTGTGGGCGCCGCGGATGAAGTTGCGCGACTCGACCATCGCCCGGTGCCATACCTCGAAGTACTTGCGGTAGTCGCGGCGCCTGTCGGCGAGGTAAGGCGGCTCGTCGATCTCGTGCGGCTGGGCGAACAGCTCGTCGGCGCTGGCCTGGAGTGCCCGCCACATCTCCGCCCTCCTGCCGGCGCGCGACTCGCGCAGGTCGGCCACATCCTCCGGGCGAACGTAGATCCGCGGATGTTCGGCGGGGAAACGCTCGAGCCACTCCCGCGCGGGCGGGACCTCGAGCACAACGGCCTCGGGGCCGATCCGGAAGCTGAAGACCTCGGACTCGCCGCAGGCCGCCGACCACTTCCAGAAGTACTCCCCGGCCGGCAGGGCCCGCTCCGGCAGGAACACCGGGTCGGGCAGGCCCGGGCGGTCAAGGCACACGTCCCTGAAGCCTTCGTCGCGGGCGACCGTCAGGCGGAAGCCGCCCTCGCCGCCCGTCGGCTTCCAGACGAAGACCGGCGGGTTCGTCCCGGGGCGGGCGCCGTTTCGCGGCTGGCGAGGATCGACGTGCGGGTGCGGGTGCCGGGTGTCTTTCATGCCTCCGTTCCTGCTGAGGCGGCGCGTCAGGCGCCGAGAATGTCACGCACGTAGCCGGCGTTCTCCGCCACCTGGTCGGCGTACTTCTGGAACATTCCCACCACGACCATGTCGGCCGGCTTGATGGCGGCGAAGCCGGCCTCGAACGCCGAGCGCGTCGCCTCCGGCGTGGCGCAGTTGCGGCTGGCGGCGAGGATCTTGAACGCCAGGCACGGCTTGTCCACCGCTTGTATCACCGCCGCCATCCGCGCCGGGTCCGAGGCCGGATAGCGGTCCTTCGCATACGCATCCTGCTCCATGGCCGGGGCCGACTTGTAGCCCCGGGCAAGGTCGTAGAAGCTGCACATGTAGAAGTCCGTCTCCCAGCCCTGCTCCTCCATGTGCTCGATCACGGCCGGGATGTGGGTGCCGATCCCTGCCGGCAGGCCGGTGTCCTTCATGGCCTTGACCAGGTCGTGGACCTCCTCCATCTTCCCGGCGTACCAGCAGTTGTCGGTGTGCGTGCCGTGGTTGTACAGGGCGATCGGCTCGTAGCGGAGCAGCTCGGCGATGTTGGACTTGATGGAGATGAACTCCGAGGCCGTCTGGGCGATCCACTGCATCCGCCCGCCGGCGAGCCGGTGCTCCAGGTACGCACGCATCTGGTGCCGGTCGCCGCGCGACTGGAAGGTGTTGATGCCGGCGGCCCAGCAGTCGTCCAGCAGCTTCATGATGTTCGGCATGGTGTGGTAGCAGATCATGTCCCAGTCCATCTCGGCCGAGACGTGCGAGAAGCCGCCCAAGGGGTTGCCGCCGCAGACAAGGCGGCTGACCTTCTTCCCGAAGAAATCGACAGTCGGCATGTCTTCCAAGATGCACTCCTTTCGCCCGGGCGCCGTATCCGGCGGCATTGTACCACAGCCGCGGCCGCATGCACCTGGCCGGCGGCAGGCGGGTAGTTTACCCTGGACCGGCCCGGTCCATCACGGTAAATGGTTGGCCCTGGGATAACGCGAACTTTGGCGAGGAACGCAGTCATGTCCGAGCAATATCCTTACGGCCACATGGTGCATGAGTATTACGTTCAGCGCGAGCGGGAAATCTTCCGCCGCCGCGCCGCCGCCAGGGCCGCCGTCAAGACGAAGACGCAGTTGATGCGCCTCCGCGCGGAGGTGCGGCGCAAGCTGCGGGCGTGCTTCGGGCCGATGCCCAGGCGCACCCCGCTGAACGCCCGCATCACCGGCACCGTCCGGCGCAGGGCCTACACCATCGAGAAGGTGATCTACGAGTCTCGCCCGGCCCTGCCTGTCACGGCCAACCTGTACCTGCCCAGGGCCGCCCGCCGGCCGTGCCCCGCCGTGCTGGGCACCTGCGGGCACGCCCTGCCCGGAAAGGCATACGACCTCTACCAGGCCTTCTCCGCCAACCTGGCGCGCCAGGGGTACGTCGTCCTGACCTACGACCCATTCAGCCAGGGCGAGCGGTTGCAGTATCCCAGGAAGGAAGGCCGCGCCTGGCCCCGGGGCTGCACGCAGGAACACAACATGATGGGCAACCAGATGTCGCTGCTGGGCGATTTCTTCGGCGCCTGGCGGGCGTGGGACGGCATCCGCGGGCTGGACTACCTGCTGGCCCGGCCTGAGGTGGACGCCGCCCGCGTCGGGCTGACCGGCAACTCCGGCGGCGGGACGATGACCACCTGGCTGACGGCCCTGGACGACCGGTTCACCATGGCCGCCCCGAGCTGCTTCGTCACCCAGTTCATCTACAACATGGAGAACGAGGAGCCGCAGGACTGCGAGCAGTGCCCGCCCGGGCTCATGGCGGCCGGGCTCGACATGACCGACTTCTTCATCGCCCAGATCCCCCGCCCCACGCTGCTGCTCAGCCAGGAGCTCGACTTCTTCGACCTGCGCGGGCTGCGGGGGGTGTACGCGGAGTTGCGTCGGCTTTACGGCATCCTCGGCCGCCGCGGCGACGTCGATCTGTTCATCGGCCCGCGCCTGCACGGGTACTACAAAGAGAACCGCGAGGCGATGTACCGCTTCTTCAACAAGCACGCCGGCGTCAGGGGCAAGCCCCGCGAGAGCGCCCGCCAGCGGCTGGAGACCGAGGCGACGCTCAACGCCACCCCGGCCGGACAGGTGCACCGGATGCGCGGCGCCCGGCGGGTGTTCGACTTCACGCGCGAACGCGCCACCCGCGCGGCCCGGGAGCGGAAGCGGCTGTCGGGAAAGGCCCTGCTCGACCGTATCGCCAGGCGGCTGGTCCTGCCGCCGCGCAAGGCGCCGCCCCACTACCGCGCCATCCGGCTGATATGGTCGGCCACAGAGAAACGGCGCGTGGTCTCGGCCATGGCAGTCGAGACAGAGCCGGGCATCCAGGCACTCGTGCACGTCTGCGGACCTATGGACGGCGGGCGATACTTCCCCAAGTGCACCCGCGCGACCATCTTCGTCCCCCACCTGTCCGTCGCACAGGACATGGCCAAGGGCCTGGGGCCCAAGGCCAAGCCCCTCTTCGCCGTCGAGGTCCGCGGCATCGGGCAGCTCGGCGCCAGGACATGCGCGGACAGCCAGTTCTTCAACCCCTACGGCAGCGAGTACCTGTACGCCTCACACGGGCTGATGCTCAAGGAGCCGTACTGCGGGCGGAGGGTGCACGACCTGCTGGCCGTGCTCGACCTGTTCGCCGACCGGGGGTGCCGCGGCGTTCACCTCGTCGGGCGCGGGCTGGGCGCGATCTGGGCGACGTTCGCCGCCTGCCTCCACCCGCTTGTCAAGCGCGTCACCCTGCACAACGCCCTGAGGAGCTACCACGAGCTGACGCAGGTGCCGGTGCAGAGCTGGCCGCTGTCGTCGCTCGTGCCGAGCGTGCTGAAGGACTTCGACCTGCCCGACTGCCACCGGCTGCTGAGGGCCAGGAAGGGCCTCCGCCTGCTCCGGCCGTGGGACAGCCAGATGCGCCCGGTGAGGAAGAGGCGCTGACCGCCGTGCGCGGCCGCCGCCGCGGCCCTGGAGCGGTTAGGCGCCCCCGGCTGACCGCCCGGCGATCCGCACCCGCGTCAGCGAATACGGGGCCAGCGTCAGCGTCAGCGCTGCGTCGCGGACCTCTGCCGACGATGACTGAGGGACCACCCGCTCCGGCTCGGCGTAGGTGTTCTCGTCGGCGAGCGTCTCGCCCGCCAGCGTCAGAATCTCCACCCGCCCGCGGGCCACGAAGCCGCCCAGGTCGATCGCCAGCTCCACCGGCCCGGCCCCGGACGAGCGGTGAACCAGCATGAGCGTCAGCTCCTCGCCGCCCTCGGCCAGCACCGCCATCGCGTCGAGGTCGGGGATGCCCTCAACCGCCGGCAGATGCCCGAACTCGTGGGCCGTCGAGAACGTCCCGCATGCGAGGGCGACGCCCAGCGGCGTCCCGCCGGCCAGCTCGACCCCCATCGCGTGGGCGTGGTGGACCGGGTTGGCCCAGACGCGCTGCCTGTCCTTCCGCAGCCCGCCGCCGTGGTTGACCGTGGCCGAGTGAGTCAGCATCTCCACAAAGTCGCCCAGGCGGATGCACTCGTGAACGATCAGCGTGGCGTAGAGCGCCTCGGAGATTGTCGCCGGCGTGGGGATCGGCGCCCGCGCCGCCCCATCGTCCCCGGGCGGCCTGTGCGGGCGCGACGCGAACAGTTGCAGCTCGGTGATCGCCAGGTGCGGATCGGCGATCCCCGCCTCGAGCATCCGCTCCCGCATCTGCCGATACTCCCGGCCGATCTGAATCGGATACGCCATGAAGGCGTCGAACAGCTCGTTGGGGTCCACGCCGTCGTCGAGCGTGCCGCCCTCCAGGATGTGATGCGTCTGGCAGTCGGCGCCGCCGTCGGTCTCGTTGGTCAGGCGGCGGTTCCATTCGTGGTCCACGCCCAGGTGCAGCCCGCCGCACGCCAGCAGCCGGATCGACGGGTCGGCCGCCCGCATGGCACGGCCGAAGTGCATGAAACGGTCCACGTTCCCGCCCGGCGTCGTCCAGCCCGTCTGGTGGCGGCCGAAGATCTCGTTGCCGATCTCCCAGTACTTCACGCCGAAGGGCTCGCGGTGGCCGTTCTCCGCCCGCAGCCGCCCCATCGGCGTGTCGGGCGAGCCGTTGCAGTACTCCACCCACGCGGCGGCCCCGGCCGCGGTGCCGTTGCCCGCGTTCACGCAGATCAGCGGCTCGCAGCCGACCTCCCGGCAGTAGGCGATGAACTCGTCCGTGCCGAAGAGGTTCGACTCCATGCCCCCCCACACCGGGTTGAGATGGGTCCGGCGCGCGTCCACCGCCCCGACGCCATCGGGCCAGTCATAGGCCGAGACGAAGTTCCCCCCCGGCCAGCGGAGGATCGGCAGGGCCGCTTCCTTCAGCAGGGCGATGATCTCCGCGTCGGCGCCGTTGACGTGGTCGTCGGGATACAGCAGGACGCGGTCGATGACAATGTTAGCCGCCCCGGCGGCCGTGACGGCGAAGAGGAACACCCCCTTATCGTCCACCCCGCGGCCGCGGGGCACGTCCAGCCGCCCGGTCAGCGTGGCCCAATCGTCGGTCAGGTCCATCGTCGTCCGGGCGAGGGCGTCGCCCGCCTTTCCGGCCGAGTCAACCGGCGACAGCGACAGCTCGATCCGGCACGGCTCGACGGCCCGGGCCACCACCCGCAGCTCGTAGCCGCCCGTCCGATGCAGCGGCAGGTACGTCCACTGCCCAATACCCAGGGGCGAGGCCGCCGAGGCGCCGGGCGTCTCAAAACGCTGGGCGCTGCTGCCGTGCGGGCCGGCGTCCGGGCTGAGCAGCACCTGCTCCTTCGAGCCGAGGCGGAACCAGCCGATCGCCGCGCCGTCGGTGAACGAGGCCGCCACCGTCTCGCCGTCGGGCCAGCCCATCCGGCGGGCAAGCCCCAGGGCGAGCCCCTCGCCGCCCTTGATCTGCCCGAAGGTGGCGTTGTGGAGAATCTGCGCCTCCATCCCGCCGTAGATGTTGTAGCCCAGGTGCTCGCAGAACTTGCCGTAGAGCATCCGCTCCACCGGGTGCGGGCAGCGCGCGGACAGGTCGATCGAAAGCCTCGCCCGGCCGCTCTCGGCCAGGGGCTCGAACTCGAACAGACAGTCTGACGACATCGGTTTACCTCCGCCATTCATGGGGGCCTCAAGCCCACCTCAGTGTCAGGCAGCGGAGGTTAGGGGAAATCGCCGGGCCGGACAAGGACTCGCCGGCTGGGCGCGCCCGAAATGTGGCAGACAGCGCGTGACAGCGGGGGGCAGATGGGTTACCAACCCCTGGCCGATACCGTCTGGAGGCACGATCACATGGGACGAAGGCTCAAGGCCGAGCACGGCATCGTGTGCAGCCTGCCAGGCCAGACATTCGGATACTTCGGCTGGCCCTCGGTGGCCCGAACCGGCGATGGGACGCTGGTGGTCGCCAGCTCCGGGCTGCGGACCGAGCACGTCTGCCCCTTCGGCAAGACGGTCCTCAACTTCAGCGACGACGCCGGGCGGACGTGGTCCCAGCCGCGCGTCGTCAACGATTCGCCCCTGGACGACCGCGACGCCGGCATCCTCTGCCTCGGCGGCAAGCGCCTGCTGCTGAGCTGGTTCACCAGCGACACACGCAGGTACTTCGACCAGGCAAGGCCGTCGCTCTCGGGCGAGGCCATCGCCCGCTGGCAGGAGGCGCTCGGCGCCTGGACGGACGACCTCGTCGCCCGGCACCTCGGGTCGTGGGTACGCCTCAGCGACGACGCCCTGACATGGGGCGAGCCGATCCGCGTGCCCGTCTCGACGCCCCACGGGCCGATCGCCCTGGCCGGCGGCGAGCTGCTCTACCTCGGCAAGGCCGGGTTCGCCGCCGGCGACCAGCAGCGCGGCGAGATCCTCTCCTGCCGCAGCGCCGACGGCGGGAGGACGTGGAGCGAGCTGGGCTGCGTGCCGACACACGAGGGCACGCTGCCGGCCAACTACCACGAGCCGCACGTGGTCGAGCTCGACTCCGGCCGACTGGTCGGGATGATCCGCTTCGAGGCCAGTGGCGACGACGACCCTGCCGCCGAGCACACCTTCCACCTGTTCCAGACCAGCTCGGACGATGGCGGGGCCACCTGGACCCCGGCCACGCCCACCGGCGTTTACGGCAGCCCGCCCCACCTGCTGCGGCACTCGTCCGGGGCGATCGTCTGCGTCTATGGCTACCGCCGCGAGCCCTACGGCCAGCGGATGATGATCTCCCGCGACGGCGGCGAGAGCTGGGACGCCGACTGGATTCTCCGGGACGACGGGCCGGACTGGGACCTGGGCTATCCCGCCTCGGTCGAGATGCCGGACGGCTCGGTGCTGACCGTCTATTACCAGAAGCACCGCGCCGGCGAGAAGCCCTCCCTGCTGTGGAGCCGCTGGGCGCTGCCGTAGAGGCCCGACGACGACGCCTCCATGCAAGTGCGGCGGGGGCTTGAATCCACCGGACGAATCAGTCAGAATCACGCCCCCCGGCAACAGGGGTAAACAATCAAGGAGAAGGTGATGAACGGCAGATGCGTAAGTGCGGTTATTGCGGGAGTGCTTGTTCTGGCGATCACTGGCGGCTGCGGTGCGGCGGCCGGCTACGACGTGCAGGTGGACCTCAAGAACGTCTCAGGCCAGGCAAAGACCGACTGGCCGGTCATCCTGCGCGTTTACACCGTCCTGGGCAGGAACCTCGACCCGGCAGGGGTCAACCCCAAGGGCTTCCACGTGTACGACCCGTCCGGGGCCGAGGTGCCCCACGCCGTCGAGGCGATCCCCCCCTACGACCAGATCGGCAACGACGAGATCGTCTTCGTGGTGCCGAAGATGGCCCCCGGCCAGACGCTCTCGTACCGCATAACCAACACCTCGGCCAATTCGCCCAAGCAGACGAAGATAGAGACGCTCAAGCTGGCCGATAGCCCCCACAACCTGATCGCCAACGGTTCCTTCGAGAAGGCCGATGGAAGCAGGCCGGCCGGGTTCGGCGCGCCGGCGAGGCTGGACGCGGAGGTAAAGCACTCCGGCAAGTCGGCGCTGCTGCTGACGGCCGACAAGCAGCAGGTCAGGACGCGTTACGCCAAGTCCGTCAAGCTCAACAAGGACTCGTGGTACTACTTCGGCGTGTGGAGCAAGACCGACAACGTCAGCCGCTTCGGCTACCAGGCGGGCAACGCCGCCCACTTCCGGATCGTCACCAAGGCCAAGGACCCGAAGGACCCCGCCAAGATGCGCGAGGTAAACGCCCTTGCCGGCAGCATTCCCGGCCAGTGCAGCACGCGTGAGTGGCTGAAGGCGACGACCGAGGGGGGCGTGGACGACTGGGGGATGGACCGCTACACGGCCAAGGCCAGTCACTCCCAGGCCACGGTGGAGTTCGTCCTCCAGCAGCGCAGGCACTTCTACATGGAGCCGGGCAAGACCCGCGGCCGCTGGTGGCTGGACGACGCGGTGCTGATGGAGCAGCCGGAGGTCAACGTCCGCTTCGACCTGACGGTCAAGCCGCTGGTAAAGGACGGCGTCTTCGTCTTCACCCGCCCGCCGTGCATGCCCCTGGGCTGGGTTGACGAGGGCAACCGCCGCCGTCACCAGTGGGCGGCCATGCCCTATGCCCACGAGAAGCTCGCCAAACTCGACAGGTTCGCCCTGAAGGGCCAGCGGGTGAGCTACTGCGTCGGGGTATACCACACTCGGGAGGTGAAAGACCTCCTCTGCCGCCTGGCTCGCGGTTCTCTATCCGGTCCCGGCGGGGCCAGCATACCCGTGGAGCTGATCGAGTACTGCCCGGGCTACCTGGGCGAGCCGCGCAGCCGCTACATGAAGGTGCTAAACTCCAAGACGGGCGTGGCGCCGGTGACTCTGGCCGGGGATAAGGGCGTGCGATACTTCTTCCTGACCTTCCAGGTGCCCAAGACGACCAAGGCCGGCAGCTACGCCGGGAAGGTGGAGCTGCTGGAGGGGAAGGACAAGCCCCTGCGTTCGATCCCGCTGACGCTCCGCGTTCAGGACATGGTCCAGCCGATTCCCAAGGACGTGTACGTGGGGCTCATCGTTCAGGGCAACGCCCCGCCGTTCAACGACGCGGGTCTGAAGGTTTACAGCCGCAGCGGGTTCAACTGCCTGATGCGTTTCGGTGGGTTCCTTGCCTACAGCAAGGACGCCAAGGGCGCCTGGCAGGTTGACCTGGCCAAGCTGGACAAGACGATGAAGTGGCTCAAGGGCTACGGCTTCGCGGCCGTCGGTGTCTTCAGCGACTTCGACCTTGGTCCGAAGTGGAACGGCGGTTCGCTTCTCAAGCGTGTCCGCCCGGCGGCGTTCGACAAGAAGGGTCTGAGCTGGGGCCGGCGGCTCAAGACGGCCGAGAAGGCCTGGAAGGCCCAGATCAAGCGTATCGAGGCCGCCCGGAAGCGGCACCCGGACTGGCCGGTGCTGATCTACATGACGTGGGACGAGCCTAACCTGAGCGGCGGCCGCAACGGCCGGCCGGACCCGGCGATGGGCTGGCTGAACGAGGTAGCCCCAGACGCCCTTACGACGTTGGACATCCAGTTCGATCCGCTGCCGGTGTGTTTGAAGTGGTACAACACGCCGGCCTTCGACGACCCCGCCGACTGGTCCGGGCCAGAGCTGTACCAATGGATCAAGAAAAACAAGAAGGAGTTCGGATACTGCGGCGCGACCGACAAGGACGAGGCCAACCGCTACCAGGCCGGGATGCTGATGATCTCGACCGGCGCGAAGTACTTCCACGCCTGGCACCTGACCGGCGGGCACATCCCGGGGCAGGTGAGCTACGACGCCAAGGCGCGGATGTGGGTTCGCTCGCCGGCGATGCTCAACTGGGCCGACGGGATGGACGACCTGAAGGCCCACACGCTGCTGAAGGATGCCATCGCCGCGGCTCGCGCGGACTCGTCCAAGGCGCGGGCGGTCAAGGCGGCGGAGGAGTACCTGGCGAAGGTCTTCTCCGTCTTCAACGGCGACCATCGCAGGAGCTGGTCGCTCCAGCCGTACCTGGGCACGGCGTTCATGTGGGGCAACGACGGCTTCTACGACGACTGGCAGGAGCGGATGCTCCGCCACGCAGCCGCGATCAAGGGCGTCAAATGGATCGACTGAGCCGCGCCGGCGTTGCACGGGTCAGGCGGGGCACGTAGAATACCCCGCCGACGGCCGGCGGGGAGCGAGGAGAGACTATGGCTACTTTCAGCGCCTTTGCGGACGAGATAGCGCCGGACCTGAAGACGCAGATGGACGTCTGCGAGGCCAACGGCGTGCGCTACATCGACGTCCGCGGCATCGACAAGATGAACGTCTCGGAGTTCACGGTCGAGCAGGCGGGCGAGTACGCGCGCCAGATGGCCGGCCGGGGCTTCGGCGTGCCGTGCATCGGCTCGCCCATCGGCAAGATTCGCATCGACGAGCCTTTCGGCCCGCACCTGGACCTGCTGAAGCACTGCTTCGACGTGGCCAAGGCCTTCGGCGCGCCGTACGTGCGGATGTTCAGTTTCTACCCGCCCGAGGGCGGCGAGATCGCCGAGCATCGCCAGCAGGTGATGGATCAGCTCGCGGCGATGGCCCAGGCGGCGGAGGCCGCCGACGTGGTCCTGCTGCACGAGAACGAAGGCCGCATCTACGGCGAGAAACCCGAGGACGTGAAGGACATCTTCGCCACCATCCGCAGCGAGCACCTGAAGGGCATCTTCGACCCGGCCAATTTCGTCAGCGCGGGCGTCGCGCCGTACGACGAAGGCTGGACGCAGGGCCTGGCCGAGCTGACGCACTACTTCCACATCAAGGACAAGGTCGCCGGCGCGAAGACGTGCGTGCCGGCGGGCGAGGGCGAGGGCCAGATCCCCGAGACGCTGGCCGACGCCCAGGCCCGGGGCTTCGACGGCTACCTGACGCTCGAGCCGCACATGGCCTCGGCCGGGCAGTTCAGCGGCTTCACCGGCCCGGAACTATTCGGCAAGGCCGTCGCGGGCCTCAAGGCCGTCTGCGACAAGGCCGGAATGAAATACTAAGCCATCCCAGCTTGGGAGGTCCGCATGAGCCCGGCCGTCACGATTGCGGCACAACCGACACACCGGCGGAGACTGGCCGACCAGGCCGTCTTCGTCCTGGCGGGGGCCGGCGCCGTGGCGCTCTCGGCCAAGATAATGCTGCCCATCGGTCCGGTGCCGATCACCGCACAGACGCTGGCGGTGCTGCTGGTGGGCGCCCTTCTCGGCCCTGCGGCCGGGACTATGAGCATATTGACCTACCTGGCGGCCGGGACGGCCTGCCCGGTGCTGTTCGCCCACCCGCTCGGCCTGCTCGGGCCCACCGGCGGATACCTGATCGGCTTCGCACCCGCTGCCTGCCTGACCGGGGCGCTGATCGCACGAGGATGGGGCCGAAGCCGGGGCCTGACCTTGGCGGCCCTGCTGGCCGGGCTGGCGGCCATCTTCGCCTGCGGCGTGCCCTGGCTGTACTACTACTCCCGCCTCGACCCGGTCATGCCGGACCTCTCGGCCGGGGGCGCCCTCATGGCCGGGCTCGTGCCCTTCCTGCCGGGCGCGGCCCTGAAAATCGCCCTGGCCGGACTTGTCATAAGATGCCGATGGCATTAGAATAGATCAGCCTCATACCTCTATCTGACGGGTAGTTGGCCGGACCGAACCTTCCACTCATAGCCGCGGTGTCCGTGCGCGGTTCCGCGCCGACGCCGGCTGGCCCGAAGGAGCAGATCATGTACACGACTCGTTTCGCCGCAGTATGCGCGCTCTTGGCAGCCATCATGCTCACCGGTTGCGCGGAGCAGCCCCAGGTCGCTGCCCAGACCGGGGCAGTCTGGACGATCGATGAGGCGACGCTGACGGCAACGACCGCCGACAGCCCGGCCAACTTGGCGGTCCGCAAGAAGA
This sequence comes from uncultured Planctomycetales bacterium, assembly GCA_965602635.1. Classification (GTDB taxonomy): domain Bacteria; phylum Planctomycetota; class Phycisphaerae; order SM23-33; family SM23-33; genus CBFCZU01. The sequence goes on along the minus strand of CBFCZU010000033.1, from coordinate 12,004 downwards.
TGCGCCTGCGGGTGCCTGAATTGGACGTGACCGGAATCAAGTTCAAGGACGCGATCAGGTTCCTCCGCGACATGGGCGACGTCAACATCGTCGTCAACTGGGGCGCCCTCCAGGCCGCCGGCATAGACGCCGGCACCGTCGTCGGCGAGATTAAGCTCACCAACGTCACCTTCGAGAAGGCCTTGACGACCGTACTGGAGACCGTCGGCGGCGGACAGGTCGATCTGCGATACACCCTGGACGGGGGCGTGATCACAATCTCGACGAAGGAATACCTGGAGGATGAGGGGCGGACAGTCATCAGGGTCTATGACGTGCGGGACCTGATTGATGAGGCGGGGCCGGCGAAGTGGGAGAAGACGCTGGTCCGCGAACTCATCGCCGAGGCCCTCCGCCGGCCGGTGCCGAAGTCTGCAGCCCGCGCGATGCCAGGGCACCCCGGTACGCTGGCGGACCTCTACCGCTGGCGGATCGCCGAGCTCGCACAGGCCATAGCCACGGAGCTGCAAAGGGGACGTGCCTCGGCCCTGTTGGACCTCATCCGCGGGACGATCGACCGCGACAGTTGGGAGGCCAACAGCGGGACGCTCGGGAGCGTGCGCTACTTCAACGGGCAACTGATAGTCAGGCACACGGGCGGCGTGCATCACACCCGCAGCGCGCATCGTCGGATCGCCCGTTTGCTTTCCGTGCTCCGCCGCCAGGCCGTGCCGATAGGGGCCCAGGGCGAACGAGACGACGACGCCTCCGGAGCGACGACCCGACCGGCGAAATAGGCATCTGGGAGCACCGGTTCGGCGGATGGCCGAGAACTGGCCCCGGACGAGCGCTGACATACTGGAATCAGCCCTCAGGTCTGCCCCTGTTTTGGCCGATAGAGGCTATCAGCGGCCTTTCAAGGTTGCGGGTGCGGTCGCAAGGATATGCCTGGCCGGGAGTGCTGGCTCCCCAGGCCGGGGATGCGAAGGCATCCGCGATGACGGAACGGCTTGCGACCACAGGCTTCGGGGGCCGCGAACGTGTCACCGGGGGCGCCTCGATCGAGCTTCGGCTGGAGATCCTCGGCGAGGACCTGTGCGTCCGTCTGCCCGTCGCCGACGAGCCGCTGGGCCTGGGGGACCTGGTGCCGATGGCCCGAGGCATCGCCGACGAGATCGTCTCCCGGACGGTTCAGCGTGCCGCCAGCGCCGGCCAGCCGGTCTCCTGCCGCAAGGGCTGCGGGGCGTGCTGCCACTATCTCGTGCCGCTGTCAGCCCCGGAGGCGTACCGGCTCCGGGACGATATTGACTCGCTGCCGCGCTCGCGCCGCAAGCGGGTGACCGGGCGGTTCGCCGACGCGGCAAGGCGGGTGCTTCAGTCCCGGCCGCCGGCCGATGGCGTCAGCCTGCCCGGCCGCGGGACCGAGACGGACGGCGCGGCGAGCGAACGAATATCGAGCTGGTACTCCGGCCTGGAGCTGCCGTGTCCCTTCCTGGCCGACAATGTGTGCACCTTTTATCCCTCCCGCCCCATCGCCTGCCGCGAGCACTTCGTGCTCACGCCGCCGCCGTGCTGCGCGGACGGCCAAGGCGACACCGGCGTGCGGCTGGAGACGCCGTTGAGCGTCTCGGAAGCCCTGGCCCGAGTGGCGGGCGAGGTCGAAGGCACCAGCCTGGAGGCGGTCCCCATGACCGTCGCCCTGGAATGGTGCCGGCTCGATCCCCGCCGCACGCAGCGGCGCTGGCCGGGGCCGATGCTCGTCGAGCGGTTGGCAACCACACTCCGCAACCTTGCCGACGAGGCCGCCGCCGGCGCCTCGACCGCCGCCTAGACCACAACGTGATTCCACCCCGGGCGACTTGTCCTCCGGGCGCCCGGCGTCTATCATCACGTCGCGACAATGGGCGCCAGGAAGACCAGACAACCCAGCCCCTCCGGCGGGCAGGACGAAACGCCCGCCATGCGCCAGTACCGCCAGTTCAAGGAGGCCTACCCCGACTACGTGCTGCTGTTCCGGATGGGCGACTTCTACGAGATGTTCCACGACGACGCCCGGACGGCCTCACGCGTGCTGGGGTTGGCGCTGACCAGCCGGAGCAAGGGCCCGTCGGCGGTGCCGCTGGCGGGGATACCCTACCACGCGCTGGACTCTTACCTCGCCAAGCTGGTCAAGAGCGGGCACCGGGTGGCGATCTGCGAGCAGGTCGAGGACCCGGCCAAGGCCAAGGGTCTGGTCAAGCGCGACGTGGTTCGCCTGGTGACTCCGGGCACGCTGACCGAGGAGGAGCTTCTCGACCGGCGTGAGGGCAACTACCTTGCGGCGGTGTTCGACCCGTCGGAGGCGGGCGGCGGAGGCGCCCCCGGCGGCGAGATCGGCATCGCCTGGGTGGAGCTTTCGACCGGGGCCTTCGAGGCGATGCTCGCGCCGGCGGATCACGCGCTGGACGAGCTTGTGCGGATCCGTCCGGCCGAGGTGCTCGTGCCCGACGGCGCGGCCATGGACAGCCCATCTTTCCGCGAGAGCCTGCGGCAGTGCATCGACGCCTCGGCGACGTCGCGCCCGCCTTGGGCCTTCGAGGCCCACTCGGCCGTCGAGCTGCTCAAGGAGCATCTGGGTACGGAGACGCTGGCGGGGTTCGGCTTCGACGGTTACGACGCGTCGCTCTCGGCCGCCGGGGCGATCATCGACTACCTCCGCGAGACTCAGAAGACGGCCCTGGGGCACATCCTCGCCCTGCGCCGCTTCGACCGCACCGACTGCGTACTCATGGACGGCAACACCATCCGCTGCCTGGAGCTGCTGCGGACGCTGCGGAGCAACCGCCGGGCCGGGTCGCTGCTGGAGACGATCGACGCCACCGCGACGGGCATGGGCGCCAGGCTGCTGGAGCGCTGGCTGACCTACCCGCTGCGGGGCTACTCGCAGATCGTCTCCCGCCACGACGCCGTGGAAGAGTTGGGCGACGACGCCGAGCGGCTCGGGCGCCTGCGGGAGCTGCTGGGCAGCTGCTCGCAGATCGACCGGATCGCGTCCAACATCGCCATGTCCCGGGTCCGCCCGCGCGAGCTGCTGGGGCTGGGCGAGACTCTCGCCCGCCTGCCGCAGGTGCGGGAGCTGCTGGCTGGCTGCGCGGCCGAGCTTATCGGGCAGATGCTGCCGAAGCTCGACGGGCTGGACGCCCCGGCCGAGCTTATCGCCCGGGCGATCCACCCGGAGGCCTCGCCGGTGCTGCGCCTCGGCGGCGTCATCGCCGACGGCTTCGACGAGGAACTCGACCGCCTGCGGCGCGTCCGCACCGACGGCAAGGGCTGGCTGGCCGACTACCAGGGGCGCGAAATCCGCCGCACCGGCATCGGCACGTTGAAGGTGGGCTACAACAAGGTCTTCGGCTACTACCTGGAGGTGAGCCACGCCAACGCGGAGAAGGTTCCGGCCGACTACGTCCGCAAGCAGACGCTCAAGAACGCCGAGCGGTACATCACCGACGAGCTGAAGCGGTACGAGTCGGAGGTGCTGACCGCGGCCGAGCGGGCGCAGGCGCTGGAGGAGCGGCTCTTCGAGCAGGTCCGCACCGAGCTGGCCGAGCACGTGGGGCAGTTCCAGGCGGCCGCCGGCGCGGTCGCCGCCCTGGACGTGCTGGCCGCCTTCGCCCACCTCGCCCGGCAGCGCGGCTACCGCAGGCCGACCATTACCCAGGACAACGTCCTCGAGATCGTCGGCGGCAGGCATCCGGTGCTGGCCGAGATGCTGCGCGAGAACTTCGTCCCCAACGACGTTCACATGGCCGCCGACTCCGACCGCCTGCTGATCATCACCGGGCCGAACATGTCAGGTAAGAGCACCTACATCCGCCAGACCGCCCTGCTGGTGCTGCTCGCACAGACCGGCAGCTTCATACCCGCCGAGCGCGCCGAGATCGGCATCGTGGACCGAATCTTCACCCGCGTCGGCGCCACCGACGAGCTGGTCGCCGGGCTTAGCACCTTCATGGTCGAGATGATCGAGACGGCCAACATCCTCAACAACGCCACCACCCGCAGCCTGGTCATACTCGACGAGGTCGGGCGCGGCACCAGCACCTGCGACGGGCTGGCGCTGGCCTGGGCCATCAGCGAGCACATCGCCCTGCGCGTCCGGTGCCGCACCCTCTTCGCCACACACTACCACGAGCTGACCGAGCTGGAGGACCTGCTGGACGGGGCGAGAAACCTGAACGTCGCCGTCCGCGAGTGGGCCGACCAGGTCGTATTCCTGCACAAGATCGTTCCCGGCGGGACGGACCAGTCCTACGGCGTGCACGTGGCCCGGCTGGCGGGGGTGCCCAAGGAGATCATCGAGCGGGCCAAGCAGATCCTGCCCAAGCTTCAGGCGCACCTGGCGGCGGGGCTGGACATGCCCGAGCTGGCGGCCCGGGCAAGGGCGGCCGCGGCGCAGATGGACCTGTTCGCCGACCCGGCCACCCGCGCCGCACGCGAGATCAAGGACGCCGACCTGGAGAACCTCACGCCCATGCAGGCGCTCGACATGCTCCGCAGGCTCAAGGGTGAGCTTTAGGCCGGCGCCGTCCCGGCGGGCCATTGGCTCGGTTGGGCCATTTCGCCCGACTCGGCCGGGGGGTGCAGGTCGTCGTAGAAACGCGCCAAGCCGACTCCTACGTATGGCATCAGCCACAGGAAGCCGACCCCGCAGGTCAGCAGGCACAGCAAGCTCCAGCAGAAATATCGCAGTTGCAGGCAGAAGAGTTTCAGCCTGCGGTGGGTCATCATCCGCTTGCTGCGGCGGACGGCCTCCATCGGCCCGGCGGCAGGATCATCGGCCAGCACGTAGAACGTCTGGGAATACGACAGTTGAGCCAATATGCCCAGGACCCAGCCCGGGATCGCCCCCACGCCTGCCCCGATCGCCAGCCCCATAAGGGCGCCCTGGCCGGCGGCGCCGGCCAGGGCGCCGACGACGACCCCAAGTAAGGCACCGATGGCGGCCCCGGCGACCATGGGCCCGGCCATCCAGAGAACCACCAGCAGGGCCACCACGATGTAGGCGCCGAGGGCGTCTCCGAAGTTCTTGAAGCCGGCGAAGAGCATCTCCAGCCCGGCGCGCCCGCCGCGAGCGAAGGTCAGGTAGAAGATCGCCCCGCCAAGCGCCAACGGGCCGGAGACGATCAGGCTGATGATCGGCCCCAGGTAAGGCGGGCCGCTGGCCACCAGGCTCAGCAGCACCAGCAGCAGGGAAAAGCCTATCGGCAGGCCCCAGCGCCCGGCGAGTATCGCCCGGGCCCCGCCGTTCAGTTGGGAGTTGGGCGTCATCCCGCCCGTTCCGTACGGCGGGCGGACCTGGACGCTGCCGACGAGGCCCGACGGAGGCGGCATCGGCGCAGCCTGGCCCGGCGCGAAAAATCCTGGCACGGACCCGGCCGGCGCCCACTGAGGCATGTCCGGATTCCAGAGAAGATCGCTGGGGCCCACCCGGCCTTCGGCGATCCAGGCTCTGACCCCCTCGTCCTCGACGGGGCCGTAGGTCTGGCCACCAACATGGCAATACCACTGCGGCATTTCAGTTTCCTCCCGCCCGCCCCGCCGGCGCGGTCCAGCCCGGCGGCGGCGCGTTTAGCCAACGTATCGGATCACGTACGCCCAGTTGCACAGCAGCAGCGCCGCGGCGACCGTCCAGGCGAGGGCCCTTTCGGCCCGAGTGAGCCGCAGGTCCGGCTTTCGGCCGAACACCAGGCGGACGCCCAGCAGCACGCCCGCCACCGCCGCCACGGAGAAGACAAGCGGGTTATGCAGCCACCCGCCGGCCAGGTCGCCCCGCAACAGGCACAGCCCGGCTCGCCCCGTGCCGCACGTCGGGCAAGGAAGTCCGGTGAATCGCTTCAGCAGGCAGAGCGTCGGCTCATGGCCTGTCCGCCACGCCAGATGCCCAGCCGCCACCGCCAGGGCAGCCCACAGGGCAACCGTGACCACGGCCCACCACGGCCAGGGCAGACGACGCGAAGCTGGAACCAGACGTATTCTCATTTCGCGGACACCCAGCCTATCAGCGTAAGCCCCGGGCGGTCCCAACGCCCACGGCGACGAGCACCCAGAGGAAGCCCAGCACCCCGAAAATGGTGCCGATGATTCCGCATATCCTCCCGGCCTGGGTCATGCCGTCGCCGCTTCGGTCCATGATGCCGGCCCGCATCTGCCTCAGGTCGTCGTTGCCCAGAACCCAGGCGATGATGCCGCAGATGAAGCAGGGGAATATGCCGATGATGCCGAGGGCAAGGATGGCCCCTCCGCGGTGGGGTCTGCCATACCCCGCGACCGGCGGCGGACCCGACGCCGGCGCGGCAGCGCCCGCCGGTAAAAGCCCCTCCACGGTGCTGGCGGGCACCCAGTCGGTCATGCCCTCACTCCAGACGTAATCAGTCGGCTTGATTCTGCCTGTCACGGCCCAGGAGCGGAGATCCTCTTCGGACACCGGCCCGTACTGCTGCCCGCCTATGCTGCAATGCCACTGTTTCATGACTGTCCCCAATCTGCGCGGAGATAGGATTTGGTTCCGCCCGGGTCCGGCCCGAGCATCCTTCAGCCCTTCGGCGAGGAAACGGTAGCACCGGCCAGCCGGGCTGTCAAAGCCTTTTGCCGGCGGGCCGCCCGGAGCCGCGGGGCTATGGAAAACGCCCGCCCCATGCGTTAGACTTCTCTGACAGTAGGAGAATTCGCCATGACAACGACCAAGGCATCGATCGCGTGCGTGCTCGTGACGGCGGCCGCACTGGCCGGCTGCAACCGGTCGCTGCTGTCCGACACCGGCGGGACAACGCCCTCGAGCGACGAGGACTGCCGCACCATTCTGCTGATCTGCCTGACCCACCCGGAGCACCACGTCCAGCAGGCGGAGCGCTACCGGCAGGTGCTCACCGACAAGCTCGGCTGGAAGGGCGTGTTCGTTATCAACAAGGCCGGCCAGAGTGAGCTGTACTGGGGACGGTACCGCTCGGTCGAGCAGGCGCGGAAGAACCTCGCCACCGCCAAAGCCCACCGGACCGAGACGGGCATTAAGCCGTTCGGCATGGCGACGGTGGTGACGCTGCCGGGCAAGGACATCGGCCCGCCGGAGTGGAACCTGCGGAACTGCCCGGCCGCCTACACGCTGCTGGTGGCGGTCTTCACCAACGACCCGGCGCGGAACTACATCGGGCGGCGGAAATTCGCCGTTGACTACTGCCGGCGGGTGCGGGAGGGCGGCTACGAGGGGTACTTCTACCACGGCCCGGTGGTCTCACACGTGACCATCGGGGCATTCGGCGAGAGCGCCGTGGAATTCAAGAGGGACCAGCCGGTCGAGCGGGCAATCATCCGCGACCCGCGGATCCTCGAACTCCAGAAGCCGGGGGTCTTCCCCCACCTGGCCGTCAACGGCTCCGGCGAGAACGAGCTGGGCTGGAACCTCAAGGCCAAGAAGTGGGTGCGGCTGCCGAAGCGAACGCGGGTGATGCGGGTGCCGCGCGACGAGAAGGTCGATGGGCGGTAAGCGAAAGATCCTCGTGGCCAGCCGGAACGCCGGCAAGGTCCGCGAGATCGCCGCCGTGCTGGGCGGGCAGGGCGTGGAGCTGGTCGCCCTGGACGAGGCCGACCCGGACCGCCAGATCGCCGAGCCGCCCGAGACCGGGGAGACCTTCGCAGCCAACTCCCGCGCCAAGGCCGAGTATTACGCCCGCGCGACGGGCCTGTGGGCGCTTGCCGACGACAGCGGCCTGGAGGTCGAGGCCCTGGGCGGCGCGCCCGGCGTCCGCAGCGCACGCTACGCCACCGACGAATGCCCCCCCGGCGCAGGGCGGGCGGAGATCGACCTCGCCAACAACGCCAGGCTGCTGCGGGAGCTGGCCGAGGCGCCTGACGGGCGCCGGGCGGCCCGATTCGTCTGCCACCTGTCCCTCTCCGACGGGCGGCGGATACTGCTCGAGGCCGGCGGCGTCCTGGAGGGGGTTATCGCCCGCCAGCCCAGCGGCAGCAACGGCTTCGGCTACGACCCGATCTTCTTCGTGCCGGCCCTGGGATTGACCACCGCCCAACTGCCGGCAGAGGGTAAGAACGAAATCTCGCACCGCGGGCTGGCCAGCCGTGAATTCGCCCGCCGCCTCGGGAAAATGCTCCAGCTTCGAACGGAGTGACTGCCATGCCCGAAGTGATCTGCCTCGGCGAGCTGCTGATCGACTTCTGTGCGACGGCCAGGGACGTCTCGCTGGCCGAGGCGCCGGGGTTCACCAAGGCGCCCGGGGGCGCGCCGGCGAACGTCGCCGTGGCGGTCCAGCGGCTCGGGACGACGGCCGGGTTCCTCGGGGCCGTCGGAAAGGACGCATTCGGGGACTTCCTGGCCGGCGTGCTGGCGGCGGAGGGGGTCGATACATCCGCCCTGGCACGCGCGGACTCGGCCCGCACGCCGCTGGCGTTCGTGGCCGTGCACTCGGACGGGGCGAGCGACTTCTCCTTCTATCACGACGGCGGCCTGACCGCGCTGGGCGCCGACGACGTGGACGAGGCCTACGTGGCGGCGGCTTCGGCGCTGCACTTCGGCTCGATCAGCCGCATCGGCGAGCGGGCACGAGCGGCCACCGACAAGGCCCGGCGGATCGCCGCCGAGAACGCCCTGCTGGTCAGCTACGACCCGAACTACCGCCCGCGGCTGTGGGGCGACGCGGACGAGGCCCGGCGGCGAATGCGCGAGGGCTTCGAGGGCGTGACACTGGCCAAGGTCTCGCAGGAGGAGTGGCAGTTCATACTGGGGACGGAGGACTTCGAGGCCGGCGCGCGGCAGTTGCTCGACGCCGGCGTCGCCCTGGTCGTCCGCAGCGAGGGCGGCGCGGGCGCGAGCTTCGCCACGGCCAGCGCGAGCGGGCACGTGGACGGCTTCGCCGTGGAGAGCGTGGAGTTCACCGGCGCGGGCGACGCCTTCGTCGGGTCGCTGCTCGTGAGCCTGCTTGAGTGCCGCCGTGGCGGGCGCGCCGTCGAGGACCTCGACGGCGACGAGCTGCGGCGGATAGTGCGGCGCGCCAACGCGGTCGGGGCGCTCACGACGACCCGCCCGGCTGCTATCCCGTCCCTGCCGACTCGGGCGGAGGTTGAGGCGTTCGTGTCCTCGGCCGGCGGATGACGCCCACTCCCGCGAGCCCGGCCGCCGCGAGGGCGTAGGCGATGGCCGTTACGTGCCAGCCGATTACCGGCCTGGGCACGTCCCGCCCCAACACGCTGTGCTCGTAGAGGATCGGGCGCTCGTTCCAGACGAACTCCACGTCCCCGCTGAGGCACTGTGAGGTCGCAAAGACGGGGTTGGCGGCGACGATCGCCCGGCAGGCCCAAAGCCGCCATGGCCCGCGCGCGGCCAGCACGGCCGAGTTCGCCCAGAAGGGCGCGGCCGAGATCGCCAGCACCCCCGCCGCCGCCGCCGCCGCGACGACATGCCGGCTCGCCGGGCGGCGCGCAAGGCACACCAGGGCCGACTCGGCAAGGGCGATGCTCATCCAGATCAGGTAAAGCCCCAAGACCCCCCGGAACCCGAAGGCGTCGCCGGCCGCCGCCAGCACGATGAGCACCACGGCCCCGGCGTCGGCGACGGCGCCCCCGCGGATGAGCCCGTCGCCCAGCCCGCGCCCGCCGGCCGCGAATACGGGCGCCGCGATAATCACCCAAAGCGCGCTGAGCAGCGCGGTCAGCACGTCCGCCGTGCCGGCCGGCATGAACTCACGGGCGGCGTAGAACGTTCCGAGCTGCACGGCCAGGGTAATCGCCCCGGCCGTCAGCACCGCCCGGATGTTCCGGCCCAGCAAGCCCCGCCCGGCGTGTCGGGGGGAGGCGTCCGGCCTGTCCGCCGCCTGGCCGCTCACGCTCACTGGCCCCCCTCGCCGGCGCCCTGACCCTTCTTTTCCGCCACCATGGCCCGCAGCGCGACGGCGTAGTCGCCCCACAGCTCCGTGAGCCTCTCCAGGTGCTTGCGCCGGCGCTCGATGTGCCTGCAGACCGCGGCCGCGTCCTCGGCCGGGTCCACGATCAGCTCGCCCGCCCGGGCGAACTGGCCGCGCCACCACACCAAAGCCCTAGCCGCCTCGGACGGAGTGCGGGGAAGAACCTCGCCTTTCACGGCCCGCGTGCTGAAGCTCAGGTCGCGAAGACCCGCCTCGGTGAGGATCGACTTGAGCCGCTCGCGGTCGAACGCCAGAGACCGCGGGTCGAGCCGGACCTCAGCCGATCCGCGGACGTGCCGGGCGAGGAACTTCTTGACCGCCGGGGCGATCTTCTCGGGCACGATGGGCTGGCCGTCCAGGCTGATCTGCCCGAAGGCGTCCACGTTGAAAGTGATCCGCGCCACCGGGGCCGTCTCGGCGCCCTTGACGGCAGTGATGATGAGCTCGGCCTTCGTCCCCTTGGCCGGCATCGCATCAGGGTTGGCGCCGAACTCCAGCAGGGCGTTCTTGTCGCTGCTCTTGAACGGCACGTCGATCACCGCGGCGGCGAAGTTCGCTACCGCCACGTGGTAGCCTTCCACGTCGGCCCAGTAACGCCCGTCGTCAAGCAGGTCCGAGCCCACGAAGACCCAACGCGTGGCCTGGACCTTCTTCTTGGTGCCCGCCGCGACCATCCAGTCGGTCACCGCAGCGGTGCGGACGGCGCCTTTGGCGTCCTTCCAGCGGACGGTGATCTCCACTTCCGCCCCCTCCGGCGGCACGAACACCGGCTCCTTGCCGGCCGGGCGCGTCCAGCGAGCCGGCTTGCCCGGCATCAGGCCCAGCGCCAGCAGATACGCGTGCAGCGACGACGGCCGCACGTTGGTGACCAGCAGCGTCTCGTAGTCCTTCTCGGGAGTGCTGAGGACGAACTCCAGCGGGCCCTGCCGCAGCGACACCTCCGCGTCCACGATGACCTGGCGCTTGGCCCGGTCGATTCGGATGCCCAAGCGCTTCCGAGGCGCGGTGGTGGCGGCGGGAGCTTTCTTCGTCGCCGCGGCGCGGGGTGCCGAGGCCGGCTGGCCGGCGAGGTGTCCGACGCAGAGCACCCCCGCCAGCACAAGCACGAGGATTCCCCGCCGGTGGCCAACAACTGCCCCGCGTGGTCGAGATTTGGCCAAGCCCTGTCGAGCCATTTTCTCTCCTCCCTGCCGTCGTGGGTGCCGAAAGCCGCCCTCCCAGAGCGCCCCGGCCTCCTCGCCCGGACCGACGGAGTCCAGGAGGGATGATAGCAAACCGCGGGCCAGTTTTCCGCTCCGAAACGCCCACCATAAAAGAAACGCCCCGTCCGCTGCCGGACGGGGCGTGGGAATGCTCATGACGGCCCGGCCGCTACGGCGGGTAGGCCTGATCCTCGTACTCCTTCAGGATCATGATCTCAGGCTTGACCAGAATCAACAGCGTCTGCTCGTCGCGGATGGTCACGGTGTTGGTGAAGGCCCGCTTCAGCACGGGGATTTTGGAGAGGATTGGCACGCCCATCTCTCGCTCGATCTCCCCGGCGAGGCGCTGGCCTCCCAGCAGCAGCGTGCCGCCGTCGGGGGCCGTGACGGTGCACCTGATCATCTGCCGGGTGATGTTGGGAAGCTGAATCAGGCCCGAGCCCGGGATGGGTGTGCCCGCGAAATCCATAGCTCCCAGGTACTCGGTGAAGCCGTTGATGATGGACACCGTCGGGCGGACGGTCATGGTCACGTACCGCCTGTCGGCGGAGACCGTGGCCTCCACGTCCAGCACCGTGCCGGTGGTTACCACCTCGATCGTGCGGTCGTATCCGCCTATGGCGCCCTCTCCGGTGCCGGGGACGAACTCGACGTTGGCGACGTAGTACTGGTCGGTGCCCACGCTGACGAACGCCCGCTGGCCGTTGTACAGCGTCAGCCTCGGCCCCGTCAGCGTCCGCGTGGACTGGTGCGCCTGGGTGGCGGTGATCAGGAAGTCCACTTGGATCTGGTCCAGGAACGACCCGGCCACGGTCAGGGCGTTGCCCACGGCGGTGCCGGCGATGGTGTCGGACACGCCGGTCGTCTGCGGCGAGG
>CBFCZU010000032.1:0-25184 GCA_965602635.1 uncultured Planctomycetales bacterium | reverse complement strand
GCCTGCTGGTGGGTCGAGAAGTTCCCGCCGGCGGAGAACCAGGCAATCTTCGTGCCGGGCTGGGCCTGTACCTTCACGACGAACCGCCCGCGGATGCGCCCGCTCTTTCGCTCCGGGCCGTAGTCCTTCGGCGGCTCGCTGCAATACTTCAGTAGGTCCTTCCAGTCGTTGGCGCAGGTGCGGATCTCGACGACCCGCCCGGCCAGGCCGTGCTGGTCGCCCGTGACGTAGCGCATCTGGTTGGCGCCCTTCCGCAGCGACGGCAGCGACGCCGGGTGGAGCTGCACCCAGGTGGTCATCTTCAGCGAGCTGACGACGGCCTCGCCCGCCTTGCCCGCCGCGGCGATCTTGAGCAGGTAACCGTACGTGCGGGCGACGTGGCGCGTCAGGTCGGCCGAGCCCGACGACAGCTCGACGTCGTGCCAGGTCAGGCCGTTGTCGCCCGAGACGCTCAGCTTCGCCCCCGGCGCGTCGATGCTGACGACCGACGCCTCGCAGTCGTCGTCGGTCGTCTCGTACTTGCCGACCCGCGGGACGATGACGTAGGGCGAGCGGACCTCGAAGATCGCGTAGCCCTCGCCGTCGGCCACGAGCGTCAGGCCGTTGGGCCCCGGGCGGACGTTCTTCGAGTCGCACTTCCCGTCGGCGAAGTCGCCGGACTTGTCCGTCAGGTCGGGCTTGTACACGAACCGCCCGTTGCCGGTGCCGTGGACGCTCCAGCCGCGGTGCTTGCACTTGGGGCCCTTGGGGGCGCGGTTCAGAATGCCGAGTTTGGCGCCCTGGTGGTACGACGGGTGGTGGTTCCAGCGGTCCTGCTGCGGCCGCCACCACCGGGTGAACGTCTCGCCGCGCCGCAGGACGTAGTCCATCGTGTGCCCGCCCATGTTGACGCCGTGGCGCTGCTCGACGCGCGAGCGGGCGTAGCCCTGGCGCATGTTCGCCAGGTTGTCGAGGGGGAAGCGCAGCGGCCCGCGCGGTTCCTGCCACAGCGACGCGTCCTTGCGGGCCTCGGCCAGCGACGCCAGCGAACCGTCCGGGCGGCGGAAGACGCCGCGCAGGTCGAGGTCCACGTAGTGCCACTTGCCGCCGTAGAACACCTCGCAGACCACGTGCGAGATGTCGGGCAGGTTCACCGTCCGCGCCGGCCCGATGCCCATGTCCCTCATGATCCCCTCCATCGTGGGCCCGAGCATGTCGCAATAGCCGGCCGCATATACGTTGATCATCTTCACCGGGTCGCGGATGTAACCGTAGTCGTACATCACGTCGGTGCCTTCCCAGGCCCCGGCCCCCATGGGGAAGATGCCGGTCCGCTTGTCCACGAGGTACTTGAAGATTTCGTAGACCTTCGCGTCGCCGGTCAGGTCCTTCCAGCGGTGGAACTGGGCGAAGGTCTTCATGCTGTAAGCGTCGGCGTTATGGGGTGATAGCACGCGCGGGGCGTGCTCGGCCCCCAGGGCCGGCCAGACCAGCATCGACAGCAGCAACGACGTTACGGTGATCTTGCGCATCGCAGGTTCTCCTTCCGAACTGGCGTGCCGTAGCATCATACCGCCCCCCCGCCCGGGGGCAAGGGCGCAACGCGGGCGGACCGGCTCGCCGGAAGACGGGGCGGGGACTTTGCTGCCGGTCCCCGGCGGGAATCGCCGTGCCCCCTGTCGGCCCTCAAGAGACGGAAAAACAACGGGGCCCGCCGCGATCGGCAGGCCCCGTTTCAGCCGTGATTTCTCACTATGCGGCGGGTCGAGAATCGACGGTGGCTTCCTTCGAGGGCTCCTCTTGGGGCAGGTCCTCGGATGTGAGGTCCGTCTTGATGCTCAGGTCGCCGTAGATTCCGGTGTAACTCTCATCGTCTTTTGACCGTTTGTACCAGAGCACGATCTTGTCGGCCTCGCCCAGCTTGACGCCCTTGCCCGCATACTGGGCCGCTGTTTCCGGATGCATCTGCAGGAACAGCCTGGCGCTGCCCATCTGCTCGGCCCACTTCTTCAGCTCCTTGGCCGAGACATCCTTCTCCATCCCGGCAACCTGCTTCATGCAGTCCTTGAACCACTCGGCTTCAGTGAGCGTGTCCGGGAACGTGTCGCCCCTCGCATCGGCCCAGAACTTCAGGAACGCCACTATGTCCTCGTCGGTCGCCTCGCGGATGTCAATGGCGCCGGTCGGGGCCAATTCGTAGCCCTCCGGAATCTCGAAGCTGAATAGCGACTCATCCAGCTCCTTGTCCAGCTCGAAGTCCGAGAGGATCACTTGCGCGTCGCCCTCGAACATCTCTATCGTCATCTCCAGGATGTCCCCGGTGTCGGCGTCGACCCGTAGGGTAATCTCCTGGCCGTCCTTGCTCACCTGGTAGCCCTTGGCCTTTGTGCCTGCGATCATCTTCTCCTCGAGTTCGCTGTGAGGCCCCTCGATGAGCTTCTTCAGTCTCGTCATCCAGTCGCTTTCCCGGAGCTTGGCCATCTGCTTCGAGAGGGAAGGAACGCTGATCTGGACGGCCTGCTTGTCACTGGCATCCAGAATGAGGATCTTTCCCTTGTTCATGTCCATGATGTGCGTGATAGCGTGGCCCATGATCACCATCTCCTGACGCACGCGTCCGTCGCCCAATGCCATCACGTCTATCTTGAAGTCGGGGGCGCCCTTCTTTCGCTGAGTCACCTTGCACGATAGGGTCCGTGCGTTGCGGACCTTCTCCTGAACGGCCGCCCAGGCCGATGACGCCCCGCCATTGGCTACCGTAAGCAGGGCTGCGACGGCGATTCCGACGACTATGACTGCCGCGGCTGCCGCGGGGATGTATCTCTTGACCAGCTTCATCATCTTTTTCCTTTCTTGCGCCGGCCGCTCTAATGTCGCGGCCCGGAACACTTCTGTTGACTCATCTTTGAGTTTGGCCAGGAACGTCTCATTGGGCTCCGCAGCGCCGGCATCTACTGTTCGCAGCATCTCCGCGAAGCGGCGTTCCTGCCTGTCGGATTCACTATTGCTCATCGCCAGCACTCCACAACCTTGCGGCATCCTTGCCAACCGTTCGGGCAAAGGCCTTCCTGAACGCCTTGCGCGCCCTTACAAGCTTCGCTCGCACCGCCTCGCCCGTGCTTTCGGTCTGTCGCGCAATCTGCTCGGTTGAGACGCCGTCCAG
This sequence comes from uncultured Planctomycetales bacterium, assembly GCA_965602635.1. GTDB lineage: Bacteria > Planctomycetota > Phycisphaerae > SM23-33 > SM23-33 > CBFCZU01. The sequence continues at coordinate 22,042 of CBFCZU010000032.1, read as the reverse complement.
ATACTTCCAGGTAAGCAGCGACTGGTAGTGTTGGGGCAGATCCACCAGAACCGAGCGAACCAGGCTCGCCAGTTCCTCGGATTCCAGCACGTCCGGCGGCGCGTCCGCCTTGCCGGAAAGCCAACTGTCGCCCCGGCCGTTCAACTCCTGCCAGAACTTCCGGGCCGTCCTTTGCCGCGATACGTCCTTCCGCTGGCGAAGCGCTGCCTGGCGACGCCCGATGCCAATCAGCCACGCCCAAGGCGATCCGCGCCGGGGGTTGTACTGATCCGCCGACCTGGCCGCGGCGAGGAAGGTCTCCTGAACCACGTCAGCCACGTCGGCGCCGTTGCCGCCGAGGAGACGCGCCACCTCGCGCCATAGGCGCTGGGCGTAGGCGTCATACAACCGCGACCAAGCCTCGGCACTGTCGAGACCAAGGCCTGTTTCCATTTCTTGCGGCCGCTCGTCCATACCTGCTACAGGATACCTCTGTTAGCCATCGATGGTCTATCCACTACTCTATTTGCGCCTGGCCCCGGCTGCGTGACGCGATAAATGCCCGCACACCGGGCCTTGGTGGCCTTGACCACTGTAGCTGCAAGGACTTGACTGCCGGCGGACACGCCTGGCAGACGAGCCGCTCGAAGTGCGTGATGTCCGGCCCGGGTCCGCCCTGGGCGATCGCCGGCCGCCGTTAGGGCAATCCTGCGACACCATACGGTCTCAGGTTGACAGGCTTGGCGAAAACGCGTAGTGTGGGGGTGAGGTGGGAAGACTGGAACGGGTGGCTGCTCCGGGGCATCCGCATCACCTTTCTTCGCCAAGGCTCCGGGAGGTAGGCATGGCGCAGCGCGGCAACCGCCGCCAGCAGACGTTCTGGAAAACCATATGGTGTCACCGGATTCTCAGGTTTCCCTGACGGAAAGTGATGGCGACCTATGCAGAAGTCAGAATCCTCATACCGACCTCTTATCGGCAAGGCTATCTTCGCTTGGAACCTCATGGCGCTAATCGTTCTCGCAGCACTATGGGCATATGCGAGCAAGAGGGGGGCCATGGAGGCCAGTTTAAGGGTCACGGAGCTTGACAGGGCCGGGGTTATAAACGAAGAGAAATTGCGCGAGGCGTTCCCAAGCCTCGCGTATAACCTCCGGCGAGATGTTGGTCGATGGATCGCCGAAAAGGACCGAAGAGCGGCATATCGTTTGGGTGCGATCGGCACTGTCGTTGCGCTCGTCAATCTCGCGCTGATGTGGATGGTGCCCCGCAGGAGACGCCGTCCTGCCATTGAAGGAACGGCCTCGGCCTGAGTTCGCCATTGGCATGCATTCGACATAGCGTTCAGCGTGCAGCCTCTATTCCGTACGCGAACGCCAGCACCAGACTTCGCTCGGCTGCGCCTTCACAAGCCAGCCCGTCCTCCGGTCGTGGTTCATTGCCAACGCCTCTCGCCCCGATGCGAAGAAGGTCGGTCTGCAGCGCCGGCGGTGGCAACGGCGCGGGCGATGGCGTATTCTGGCTGCTCGTGAGGCCGCGGGCTGACCGGCCGCGGGGCCACGGCACGCTTGCCTGCGGGAAGGACAATGGCCAAGCCGAACTTCGTCTTCATCCTCATCGACGACCTGGGGTGGATGGACCTGGGCTGCTACGGCAGCTCGTTCTACGAGACGCCCAACCTCGACCGGCTGGCGGGCGAGGGGATGCGCTTCACCGACGCCTACGCCGCCTGCCCGGTGTGCTCGCCGACGCGGGCGAGCATCCTCAGCGGCAAGTACCCCGCCACGGTGCAGGTCACCAACTACATCCCCGGCGCGGGCAAGGGCAAGCTGCTCTCGGCGCCCTACCTGCACTACCTCCCGCTGGAGGAGAAGACGCTGGCGGCCGCCCTGCGTGACGCCGGCTACGCCACCTGGCACGTCGGCAAGTGGCATCTCGGCAAGAGACCCTACTGGCCGCGGCACCACGGCTTCGACGTGAACGTCGGCGGATGGTCGGCCGGGGCGCCGAGGAGCTACTTCAGCCCCTACAACAACCCCATGCTCCCCGACGGGCCCGACGGCGAATGCCTGCCCGACCGCCTCACCGACGAGGCCATCAAGCTCATCAAGGGCAGCGGCGGCAAGCCCTTCTTCCTGAACTTGTGGTACTACCTGGTGCACAATCCCATCCAGGCCAAGGCCGAGAAGCTGGCCAAGTATCAGGCCAAGGCCACCGCCCTGGGGCTGGAGGCCAAGGACCCGTTCGAGGAGGGCGAGCACTTCCCCTGCGAGCATAAGAAGGACAAGCGTGTGATCCGCCGGCTGTTCCAGAGCGACCCGGGCTACGCGGGCATGGTCGAGAGCCTCGACGACAACATCGCCCGGCTGCTGGCGGCCTTGGAGGAGGCGGGCGTGGCCGACAACACGGTGATCGTCTTCACCTCCGACAACGGCGGGCTGGCGACGTCAGAGGGCAGCCCGACCTGCAACGCCCCCCTGGCCGAGGGCAAGGGCTGGATGTACGAGGGCGGCACGCGCGAGCCGCTCATGGTCAAGTGGCCGGGGGTGACCAGGCCGGGGAGCGTCTGCGGCGTGCCCGTGACCAGCCCGGACTTCTACCCCACCTTCCTCGAAATCGCCGGCCTCGAACCCCTACCCCGGCAGCACACCGACGGGGTCAGCATCGCGGGCCTGCTGAGGGGCGAGGCGGGGCTGGAGCGCGAGGCGATCTTCTGGCACTACCCCCACTACGGCAACCAGGGCGGCACGCCGGGATGCTCGGTGCGGTCGGGCGACTTCAAGCTGATCGAGTTCTTCGAGGACCGCCACGTGGAGCTGTACAACCTCCGCGAGGACATCGGCGAGGACCGCGACCTCTCGGCCGCCGAGCCGGACCGGACCCAGCGGCTGCGGGCGATGCTCCACGACTGGCTGGAGCGGGTCGGGGCCAAAATCCCCCAGCCGAACCCCGACTACGTCCCGCCGCAAGGCCAATAGCCGGCGCGGCCACCCTGCCCTCCCCGCGCCGTGACGGAGGCATCGCTGCATGTTAGAATCCGGTGAGCGCAATATGCACACGAGCGCCCGATACCGGGGCCGCAAATGCCACACAAAGTCAAGCAACGCCAGTTGAGCAGGAAGGTCTCCGTTAAGTCCCTCCCGGTGACGGCCAGCGACCGGCCACTTCGGACCGTCGCCGGGGCGCTGGGGATGCTGGTAGGCATCAACTTGATCTTCTGGCCTTGGTTCCTTCCGGCCCTTGATCCGTCGGCGTCGCTCGGTGGATGGGCGGTTATCACCTTGCTGCTGAGCGGCTTCGGCGTCTGGATATGCATCGGCTCGACGCATTACCTCACGCACAGCGTTTCGCTCACCATCACCAGTGAGGCCGTCACCTTCGCCGTTCGCGAGTGGTCGGACCGCCAGCAGTGGTCCGAGCCGCTGGCCAACTACGAGGGCGTGCTTCTCGAGTCGGAGATGCGCTGGGCGGAGAAGCACAAGCACCTCTTCTGGAACGCCTGGCTGGAGCATCGGGACGAAGCCAAGCGGATTCTGCTGTGGCGGGACCGATCGGAGAGCAAGGCCCGGGAATACCAGGAGCGCTGCTGCCGGCTACTGGGGCTGGCGGCGTTGGAGCCGACCGCCGAGGCCAGCCCCTCACATTGATCGCCCGCAGCGAAGCCCTCGCGCGATGCCCCCCTATCGGTCGCGCCGCCTGCGGGCCAGGAGAGCTGCCCAACCCACCAGCACCGCCGCGGCGGAGGCGGGCTCGGGGACCGCGCCGGGCAGCCCGGGGCAGCCCGCCCAGTAGTTGTTCGACCAGATGATGTAGTCCAGGCCGTCAACGCAGTCGTCCTGGGTGTAGTTGCCCACGGCCCAGCCGCCGTCGGACCAAACCGGCTGCCCGCACTGGCCGTAGTGGTTCGACCATATGACGTAGTCAAGCCCGTCCACGCAGCCGTCGGCGTTGCCGTCGCCGGGGCGGGGCAGCTTGAGGGCGTCGCGGTACCTCTGGACGGCCTCCAGGAAGAAGTAGTCTCCCCAGATGGTCGCGTGGTCCATCTCCACCCACTTGCTGATCTGGCCGCTGTTGCCGGTGGCGGCTGAGTAGCTGTGCACGTACACGCCGTGGGCGAGGACGCCGCTGCCGTCAGGGTCGCCCGAGCCGTCCACGTTCAGATAGCCGCCCTCGGTCTTGGGCGTGGCAAGCGATGTCAGGATCGCCTTGGCCGCCTGCTGGTAGCGATACTTGTCCTCCGGCAGCTCCGCCAGGTCGCTGAGGTCCATCAGGGCCGACGCCGCCACGGCGGCCGCCGAGGAGTCGCGATGCAGGAATTCCGGCGGCAGGTAGGCCGGGGCGTCGAAGTCCCAGATGGGCACGCCGTCGGGCGGCAGGTTCGGGTGGCTGAGCCAGAAGTCGGCCACCCGCATGGCGTCGGCAAGGAAGGCCGACGAGGCGGCGGCGTCCCCAGCCAGGGCCGTCTCCCGAGCCGACAGGGCGAGGCTGTACATCGTCCAGGAGTGCCCCCTCGCCCAGGTCGTGTGGTCCTGGTAGCCCTGGTACTGCCGCGTTACGAATGCACCCGTCGTGCGGCGGACGTAGCCCCAGTGGCCCGTCGCGCCGTCCGGGCGGACCCACAGGTCCGCGACCGTGCGGGCGTGCAGGACGCTCTTGCCGTACATGGCAGCGTCGCCGGTCTCCCGAGCCGCCCAGAACATCGACAGCAGGTCCATCATGTGGTCGATGGGCTGGCCGACCCAGGCGGACGTGGGATACTGCGATACGTACGGGTCCCACTGACCCAGGGGCCTGAACAGCCCCCGGCTGCCGAGGTTCTGCCCGCTGGAGTCCGGCAAGGGAACGAAAGTCGCCTCGCGCATCTCGGCCGCGTCGATCACGGTCTGGCGGGCGGCGGGGCTGCCGGTGTGGTCGAACCATAGCTTGTGGCTGGGCCAGACGGTGAAGCCGATGTTGTTCGTTCCGGGCCCGATGGCGGCCGACCAGTCCTGGGCGTAGCCGTGGAAGCTGCCGTCGCCGGTCATGTCGCCGACCAGCCACAGGCAACCCGGGAAGAGCCCGCTGACCCAGTATCCGGGACTCTCCTGGGCCCATGCCCCGCCGGCCGGGGCGGTGACGGGATACTGGTCCGTCGCCATGGGGCCGGTGGCCGTCGCCCGCAGGGTCGCCGCGGCGTGGGCGACCGCCACGTCCAGGCGCTGCTCAAGCGTGAGGGCCCGCCCCGACGCCGCCGGCAGGACAGACACGAGCAAGGCGAGCAGCACGGTTCGAACGCGGTGATCCATCCGCCGGCCTCCTGATGCGGACGCTCCCACCGGCCCCGCCGGGGCCAGGCGAGATCGTCAACAAGATTGTACCATGCCCAGCGTCATTACGCCGGTCTCCTCCGGGGCAGCGCATGATCGGTGGAATAGGGTATAATGGACGCCTGACGGAACCACGAAGGTCTGTTCGGAGGTTTGACACATGTCGCGAGGTACGCTCCTGGGGACGATCGTCTGTGCGGTGGCGGTGCTTGCGGCGGCGGGGCCGGCGGCCGGCAACCTCGGCTCGCAGGACCTCGAGCCCGGCCTACAGGGGCGCGACGACATCATCTTCTTCGAGGACTTCGAGCAGGCGGACTTCTACACCCACTGGGGCCAGACCGCCGCGCCCAGCACCGTCCAGCGGGTGACCAGTCCCGTCTTCGACGGCGGCTCGTCGCTGCGCGTCCGCGTGCCGCAGGGCCAGCACACGGGCATCGGCTGGCAGTGGAAGTTCGGGGATTTCGGCCTGCCCGAGCCGGAGGAGGTGTACTTCCGCTACTACATCAACATCGCCGACAGTTGGGACCTCGCCGCCGACGGGCAGGTGGGCAAGTGGCCGGGGATCGCCGGCACCTACGGCGTCGCCGGCTGGGGCGGAAGGCCCTCCAACGGCGACGACGGATGGTCGGCAAGGATGTCCAACTTCGACCTCGGGCCGGCCCTCGAGCCCGGCTTCTACTGCTACCACGCCGACATGACCGGCATCTACGGCAACAACTGGACCTGGGGGCCAGACTCCTACCTTCAGCGCAACAAGTGGTACTCCATCGAGGTGTACGGCAAGATGAACTCGATCACGGACGGGGCCGGCAATAACGACGGCATCCTCCGCGGCTGGGTGGACGGCGAGGAGGTCTTCGCCAAGACCGACATCCGCTTCCGCGACGTGGACGACCTCAAGGTCGAGTGCATCTGGTTCAACGTGTACGTCGGCGGCACCTGGTCGGCCGAGCAGGACATGGACGTGTACTTCGACAACATGGTCATCGCCGAGAACTACATCGGCCCGCGCTTCACCGGCCCGCATGACGTGCGGATGGAACACGACATCAAGTACCTGGGCGACGGGCTCTACGGCGTGACCTTCACCGTCAACGCCGACGACGGCGAGCAGTCGGCGATGTTCGTGGAGATGGCCTACGAGGGCGCCAACGGCGGCGCGCTCCAGCAGGTGCAGGCCTTCGGCAGCGTTCAGGTGGACGACGAGGCCAGCGCGGCCACGTACGACGGCATCCCCGCCGCCGGCTACGACATGGACGCGGACTGCTGGTTCACCGACGAGTTCGCCGGGTCGGGCGCGTCGGTGCTCGTGCTGGACGAGCAGCCCAACTACTACTACATCGAGTCCGGCACGCCGCCGGGTGAGCTCTACGACGTGCTCGACCACGCCTACATAGCCACCACCGGCGACGTGCACTACGCCGGGCGTGTGGGGCGGGACCTGTGGTGGCCGGTCTCGGGCACCGTTCGGCTGCCGCCCCCGGGCGACGCCAACCGCGACGACGTGGTTGACGGGCTCGACTACGTGGTCTGGTCCAACAGCTACCTGGCGGCCGACGGCGGCTGGGCGGGGGCAGACTACAACGGCGACGGCATTACCGACGGGCTGGACTACGTGATCTGGTCCAACCACTACGGCGACGTGCGCCCCGGCGCGCCCGTCCCCGAGCCCGCCTCGGCGCTGCTGCTGGCGCTGGGCGCCCTGGCCGTCCGCCGCCGCCGGGGCTGACTGTTGATCGGGGGGCCCGGGCGCGATACCCTGCTGCCGAAGCAGGTCTGGCCCGACGGCATCTCTCGGGCACGGCCGGCGTTCAATTCACGGTGGCCGTTTTTCCTCAGGGCATCAAAGGGAGAGAATCATGAACGCGAAACATCACCGCAGGTGGGTCGGCCTCGTGGCGGCGGTGGGCCTTGCGGGCCTGATCGTCCCGTCCTCAGCCGCGCTGGCGCAGGATCTCGAAGTCATGACCGGCGGCAAGGTCGTCAAGAACGGCGGGAGCTGGTTCATCCCCATGAACTCCTCCTCCAGCAAGGTCGCGCTCTTCTCGGAGCAGCGGGAGGGGTTCAGCATCTACAACAAGAGCAAGGCCCCCCTGGTGATCGACTCGGTCGCCCTGGTGCGCGACAAGGACGTCGTCGCCGAGGAGCTGACGCTCCAGACCGCCGACCTGAAGCCCAAGCCGCTGGCGTTCAAGAAGACCACGATCGCGCCGAAGAAGCGCTTCGACTTCTACGTGCGCCTGTATCCGGTTCAGTCCAGGGCCCTCGGCGGGACGGTGAACATCGGCTACGCCGGCGGGAAGAAGTTCACCTTCTCGGTCAAGGGGACGGGGCGGGACAAGGCGATCTTCACCGGGCGGTTCGCGACGTCGCGGCACATGCTGCTGGGCGGGCCCAAGACCGACGAGATGGTCACCGGCATGGTGGCCGACAAGGCGGGCAACATCTACTTCGCCGGGCAGGTCACGGGCGTCAACGACAAGTTCGCCTACGACCTGTTCTACGGTCGGATCAACGCCGACGGCTCGCTCGCCTGGGCCAAGCTGTGGGCCGGGCCATTCCGCGACTACACCCGCGACCCGGGCCAGAACGACGAGACGGGCGGCAGCAGCAACGCCATCGACATCGACGACGAGGGGTACATCTACCTGACCGGGTCGGTGAGCCCGTCCAAGCAGAACAACAACTTCGCCGCCCTCATCCTCAAGATCGACCCTAAGAGCGGCGAGACGGTCTGGGAGAAGCTCTGGCGGCCCGCGTGGCCCAGCGCGCTGCTGGCCAAGCACAGCGCCGAGGCCTACGCCCTCGACGTCCGCGGCGGGCACGTTTACGTCGTCGGCACGACCGGCGCCGCCGTCGAGAACTCCAACGCCCTGGTCTTCCTGCTGTCCATGTCCGCCAAGGACGGCGCGCTGGAGTTCCAGCGGTACGTCGATCCGACGCCCAGGAGCACCGACCGGGCATACTGCGTCCGGGCCGACGGCAAGGGCAACGTTTACGTGGGCGGGCTGGCCGCGAAAGTGAGCCTGCTGATCAAGTTCACCGCGGCGAACACGCCGGCCCCGAAAGTGGCCTGGGCCAAGACCGTCAGCACCGGCTGGGGCAGCAACATCAACTGCCTCGACGTGGACGCCGAAGGGAACGTGTACGCCTCGGTGGACCGCCGCGGGGCCACGACGCATCTGAGCTTCCTCAAGCTCTCTCCCAAGGGCGAGCTGCTCTGGGGCAAGACCTATGACGGCGGCAGCAACAAGAACAACAACTGTGCGTGCCTGAAGGTGGTGGGCGACGCCCTCTTCGTCGGCGGCCGGACCGGGCAGAGCTGGTACGACGCTCAGATGGGAGACGCCAAGCTCATCAAGGTCGCCGCCAAGGACGGCAAGCAGCTGTGGAGCGTGTTCTACTTCACCGGCAAGGGCCCCGACGAGCTGGGAGAGCACCGCGTCAAGGGCATCGCGGTAAGCGGCAAGGCGATCCACCTGCTGGGGCAGGTTTACACCGGCAGCATGAACGGCGTGCGGTATTGGGGTTACTGGTACGACGGCGTCAGCAAGCTCAGCGGCTACAAGCCCGCGATCAAGGACCTCGGGATGAAGGCGGGCAGCGGCAAGGACATCGCCGCGGGCGCGCTCAAGGACGCCGCCGGCGCGCGGACTCTGGCCGACCTGGCCAAGCTCGTCCCCTGGCAGGACGCGGCCGCCAAGCACGACGGCCATGGCCCCGATGCCGACATGATGTACTGGAAGCTGGACGTGAAATGACGGTCTCGACGCGCCCGGGCGCGCAAGCCGGCCTAATCTCCCCCTCGCCCCGTGCCGATACTCATAACTGTCGTGGCATGACGGGTTAGCTAACCACGCGGCCGCGGGTCGGTAACCTCCGCCCGCGGCCAGTCGCCAAGGGAACGCGGCATGAATCAGAGGATCGGTTGCGACGTCATCCAGAGGTGCCCCAGCAACCCGCTGATCTCGCTGGCCGACCTGCCCTTCCGCTGCAGCGACATCTGGAACGCCGGCGTGACCAGGTTCGGCGACGAGTATCTGCTGCTGATCACGGTGGAGACGATCGAAGGCCGCTACGCCATCTACCGCGCCCGCAGCCTCGACGGGCAGGACTTCACCGTGGACGCCGAGCCGGTGATGGCGCCGGTGGAGACCGGCCCGGAGGCGAAGTACGAAAGCTACGGGGTCCGCGACCCGCGAATCACGCCGATGAACGGGTGGTACTACGCCGCCTACGTGGCCCACGGCGACCACGGCCTGAGGCTGGGGCTGGCCAAGACCAAGGACTTCGAGTCCGTCGAGCGGATCGCCTACGTCTCGCAGGTGGACGTCAAGAACGGCGCGCTCTTCCCCAGGACCGTGGGCGGCAAGTTCCTGCTGCTCAAGCGCCCCGGCCCGGGCTCGAGCATCTGGCTGAGCTACTCCGACGACCTTGTCTTCTGGGGCTCATCGACGGTGGTGATGACGCCGCGCGGCGGGTACTGGGACTCCGACCGCATCGGTGCGGCAGCCCCGCCGATCGAGCTGGACGAGGGCTGGCTGCTGATCTACTACGGCGAGCGGACCACCAGTGCCGGCCCGCTGGTCCGCCTGGGTGCGGCGATCCTGGACCGCGACGATCCGTCACGGGTCGTGGCGCGGTCCAACATCCCCATCCTCACCCCGCGCGAGAAGTACGAGCGGATCGGCGACGTCCCCAACGTGGTGTTCTCCTGCGGCGCCCTGCTCGAGGACGGGCTGGTGAAGCTCTACTACGGCGCCTCCGATAGCTGCATCTGCCTGGGCACCGCAACGCCGGAGGAGATCGTCCGGACATGCTTCGAGAGCGAAAGGGAGTACTGAACGTGCCGGCGAACGCGGGAAGAGACCAGCTGCACCGCTACGAGGGCAACCCGATCCTCGCCCTGGAGGACATGCCCTACCACTGCAACACGGTCTTCAACGGCACGCCCGTCAAGGCCGGCGACGAGTACCTCATGCTGCTCCGCGTCGAGGGGCAGCAGGGCTACTCGTTCTTCTCGCTCGCCCACAGCCGCGACGGGCTGAGCTTCAAGGTGGAGCCCCAGCCGTGCATGATCCCGTCGCGGGACGAGCCCTGGGCCGTCTGGGAAGAGAAGGGCATCGAGGATCCGCGGCTGACGATCATCGACGGGACGGCCTACATCCTGTACACGGCCGTTGGACGCTATGGGCACCGCATCGCCCTGGCCAAGACGACCGATTTCCATCACTACGAGCGCATGGCCATGGTCTCCGAGCCGGGCAACAAGGACGGGGTGCTCTTCCCGGAGAAGATCAACGGGCTATACGCGCGGCTGGACCGCCCCATCGGCAACGGGGTGGGCAGCATATGGATCTCGTACTCGCCGGACCTGATTAACTGGGGGCGCAGCGAACTTCTGTTCGCGCCGCGGGCGCGGTACTGGGACTGCCATCGGATAGGCGCCTCCGCCCCGCCCATTCTCACCGACCGCGGGTGGCTGGAGCTTTACCACGGCGTGAAAATGACCTCATCCGGACCGATCTACCGGATCGGCACGACCATGCTGGACAGGGACGACCCCAACAAGGTGATCGGGCGCTGCCTGTCGCCGGTGCTGTCTCCACGAGAGGACTACGAGCGGATCGGCGACGTCGGCAACGTCGTCTTCGCCTGCGGGATGATCGTCGAGGACGACGGCGAGGTGAAGGTTTACTACGGGGCGGCCGACACTTCGATCTGCGTCGCCACGACACATATCGACGAACTCATCGACTCGTGTTTTCCGGACGCCCAGGCCTGAGGGCCTCGCCCCGGCCCGCGTAGGCAACGCCCTCGCCGCGGGCTGGGCCGGTTGTCCGGCGTTGACCCCGTGAATTGGCGTGCGGGCGGGAGCAAGGGAGGAGGGCCCCCGCCTCCCCGAACGGTCTGAGAAGGCGGGGGCGCTTTCCATCCCCACGACATCACGTCTTCAAGCGCCGCAAAACTGCGCTTGAAGGAAGGGCCGATCGATGCGGCGCGGCCTGCGACGTGTCCCCCTGCGTGTGAGCCCCCCTGTTTCCGGCCTGACTTACCTCCAGTGCGTGACGGCAACGAGGGCCAGAGCCGTCCGCCCGGGGCCCGCAATTGCCACCTGGGCGCGGTGTAGGCGATGGCACGTCGATCGGCTGGCGCGTTCGGGAGCCCCGCCCGGCGGGGCGCCCGGTGTGAGCTGGGTGAGATCCCTGGTTCAGGTTCCGCATGGCGTTGCGGCGGGACAGGGCGAGGGAAACGCCGACGAGTGGCGGGCGCCGCGCGAGGCTGTCGGCTTCTCTGCGAGGTCGGCCCGCTGTGAGGTAGAGTTCACCCGTGCCCCGACAACTCGACAATCTGACCCTAGGACCTCAGAGCTTGCCTCAGTAGCGCTTATCGGAAGGCGGCGTGGCGGTCTTAAGGTATTTGCCAGCCTTTCGAAAAAGCCCCTTGGCTCGCCCGCCCCAGGCGCTGCGGATCGACTCGGCGAGGTGCGGGTGGGCCCAGACAATGGGCACGCGGCTTGGGCCGACGCGCATGGCCCCTCCCCCCTTGGCACCTTACCGGCTCTGCTCGACGGGTTGCACCGCACTCACGCTCGGCACCGTTCTCGCACTTCGGCCCTGCCCCTCGAGCGACCGGCGCAGCTCCGAGACCTCGGTCTCCAGGTTGATGACTCTCATGGCGGTACGAACATGGATCTTGAGGTCGATCGCGTCGAACGGCTTGGCGATGTAGTCGTCGGCGCCCGAGACCAGGACCCTTATGACATCTTCCTTGAGCCGGCTGCCGGTAACCAGGATCGTGTAAACGGCCCTTCCCAGGTCATCCTTGAGCTTTCGGCAGAGATCGGGCCCGTCCATCCTGGGCATGACCCAGTCCAGGATCACCAGTCTGATGTCCTCGTTGCCCTGGATAGCCTCCCAGGCCTCCTGGCCGTCGTATGCGACCGTGACGTCGAACTTCCACTGCTCGAGCAGGTCGTCCAGGAAACTGCGATACACCGGATCATCGTCTGCGATCAGTACGTGCATGACATTTCCCCTGCGGCCAGCGCTTCCACGGCGTGCTTCAGCGCGGCGAGTTCTTTCACCAGGCGTTCGTAGGTCGCTCGGGCATCCTCGAAATCGCCGTTGCGCCCCGCCTGCTCAAGGTTAATGGCGGCGTTCCACGCACCGCCCTCGCTGAAAATACCCACCGAGCCTTTCAGCTTGTGTGCTAGCCGCGCCAGGCCTTCTCCGTCACCTTCGTCAATGGCCGGGCGCATTTCAGAAAGCACCTCTGGATAGCTCGCCAGGAACACTCGCGTCACCTTTTCCAGCACCCTCTCGCCGCCCCCGAGGCGGCGAAGGAGCTCCGCTCTGTCGATCACCTCCGGCTGCCTGCCGGCCTCGGGGGGCTCGTCGGGAGCGCTCGCTTCGGCCGGGGGCGGCTTGTGCTGCGCGCAAAGCTCGCCGATCGTCTGCTGAAGGTGCTCGGCGCGAATCGGCTTGCAGATGTAGTCGTCCATTCCGACCTCGATGCACCTCTTGCGAGCGTCGGCCATGGCGTCGGCCGTCATGGCCAGTATGGGCACGTGCCCTCCCGATTCCTTTTCCCCTGCCCGAATGGCCTCCGTCGCCGCCAGCCCGTCCATGCCGGGCATGTGGACGTCCATGAGAATCATGTCCACCGCGTGCTCCGCCAGGACGGCCAGCGCCTGCTCGCCGTTTTCTGCGCAGACGACCTCGTGGCCCCACTTCTCCAGCAGCAGCTTGGCGTGCTCCTGGTTGACGTCATTGTCCTCGGCCAGCAGGATTCGGAGCCGGCGCCGGCTCTCCCGCAGGGAATGGGCGGTCACGAGCAACGGCTCGCCCGCCGGGCGTTCGCCCAGGGCCTTCAGCACCGCCTCTAGCAGTAACGACTGCCCGATGGGCTTGGTGAGGTAGGCCACTATGCCCAGCTCCTGGCAGCGGGCGGCGTCGCCGCGCAGGCCCGCCGACGAGGTCATGAGCATCGCGCCGCCGGCCAGCGCGGGATCGGCCTTGATCTTTTCGGCCAGTGCGAAGACGTCAGTGCCGGCCAGGTTCGCATCCAGCACAACCAGCGAGAATGGCGTTCCGCTTTCTCCGGCCAGCTTTATCCTCTCAACGGCCTGCTCGGCGTCGCCGACATAGGTCGGATTCATCTGCCAACTGTTGAAGGTCTGGGCGAGGTGCGCCCCGCTCGCCCTGTCGGAATCGACGATCAGGACGCGCATGCCGTCGAGCACGCTCGGGTCGGCTGGGGCGCCGCTGGAGGCCGGGGCCTTCTGCAGGTCGAACCGGGCGGTGAAATGGAACGTGCTGCCTTGGCCCAGGCTGCTCTCGGCCCAGACCCGGCCGCCCATCAGTTCGACCAGTTGGGCGCTGATGGCGAGCCCGAGACCCGTTCCGCCGTACTTGCGGGACGTGGAACCATCGACCTGTTCGAAGGCCTCGAATATCTTCCGCTGCTTGTCCGCCGGTATTCCCATGCCCGTGTCGCTGACGGCGAACGTCAGGCGGACCTCCTCGTCGCTCTGAGTGTGCACCTCGACGTTGACCGCGATCCATCCCCGCTCGGTGAACTTGATGGCGTTGCCGACCAGGTTGCTGATGACCTGGCGGATTCGTCCCGGGTCGCCCATCAGCAGGCTGGGCACAGCGGGATGCACGCGGAGGGACAGCTCCAGGCCCTTGGCCTTGGCCTGCATTTCGAGGGTCCCGATGGCGCCTTCGAGGCAGTTGCGGAGGTCGAAGGGCACGCAGGCCAGGTCGAGCTTGCCGGCTTCGACCCTGGAAGTGTCGAGTATGTCGTTGATTACGGTCAGGAGCGAATCGGCCGAACGCTTCACCAGGTTCAGGTACCTCCGCTGCTGGTGCGTAAGGTCGGTGTCCATGGCCAGCTCCGTCATGCCGATGATGCCGTTCATGGGCGTGCGGATTTCGTGGCTCGCCTTGGCGAGGAATTCGCTCTTGGCTTGGCTGGCGGCCTCGGCGGTGAGTCTTCGCTGCTTCTCCAGCCGGGTGTGGGCCCGCTCGCTGCGGTATGCCATGTAGCCGGTGGCGAAGTACAACAGGGCCAGCGCACCGATGAGGGCGTATGTCACTCGCTGGTGCGAGTTGAGCGGGACGGAGATGTCGGATTTCGCCGCCCCGACGACCAGCCCATAGCGGTTGTCGCCCAGGATGAAGGGGGTGAACGCGACGAGCATGTTGCCGGCGACGGGTTTGATTTCGATCTCGAGCGCGCCGGTTCGCCCTGCCTTTACACATTCCCTGGCCACTGCGTCAGCCATGCGGCTCTCGGCCGGGTCTTCTGAGGCGCTGCCGCGGGCAAGCCCGGCACCCCGCTCCGGGCGCCCGTGCTGCCGCCGGCCCATTCCGTAGATGATGCTGCCTTCCGCGTTGATCGCCCAGCACAACCCTCGTCTGGTGCCTTCCGCCCGAGACAGACACCTGGCGAAAAGCCCGTCCAGACTGATGTCACAACTGAGCATCCCGTCCGCGCGGCCTTCGAGCCAGGTCGGGACGAAGACCCGGATGGTCCTTTGCTCGGTGCGGTGGTCGTACCAGACGTTTCCCTCTTCGGAAGGCTTGCCCGGAACGGTCACGCTCGACAGTCGGGTCTTGGCGTGGCGCTTCGGGGCACGGAACGCCACGTTGCCGTCGGCGTCGGCGACGACTATCTCGCGAACGATGTCCTCGTGGCTTTGGCGGTAGGCGCTGATGATGTCCTGCGCCCCGGGCATCCTGCCGCGTATTTCCGGATAGGCGCTTATCAGGCGCAGGTTCTTCACCACCTCGGCGAAGGTCCCCTCGATGGCGCCGGCGGTGCGCTGGGCGGCGTCGGCCTGGTGCCGCTGGAACCTGTCCACCAGCACGCCCTTGAATTGCCCATGATGCCAATGCAGCAGCGCGGCAAAGGCCGCCGCCGCCGCCGCCGCGAGCAGGATGGGTCTCAGCGCCATCAGCAGGCGCACAGGCCGGGACCGCCACACCCTCCGGCCGCCGCCATTGTCCCGATCATCGCCGGGTTTTTGTCGCTTTTTCCACACGGCCGTCTCCCACTAAGGCTCTGCGCCTTCGCCTACCTTTGCTCAGGCTGCCCGAGCCGTCTGGACGCGGTTGCGGCCCGCGCGTTTAGCCTCGTACAGCGCCGTGTCGGCACGGCGCAGCACCTCCGCGCCACTCTCTTGGGGCGAGCCGGACCACTGGGCGACACCGCAACTTATGGTCGCCGAGGCGTCGGCGAGCCCCATGGCCTCCTCGACCCGGCTTCGCATCCTCTCAGCCACGACGAGCGCGTCGTCCAATTCCGTCTCCGGCATCAGCACCACGAACTCGTCGCCGCCGTAGCGGGCGAGCGTATCCTTCGACCGCACCTGGCGGCATAGGATCTCGGTCAGCTGCCTGAGCATCATGTCGCCCGCCGCGTGGCCCGACTCGTCGTTGACTCTCTTGAACCGGTCCACGTCAACGATGGCTATGCAGAACGAAAGGTCATCGCGGCCGGCGCGGATTCGCTCAGCCTCCAGCTCCTCTTCGAGCACCCGCCGGCTGTCGGCGCCGGTCAACGGGTCGGTCCGGCTGTCCTGCCGGGCCTGGCGGTAGAGGTTGGCGTTGGTCAGGTTCGCGCTGACCACCTCCTGGAGCAGCGCCGCCTTGTAGCACGCCAGCTCCCGGGAAGCCTTGGTGCTGCCCTCGAGCTGGCACAGGCAGAGGAAGCCCTGCTGCCTGCTGCGCTGCTGGTCCTCGCCCTGCTGGACGTTCTCCATGGTCAGGGGAATGACCAGGCCGGGGGCCTGCCCGCCCAGTTCGGTGCACGCCGCGGGCAGCTCGCCCCAAAGGATCTGGGCGTGCCGGCAGGCCCGCTCGGCGTCAGGCCGCGCGGTCAAGAGGCCCTCGGGCAACGGGCATTCGTGCCTGCTGATCAGCGAGGCGTCCCTGGCCGGACAGTCCTGCTGCGAGAAACACAGCACCCCCCAGGAGCCGCGGAGGATCTTCGGCGCCTCCCGCGTGACCAGCTCGACCACTTCATTGAAGTCCAGGCTTTTCAACCCTTTGGACAGCATTGCCACCTGCTCCGCCGCGGCGTGCATGGCGCGGACCCTCGCGTTCACCTCGCGGAGTTCACGCACCTTCGCCGCCAATTGGGCCGTACGTTGCTTTTCTTCGGCATCCAGGTGGTGCCGCTTCAGCAGGTTCGCGACCAGCGAGGCGAACTCCGCCAGGTCCTCGACGGGCTTGATGACGTACTGGTCAAGCAGGTGACGATTGATGGCATGCTTGGCTGATTCCAGTCCGGCATGCCCGGTCAGCAGGATGCACACGAGGTCCGGCCGATCGGCCTTGAGCTGCTCGATCAGCTTCAGGCCGCTGGTGCCCGGCATCAACTGGTCCGAGATCACCATGGCCAGCGACGGCCCCTCCTCCTGCTCGGAAACCACCGCGGACAACTCCTCCGTGGAGGCGACGAAATCCATGCTGCACTTGAACTGGGGGCACAGCGGCGCGACCCGCCTCGGGAGGGCGCCTGCGAGCGAGCTGAGGAACTGCTCGTCGTCGTCGATGCAGACAATCTGGTATTCCCTCATCACTCATTCTCCAGGGGGCCCGCCCTGGCGTCCGCCCCCACAGGGACCCCCGCCCGGGGCAGCCGCTCCTTCATCATCTCCAGGAATGCCGCCACCAGGGCCGGGTCGAACTGCTTGCCGGCGTTGACCTCTGTCTCGGCGAGGGCGTCTTCCGCAGCGCCCGCCCGCCGATAAGGCCTGACCGAGGTCATCGCGTCGTAGGTGTCGGCGATGGCAAGTATCCGGGCGCCCAGGGGGATCTCCTCGCCCTGGAGCCCGTCGGGGTAGCCGGCGCCGTCATACCGCTCGTGGTGCCCGCGGATGATCATTCGGGCAGAACTCAGGAACCCCAGGTGCTGGAGGATCCTGTCGCCCCGCCCGGAGTGTTCCTTCATGACGGCGCGCTCCTCGGGGTCCAGCCGTCCCGGCTTGAGAATAATGCTGTCGGGCACGGCGATCTTGCCGATGTCGTGGAGCGCCGCGGCGCGCCTGATGTTCTCCAGGTTGCTGCCGCCCACGCCGACGGCCTCGGCCAGCGCCACGGCAAGCTCGGTCACGCGCTCCGTGTGGCCGCGGGTGTAGTCGTCCTTTGCCTCCACGGTCTCCATTAGGCAGGCCATGGTGCCCATGTAGTGCTGCTCGAGTGCCTCTCGGTCTTCCAGCCCGCCGATGCTCACCGAGGCGACGTCCGCGACGAAGCTGACGAGCATCCTGTCCTCGCGCGAGAACGGGCGGTCTCGCCACCGCCCCGCGGCCAGGATCACGCCCAGCGGGTGCTCGCCCCAGACCACCGGCGCGGCGATCAGCGGCAGCGAGGCAAGCAGGCTCTCCGAGCCGGCTGGCAGGTCTTCCTCCCTGGCCGCGATGACGGGCCGGCCTTGACGGAGCACCCAGCGGCAGAGCGACTCCTCGTCGGGCAGCGGCGTGCCGACGCCCATCTCCGCCGGCAGGCTCGTCCCGCCCCGAACGACCAGCCGCCCCTCCTCAGACAAGGCCACCATTACCCGACGCGGGTGCACCTGCTCCTGGAGGAAAGCGGCCGTTATTGCCAGCGCCGCGTCGATGTCCTGCGTGCTGCTGATCGCCCGGATGTACTCGAACTGGGCCATCAGCCGGTGGCGGTGCGCGTCGGCCTTCATCCGCAGGCAGCGCTCGCGGAAGAGCTGCTGAATGCTGGCGGCAAAATCGCCCGGCGCTTCGATCGGCTTCGAGAAATACCTGTCCAGCACCTGGGCGTTGATAGCCGCCACGGCCGAGTCAATGCCCGCATGACCGGTCAGCAGGACGCGCCGTGCCGACGGGCACGCTTCCTTGATCCGACCCAGCAGCTCGATGCCGTCCATCTCCGGCATCACCTGGTCGGATATTACGACCGCCAGGCGGTCGTCGCCTATCTCCTGGGCGGCGGTCAGGGCCTCTCTGGGCGTCTTGAAGAACTCAAAGTTCATCTCGAACCGCGGGAATGCCTGGGCCACGCGAGGCGGCAGATACGCCTCAAGGGAGCTCAGGAACTCCTCGTCGTCGTCCACGGCCATGATCACGTGCTCATCCTGGGCGGCGAGAACCGAGTTGATCTCGTCCTTCAAGAGCCCCACGAGCGTCTTCGGGGAAGAATGGACGTCGAGCACCTGGTCGGACGTGGCCCCTACCAAGGCCGGCAGACCGGCTACGTTGCCGGGCTCGGGCACCAGGAAGAGCACGCACATGTCGGTCTGCAGGCTCATCAAGCTGCGGACCGGCAGCCTGGGTAGGTCGCGGCCATCGGTGGTCGCAAGAATGGCCATGTGGTATAGGCCCGACTCGGCGAGCTTGAGCAGGCCCTCGATGCCGTCGGCGAGCTCGACGTTCCACCCCTCGGCGCGCATCAGGCCGGTGAGTTTGGTGCATCGGGCCCCTTTCAGAGGCGCGACCACGGTATTGATCCGATGCCTGAGGTACATGTCTGTCAGCCAGCCTCCTCGGAAACTCCCGCCGGAGACTCCACCCGGGCGGGCGCGACCCTGCTAGGCGAGGCTTGGGGCGTTCCGGGCAGCCACACCACAAACGCCACCCGGCCCGGCTCGTTGCTGAGCGTGATGGCCCCCCCCGCCCGCTCGACAATGCCGGTGCATATCCCCAGGCCCAGGCCCGTGCCCTTCCCGGCAGGCTTGGTGGTGAAGAAGGGCTCGTAGATCTTGTCCACGATCTCCGGGGGTATCATCGGCCCGTCGTCGGATATCTCAACGGTGACGCCTTGCCCCTCGGCTCGCGTGGTGACCTCGACAAGCCCCATCTTACCGTCGGAGGATGCCTCGATGGCATCGCAGGCGTTGTTCAGGATGTTGGTCCAGACCTGGGATATGTCCGGCCCGCACTCCACCGCCGGCAGGCCGTCTCCGAAACTGATCCTGACCTGGGCGGTCCGCTTTATGCGGCTCTGGAGGATCACCAGGGTGTCGTCGATGCTCTCGTTGATGTCCACTTCGGCTAGCTCGTCCGGACCGGTTCGCGCGTATGACCGGAGGGCTCGCACTATCCGGGCAATCTTCCTGCCACTGCCGAGGCATATGTCAGCCGAGGTTTTCAGGGCGATCAGGTGCTCGAGCAGCGACACCACTGGCTCGTGCGAGAGGTGCCCCATCAGTTCCTGGCCGGGTGGCATGTCGGTCAGCTTGCAGCTGACGATGACGCCGGCTATCCGCCGGTGGTCAGCACAGCCGGCGTCACGGAGCCAGTCCTCCATTTGGCGGCGCCCGTTGCGGGCGGACGCCTCGCTGCCGACAACGTGCTCGGCCGAGAGGATCGTCGGCATGACCTCGAGAAGCCATCGGCGGGTGGGCTCCGGCAGGTCCGCCACGCGCATCTCCGCCACCACCAGTCGCTCCAGGTGCTCGGCGACGTCAGCGGAGACGTTCAGGATGGCCCCGGTCGGAGAGTTGATCTCGTGGGCGACGCCGGCTGCAAGCTCGCCCAGCATACTCATCTTCTCCGACTGAACCAGCTCGGTCTGGGCCTGGCGCGCGCGCTCGTTTGCCTCCCGCGACTCCTGGATCTTCTCCTTGATCTTGGTGTCCCTGGCCTTGACGCTGCTGGCCATGGCGCCGAAGGCCTTGACGAGCTGGCCTATCTCGTCGCCGGAGGCCCTGGGCAGCGACACGTCGAGGTCGCCCAACTCCATCTTCTCGGCGGCGCGGGTCAGCGACACCAGGGGCCGCAGCAGCCTCCGCGTGCCAAGCAGCAGTATAGGAATCAGCAGCGCCGCGACGGCGAACACCGCGAGCGTATTGGCCAGGATTACGATCCTCGCGTGCTGCCTGGCCCGGAGATCGCTGAAGCCGAGCTGGAAGGTCCACGGCTCGAAACCGGTCCGCATGCGCATGGGGACCAGCCACACCTCGGTGCCCTCTTGCGCTCCCGGAACAAGAACCGGATCAGACTCGCTTGCCTTCGGCGGGAAGGCGTACCTCTCGTCCTCCGGGACATCCTCCAGGCTCACGTCCGCCAGAACGATCTGTCCATTGCCGTCAACGATCCGCCAGAACAGAATATCCTTGTTTTGCCTTATTTCGGCGAGCATCTCGAAAGGCCAGGCCTGCTCGTGATAGCCGGCCTCCACCTGCGAAGCCCCGATGATCGCGTTGATCCTGTGTTTGTCCCGGAGCATCGCCACCGAGTGACGGGCCTCGCGCACGCTGACTACTCCCGCCATAAGCGCGGCCGAGAGCACCGCCAGGCAGACTGCGGACAAATAGGTTTTCCAGAAGATTCTCATTTAGCCTTCGCGCTTCGCGCCGGCTGGGGAAACAGCGTCATGCTGGTCAGCAGGTTCCCGTGGTAGTTCCCGATCCCCGGAAAGTTGCCCTGCTCGCCCCAGGTGAACATGCCGATCCAGGGGGCGCCCCCCATGCTCCTGTTGATCAGGTGGGCCATCTGGTTGCGCTGCTCCGGCGGAATGTTCTTCAGGACCGCCTCGCAACAGATGAACAACCCCGCGGCGATCCCCGTTTCGGGGAGGACGCCCTTGGCATCCTGCGCCAGCACTCCGATGCGGTTGAGCAGTATGTTCCAACTGCCCTCGCTGAAATGCACAAGGTCGCCCCTCCGCAGATTAGCGGACGTCACCAGAGCCCTGGACGCCTCGGCGTCCGGGGCGGGCCAGGCGTGCACGAACAGGTTGTGCGTCTTATTGCCGCTCTTGAGCGTCCGGCACAGCGGATAGAGACCGGTGAATGTATTCAGGTTCTTGCCCGCCCGCATGGCCTCGGTGAGCCGGCCGCCGCACCATTCGTCGTACGCGTCAAGGGCGGGGATGCCGTCTATCTCGCGAATCACCCGCCCCTCACTGGCCGTGACCACGCCACATTTGCTGGTGCGGTCGAAGCCCCCCCGGAAGGACCAGCGGAAGGGAGACTCCGAATACATCACGGCAAGCACCAGGCCCTTGCGAATGACGGTGTCGTTGGCGATGAGCGAACATGTGGTCGGCCCCTTGGCCTCGCTCCCGCCAGCGGTGCCTCCCAGCACCGGCACCGACGAGCCAAGCGCCCTCCTTAGGGACTCCAGGTAGGCCTCCTCCTGCCCGTCGTAAGTGGCGGACATGATGATAATGGAAGGCGCGCTGCCGGCCCCGGCGCCGCCGGCGTTCTCAACGGCGCGGCGCAGGGCCAGTTTCGCACAGGCGGCGGGCGACTGCGCCTCGTCAAGGCTGGCCCCCCCCACTCCCACCTTGACTCCGGGCAGTCGCATGCACAGCAGCCCGACGGTGCCCTCCGGCCCGCAATGGTATCCGTCCGAGCCGATGACGCCGAGGTCCGAGGACCAGCCGCAGACCCGAGTCCCTTGCCCCCTGCTGCGCCGCAAAGCCCCCGCGATGTCCTCCGGGACGCGCTGGGAGGAATAGAACACCAGGGCGATGTCCGCGTCTCCAATGGCCCCTGACGGGAACTTCGCAAGCGCCTCCCCGACAGCCGCGCCCGTATCCGGGTGGACCGACCAGCCGTAGCCGGCGAACTCCTCTACATCGCCGCGGAATCGGCTTCCCTGGCGCGCGGCCGCCATGCTTTGCCGCGGAACCGAGGTGGAAGTAAGCCAGGCGATCGTTTTCCACGCCGCAGGAAAGGCAACGACCGCCAGAGTGATAGCGATGATAGTTCGTTTCACGATTCTTCCCCTCTCTTGAGTTTCTCTCCGGCGGTTTCCCCTGCCGCCA
>CBFCZU010000031.1:0-25562 GCA_965602635.1 uncultured Planctomycetales bacterium | reverse complement strand
GGCGCGGGCGCCGCCGGCTTGGGCGCAGGCTCAGGCGCCGCGGGTTTGGGCGCGGCGGGCTTGGGCGCGGGCACCTTGGGCCTGGTTGCGGTGGGCGTGGTGGTGGTCGCCGCGGGCCTGGTGACTGCGGCGTCCTTGCCGGCAGTCTGTGTTGCGGGTCCGGCCATGCCGGCCGACACCGCGAACATTGCAGCCGCGAGCGCTGCCATTGCCATTCTCGTCCGCGATCCGAACATGATCTGCTCCCTCATGCGCATCCGTGGCATCATGTCTGCTTTGCCTTTTCGGGTAATTCAGCCGCCGCCTTCCCGGCGGGTGACGTCTTCGCCGCCGGCCTGGTGGTTGGCGTCTTGCTCTCTGGTTTCGGTTTCAATTGGTCGGGCAAATCCTTTGCTTTGAGGATTCGCCTCTCCCCGAGCGTCTGGCCGAGTTCCACGGCCCAGTAACCTCGGCCGATCTTCAGTATGACTCGCCCGGTGGACATGATCTTCGGCTTGCCGGGCATTGGCAGCAAGCGGTAATCCACCATGGCGATCTGCCCCACGGGCAGCTTGTCGCCCACCTTCAGCGGCTTTTCGATGTCGCGGCCCGGCATGGCCACGTGGACCTCCCGCTTCATGCCGAAGGCGGGCAGCCCGGTCACCACGAGCTGGTCGTGTGAGGGCCCGACAGGCTGGGGCGGCGCGGGCTCGGGTGGCGCGGGCTCGGCAGGCCGGGGCGGAGGCTCCGGCCCGCGGACCAGTTGCACGTACGGCAGGAAGATGTGCCGGCGTGCGATTACGTTGTACTTCGCCCGCTCGGGCGAGTTCAGATCGGGCTTGGCGGCCTTGGTCGTCGGCTCAGCGGGGCGCGGGTCAACCGTCACCGTCTTGGGCAGCTTCTGCTGCAGCACAAGCGTCGAGTACCGCAACGAGAACGGCACCTCCCTCTGGCCGCTCTGGGGCTGGCTGATAGTCAGGTTGCTCAGCCGGTGGAGGTGCCTGTCACGGGTCAACAGGAACAGCAGGTGCGTCACGCGCTCCAGGGACGCCCGCCCCCCAATGGTGCAGCCGATCTCCCAGTAGCAGTTCTTCGCCGCCCGCCCGGTTATCGGCCTGACGGGAATCTGGCCCAGGCCCGCGTCGCGGACGAGCTGGTCCACCCGCGCCTTGAGCAGCACCGTTGCCCGCAGCAGATTGTCGTGGTAGGTGCGGTCGCGAACCTCGCGCCATTGCCGGACGTATCGTCCGTACCGGTCATTCTCCGAGGCCAGCTCGGAGTTCTTCTTCCGCAGTTCCGTCGCCTGATCGTCCAGGTTGCGAGCGGGGGCGATGAAGAGCTTGTACACCAGGCCGTAGAGAATGAACACGGCCAGGACCGAGCCGGTGCAGATCGCCAGGATTTTCTCGCGGCGATTCATCGCGTGCGCCTTCTCTGGTTCGGGCGGCGGCGCGGTGCCCGCCTGGCGGGCGAGCCGGTGCCCTGGCTCGACCGCTGCTCCGGCCGCCCGGCGACGTCGTCGGCGGGCCGGCCGACGGCCCTACTCGTCTGGATGATCGGCTCGGCCTTGGGCAGGACCACCATGTCCATCCTGAACTGCATGCCGTAGCCGTACTGATCCCGCGCCGGACTGGTGCCCCTGGGCAGCACCTCATATCCCGGCAGGGCCATCTGCTGCTTGGCGAAGTTGCTGATGTCCCGGTTGTCCCTGAGGCGCCCGGTGAGCGAGATGCCGTTGCCCGAGTTGCACCGCAGGGCGGTCAGGTACACCCTGTCTGCGCCCGGCAGAGAGTTGGACAGGTGGGCCAACTGGTCCAGCCAGTTGATGTCCGCGCCCTGCCACGTGTCGATGTCGGCCATCCGGCGCTTGACGTTCTTGAGGCCCTTGTTCTTCTCGTCGAGCTTCTTGTTGCGCTTCTGCAGCTCGCTCACGACTTCCTGCCGCTTTGCCAGGTAGGAGTGTCGGGCGAGCCCCACCACGGCGAGGAACACCACCACGCCGCCGGCGATGGCCAGGGCGCGGGTCTTGCGGGTGTCCCGGGGTGGTGCGGGGCGCTTGGGGTTGACGAAGTCGAACGGCAGGGCGTCGGCCGCCTGCCCCGCCGCCAGCCCCAGAGCCGCCCCAAAGGCCGACAGCCCCTCGCCCATCCGCAGGGCGAAGCCCCTGGACGGGTCGAACATCTCGCAGGGCACGTTCAGCCGCTTCGCCAGGGAGGCGACGATCTGCTCCTCGATGCCCGTTGCGCCGGCGACCAGGCAGGCGTTGATCTCTCCGCCGCGCTGCATCGCCACGAAGCTCTGGAGTGAGCGGGTCACCTCGGTGACCACGCTCCGCACGGCGGCGGAGCGTTCGGCCGTTGGGGCGACGGAGGCAACAGTGGCGGCGCGCGAGAACTCCAGCATTTCGTCGCGCATGACGT
Source organism: uncultured Planctomycetales bacterium (assembly GCA_965602635.1). Classification (GTDB taxonomy): domain Bacteria; phylum Planctomycetota; class Phycisphaerae; order SM23-33; family SM23-33; genus CBFCZU01. Next base: position 23,163 of record CBFCZU010000031.1, on the reverse strand, counting down.
CGATCTCGGCCTCGTCGGCGGTGACGTTGACCAGCAGGATGCGTTCGCCGGGTTTGGACCGGACGCACCGATACACCGCCCGGAGGTTGGCGTAAGGCCGCAGGCCGAGGCGCTGGAGCTTCAGCCCGGCGGTTTCGCAGATGGCCCTGGCGGCGTCGATAGCCGCCAGGCGCACAGCCGCCGCCAGGACGGCAGGCCCCTCGCCGCCGGTCTCGGCCTCGGCCACGTCGAAATGCTCGGCGTGGGTGAAATCGACCACCGCCTCGTCGGCGGAGAACGGCAGCTCCTTGTTGACCTGGAACTGAACCATCGACGCCAGCTCGTTGTCGGAGCTAGCCGCCGGCAACTGGAGGCTCTTGAGCACCGCCTGCGACCGGCCCAGGCACATCAACGCGCTGGCGCCGCGCAGGTGGAGCGTGTCGATCAGGGTCCGCAGGACAGCCCCCATGACCTGGGGGTCGGTGACGTCCACCGTCTCGGGCGCCGCGAACGTGTGCAGGGCGAGAATGGCCGGGGCCTTGCGCACGTACTCGAAGACCACCAGGCGGACCTCACGCCTGTCGTAGTCGATGGCTACGAGTTTCTTGTTCCCCAGTAGCTTCACCGTGCCAAACGCCTAGCGTTCCTCTCCCCCCGGGGTGAACGGCACGCCCAGCCTCGTCAGCTCCCGCAGGTACCTGATGCGGGGCTCGCCCGAGGCCGTGTCGATAACCGCTTCGAGCACGCAAAACCGCCCGCCCTCAGGTCGGTAGCCGAACGAGCGCACCCGGTACTGATAGCTCCGTGTCGTCAACAGCGGCGCGACCGTCTTGAACGTCTCCGCCGAGACTACACCCTCAGTGTACAGCCACGCCGTCGTGGAACGAACCATCTCGTCCAAGGTATCGCGCGTGTCTATGATTTCCTGCGCGATGTTCTCGTCAATCCCGTCAAGCGCCGAGAGGACCTCTATCGGCGCGCTATTGAGGTTAACGCGTCCGGGGAGAATTGCTTGCCCGTTCAGCGAGATTCCCCCGCTGGTGAGCTTGTCCATGACGGCGGGGAGGTTATCGGCCCCCACGCCGCTGGAAAGGGTGTACGTGCGGGTGACCGCTCCGGCTGCGGCTCTGCCCCGTCGCCCTCTTGGGCTCCTGGCTGTGCCCGCCTGGGCGGCCTGCACCTCGATCGTCATCCCCAGCAGGCTGGAGGGGTCGGGGATATTGACGTTCTGCCCTCGGGCCTGGACGATGAAGTCCGCGGTCTGCGTCCCCACGCCGGCGCCCGCGAGCGTCTCGGCCAGGGCGTTGGGGTCTTCGGTGTTGATGTTGATGCGGGAGACGCCTTCGCTGTCCACGTCCGGCTCGTAGCTGATAGCAGTGGCGAAGCACCGCAGCCCGCGGTTGAGCTGCCCGTCGCCGTCGTCGGGCGGAAAGCTCTCCTGCCCGTCGTTCTCGTTGCCCTCCAGCAGGCCGTTGCGGTTGGCGTCCTCGCCGTAAACCACCGACCCGTCAAATCCCTTTACTAGCAGCACTTCCTCGAGGGACAGCAGCGGCCCGTTCCTGATGAGATAGGGCGTGGAGAGCTGGTCGTAGTAGTCCTGCTCGGCCCCGTTCTCCCGGGCGGCACTGTCGGTGTCCTGGTAGTCCCTCAAGCAGTCCACCAGCTCGTCGGTCAGGCCCAGGGCCTTGAGCGCATCGTCGCTGGCGATGTTGAGATTGATCTTGGCGGCCTCCTCCTCCAGGCCGTAGCGGACGTTCTCGGGGTCTGAAAGGTTGTCGGCGAAGACGGTGAAGTGCCAGCCGCTCTCCTCGCCGGTGAGGGCCTGGGCCTGGAAGATCTCGGGGTTGTCTCGCAGGTCGATGGGCTCGCCCATCTCGTCGCGTGCGGCGGACAGCACGGCCAGGACGCGGTGGATGCCGCTCATGGCGGCGGCCCGGGCGTGGTGGCCGTCCCTGGCTGCTGCGGAGGCCGCCGTCTCGCCGCGGGCGACGAACAGCTCGCTGGCGGCCACCATCGCCATGATCGCCACCATCACCAGCACAAGCACCAGCACCGAGCCGCGAGTCGATCTTTCGTGCCGCGCTCTCATCGGCCTGTGCCTCGCCGCCGGCTGCCTCTGAATACGTCCCCGCCCTCGAATACGTCTCCGCCCTCGAACACGTCCCCGCCCTCGAATACGTCTCCGCCCTGGAATACGTCCCCGCGCCGGCGGCTGCCGTCCACGCCGTCGAAGACGTCTCCGACCCGCCCCGGGCGTCCGGAGCGGCCAGGGCCCTCGCCGGCCGGGTCGGCGCTCGCCAGAGCCACGACCCGCGACGTCGTCTCGTAGGGATACTCCTCCGGCGAGGCGCCCTCCTCCAGCGGCTGCGTGCCTATCGAAATCCGGATCGCCACCGGCAGGTCCTCGCCCTGCCACGAGCCCATCCATTGCGTGCCGTCGTAGTACTCGATGTTCAGGAACTTCACGTGCTCGGTGAGCAGCGAGACCTCGATGTTCTCGCCCTCCTCGCTGGTCTGGGCCTGGAGGGTCCGCTGGCAGGTGCGCTCCAGCCCGCCGACCTGCTCGACCCCGTCCTCATCCTCGTAGCGGTAGAGGCGGTAGCCGACAAGCTGGACGTCGTGCTGGGGATCGAACGCCGCGGTCTCGGACTCCTGCTCCTCGCCGTACTGCCAGAGGTCTCCGATCGCCGTGCCCGTGGCAGTGGACTGCTCGAGGAACACGGCGTTGCTCGGGATCACCGCCCGCATGAAGTTGATCCGCTCCTCGGTCCCCTCCACGCCCATCTGGAGCATCGGGTAGAAGAGCGTGCTTTGGACTTCCGCCGCCATGAGGTCCATCACTCGCCGCCGGGCGAAGATCGCCTCGTTCTGCCGCTGGTTGTGGTCCCGCCGGCTGAGAATGTTGTATTGAAAGGCGTACACCGCCCCGACCAGCAGGATCACCAGCGTGATCGCGAGGATCACCTCCAGCAGCGTCAGGCCGGCGTTGGGCGTGCGGCGTCTCACGGCGCGAACTCCTCGCCTTCCAGCTCGTCCGCCGGGGCGAACATCCACTGCGTCAGCCGGCAGACCGTGGGCTGGTGGGTCTGGTCGTCACGGACGATCACGCTGACGCACTTCAGGTCCGCCATGTCGGTCAGCTCCTCGAGCTCGATCTCGTAGGTCCAGCCCTCGGCGATGACCCTCTCGCCCTCCTCGGTCTCCTGGATGAACTGTGTGGGTGAGGTGTTGGCCATCTCCACCTGCCCGGTGGCCAGTTCGGCCAGCACCGTCTGGGCCAGGTCCATCGCCTGGCTGTGGCGGCGAATCCTGGCGGTGGCCGCCATGCAGCTCGTCATGGCCGAGCCGATCACCGCCGCCGCCAGCACAAACAGGCCCAGCGCCAGCAGGATCTCCAGCAGGATGACGCCGCGCGGGCTCCTGGGCGATGTCGCAGCGCGGCGGGAGGACCGGCGCCTCGCAGCGCCGGCCGGATGATGCCCGCCCGTCATGTCGCGCTGGTCATGCGTCATGGAGACAGCTCTTCTTCTTGGGCTTCTTCCTCGTCGATCCGGCGCGTATTGATGCTTCCGTCAACTCCGTTGAGCGTGACCTCGACCTTCCAGGGCCTGTCCTCGTCGTCGTTGCCCAGGACGATGCGTACCGAGTCGCTTGACCCGTCGGGGTAGAAGGTCACCTCCGCGAGTTCGGGCTCATCGTCGCCCCCGCCGGTGGTCTCGGCGCCGACCTCGACGAAGTCGCTGGCGCCGGTCCGCTCGCATAGCAGGATCCGAATGCCGCTGTCGAGCGCGGCGAGCTTGGTCCACCAGGTGTCGACGGGCTCGAAGACGCCCGGGTCGCCCAGGGCGTCGCGCTCGATGCCCAGCAGCGGCTGGGTGGTCTCGGGGTCAAACGACAGTCGCAGCCGGCAGGCGGTGTTGGCGGCCTCGGCCCGGGCGGCGCGGAGCAGCGAGGCGATCCGGCTGGAGTGCTCCTTGGTTCGCGTGGATGCCAGCGTGCCCAGCAGGCCCCCCACCGCCAGGCTCGCCAGAAGCACGACCAGCACCATCGCGAGGATCATCTCCAGCAGCGTGAAGCCCGCGCCGGTGGCCCTGGCCGCAGTCAGCGTCTGATCAGATCTCCTCTTCATCTTCGATGCTCTTGATGTCGTCGTCGTCGCCGCTCTGCCCGTTGGGCCCATTGGACCAGAGCTTGTACTTCGGGCTGCCGGCCTCGGCGTCCTCGACGACCTCATAGGTCAGGGCATTGCCCCAGACGTCCTTGGGTTCCTTCGTGAGGTAAGGCCCGGCCCATTTCTCGCCCAGCTTCTCGTCGTCACCGAAGCTGGGCTTCTTGCGCAGGGCCTCCAGCCCGCCCTCGTCCTCGGTGGGATAGTGCTGGATGTCGTTGTTGTACCGGTCCAGCGCATTGGGGACGGTCTGCTGCACCAGCACCTTGGTGAGGTCAACCCGGGCCTTCTCGCGCGTGCCGCCGATGGCCACGATCGCCACTGTCGCCAGCATTCCCAGCAGTAGAATCACCAGCAGGACCTCGATCAGGGTGAAGCCCCGCCTGCCTGTCTTGCTCGAATTCACCTTCATGCTCCTTTCCGTGGTTTCATGATTTCATGAGACGTTCTTGGCTTTCGGTTCTCCGCGGGGGCAGGCCCCGAGCGGGATCATTGCATCGTTCGAGCCATTGTGAAGATCGGGTATAGCAGACCGATCGCGATGAATCCAATGACGCCCGCCATGAACATCAGCATCAGCGGTTCGATGAGCCTCACGGCCGTGTCCACCTGGCGGTTGGTGCGGCGCTCCACAGCGTCGGCGACGTGCACCAGCACGTTCTCCAACTGGTTGGACTCCTCGCCCACGGCGATCATCTCGACGATCTCGATGGGGAACAGCCCGCTGCGCTGGAGCGGCTCCGCCAGCGGCTCGCCGGCTCGGACGTTCTCGGCCGCTTTCTCGATCGCCTCGGCCAGCAGGGCGTTGCCCGTGGCGTCCTTGGAGATGCCCAGGGCCAGGATGATGGGCACGCCGTTGGCCAGCATGGTTCCCAGCACGCGGCAGAAGCGGGTGATGGCGACCATTCGGACGGCCCTTCCGGCCAGGGGGATCCTCAACTGCCAGGCTGCCCAGAGTCTTTGCCCGGCCTCGCTGCGGACGTACCCGCCGATCGGCAGGGCCACCAGCGCCGCCGCGCCCACTATCAGCAGCCCGTGGGTGCGGAGAGAAGCTGACAGCCCGAAGAGGATCTGCGACGGCAGCGGCAGGGGCACGTCGGCGAGGAACTGCCGGAACTGAGGCACCAGGAACAGGAGTATCACCGTGACGGCCGCCATCCCCATCACCGCCAGGATGACCGGATAGACCAGCGCCCCGCGGACCTTGCCTCGCAGCTCGTCCTGGCGCTCCAGGAAGCCGGCGAGGTTGGTGAGCACGTCCTCCAGGAAGCCGGCGTGCTCGCCGGCCCGGACCATGGCTACGTGCAGGTCGCTGAAGACCTTCGGTTGCTTGCCCAGTGCGTCGGCGAGCGTCTGGCCGGAGGCGATGTCCTCGCGGACCTGGTCGATGAGCTGCATCAGGCGGGCGTTGACGGTCGCCCGCGAGAGGATCTCCAGCGCCCGGAGCATGGGCACGCCCGCCCGCAGCAGGTCGGCCAACTGCCCGTAGGCGACGGACAGCTCGCGGAACTTGACGCGCCTTCCCGTGCCGCCCCGCCCGGCGGGGGTCGTCCGGGGGGCGATCGTAACCGGGAACAGGGCGCGCTGGCCCAGGGTGTGGACCACGGCGGCCTCGCTGTCGGCCTGCATGACGCCGGTCCGCTCGAGGCCGGAAGGGTCCTTCGCGATGTAATCGAACGTCGGCATATTGACAGTATCGTTAGTTTGCGGACCCGCGGATTCGCGCTCTCACAGGCGCTTCACGCCTTGGTTGACCGGATGACCTCTTCGGGGGTGGTGACGCCTTCACGGACCTTCATCCAGCCGTCCTCGCGCAGCAGTCGCAGCCCGTCGGCCTTGGCAGCGGCCAGCACCTCGCCGGCGGGGGCGCGGCGCATGATCCTCTCTCGAATGCTATCCGAGGTCGTCATCAGCTCGAACAGCCCGGTCCGACCAAGGTACCCCGTGCCGCGGCACTTCCGGCAGCCGGCGCCGCGGGAGAGCTTCTGCCCCGCCAGGATGTGCGCGTCACGGGGCAGCGCGTCCGGGTCCGCCTCGTACTCTTCCTTGCAGTCCGGGCAGATGGTTCGCACCAGTCGCTGGGCCATGGCCGCCTCCACGGTGGAGGTCACCAGGAACGGCTCCACGCCCATGTCCAGCATCCGGGTGGCCGAGGAGGCGGCGTCGTTAGTGTGCAGGGTGGAGAAGACCAGGTGCCCGGTGAGGGCGGCCTGCACGGCGGCCTCGGCCGTCTCCAGGTCGCGGATCTCGCCGATCATCACCACGTCCGGGTCGTGCCGGAGGATGTGCCTGAGCCCGCGGGCGAAGGTCAGCCCGATCTTCGGCTTGACGTGGATCTGGTTGACACCTTCCAGGTCGTACTCCACCGGGTCCTCGATGGTCACCACCTTGATGGCGGGGGAGACGATCTCGTGCAGGGCCGCGTAAAGCGTGGTCGTCTTGCCCGAGCCCGTCGGGCCCGTCACCAGCACGATCCCGTGGGGGCGGGCGATGAGCTGGTGGAAGTCCTCGAACGTGTCCTCGGCCATGCCCAACTGGGGCAGGGTGAACATCACCGTGCTCTTGTCCAGCAGCCTCATCACCACGCCCTCGCCGAAGAGCATGGGGATGACGCTCACGCGGACGTCGATCTGCCGCCCCCCCACCTGGAGGCTGATCCGCCCGTCCTGCGGCAGCCGCTTCTCGGCGATGTTGAGCTGGGACATGATCTTGATGCGCGAGATGATGGCCGCCTGGAACTTGCGTATCTGCGGCGGGACGACCGTTTCCTGGAGCACGCCGTCGATGCGATAGCGGATCTTCAGGTCACGCTCGTATGGCTCTATGTGGATGTCACTGGCCCGCTCCTTCAGCGCCTCCAGGAAGAACTCGTTGACGAGCTTGATCACCGAGGCTTCCTGCGCCATCTCCAGCAGGTCCTCGGTGTCGCCGCTGGGGTTGCCCAGGACCTCCACGTCGTTGGAGTCCATCATCTCGTCGATGGTCTCTCCCCCGACTCCGTAGTAGGTCTTGACGACCTTGTCGATCTCGTCGGAGCAGGCCAGCACCGGCTGGACCTCCAGCCCGGTGAGCATGCGCACCTCGTCGAAGCAGTACAGGTCGAACGGGTCGGCGGTGGCCACCCGGAGGGTGCCGTTCTCCTTGGTCAGGGGCACCAGCCCGCGGCGGTAAACCAGTTTCGGGGGAAGCGCCCGGAGGGTCTCCACGTCGATGGTCACCTCGGTCAGGTCCACCATCTCCATGCCCAACTGCTCGGCCATGACGCTGAGGACCTGCTGCTCGGAGACGTGGCCGAGCTCCACCAGGATCTTGTCCAGGCGTGATCCGGTCTTCTTGCGCAGAGCCAGGGCCTCGGCCAGGTTGTCGGCCGTGATCAGGTCCTTCTCCAGCAGTACCTCGCCAATGCTCATGCTGGTCCCTCTAGATAAATCGGTCAGAACCCTTCGTTAGGCTTACAGTAGTCTAACCCAAAGGGCGCACGCTCGTTCCGTGCCCGTCCTTTGTATCAAACGCCGCGGCGCGGCGCTTATTGCCCAGATGAGGCCCAAAAACCGCGGCCTGGGGCAATCCGGCGGCCGGGGCAACTTGTCTTCACAGCGGCCGTACATTATAGATGTCGCACAAGCCGTCGAGGTTCCCCTGGAGTTGTGACTATGAGGGAGGCAATTCTGATCGCGTTGGCGGCGCTGGCCCCGGCCGGCGGCGAGGCCACGTCCAGGCCCCCCAGCCGGCGGTACGTCGTCGTTTTCGACCTCGCCTGCCGGGAGAAGGCGGCCTACGGCTCGCAACTGGCTGACTCGATCCGCACCCGCCTGCGGCGGCACAAGGACTACACGGTGATCGACCGGCTGACCACGGCTGAGCTTACCCCCGCTGGCGGGGTCTCGCTGAAAACACCCGACGCCGAGATCGTCAAGCTCCTGAAGGAGCGGGCCGGTGCCCACCTGGCCGTTTACGGGGACGTGCAGAAGGTCGGGGCGAACATCCGGGCGGAAGTCCGCTGCGTGGACGTGTCCGGCTCGAAGCCGGCGGCCTGGACCAGGGCGTTCTCCGACGAGACGGAGCGTGCCCGCGGGCTGATCGCCCGCGAGGTCGTCGAGGCGATCACCCGCTCTGCCGAGTGGCGGCCTCCCGAGTACGGCGACGAGGCCGAGCCCGCAAAGTTCGGCAAGCCGCTCAACCGCAATGGCGGCTTCGAGGCCGGACGCGCCGGCTGGGCCAGGCCCGACAACGTATCGACAAAGCTCGTGCCCGACCCGCGAGCCGGGCGGAAGGGCAAGGTGCTGAAGATCTTCACCGACCTGGACCGGGAAAAGTGGCTCGAGTACCAGCGCGACCTGCGGCTGGGCAAGGCCGATCCCAAGAGCCCCCCCGCCATCGGCACGGTCGCCGACAAGTACGCCACCGTCGCCGCCCTGGAGGGCGTCCACTACCGCAGCGAATGGATCGACGCCAAGCCCGGGCAGGGGAAGGGGACCCCCAACGCGAAACATCGCGTTGGGGGAACTCGGCGCTACTGGCTCGTCGCCGACATGAAGGGGCGGACGGGGGGTATCTTCTTCCCCAAGATATTCGTCAAGGGCTTCGCGGACTTTACCGCCCTGGCCGACGCCATCAGCGAGGTCAGCCTGAACGAACTGAAAATGACGGCCGGGGAGTTCGCCAAGCTGCCCGCCGACAAGCGCAAGCAACTGATCAAAGAGGACGCGCAACAGCACCCGGACCGCCACCGCCGCGAGGTGTACCGCTGGTATCTCGCCTGCCGCAACAAGCAAGGCGCGTGGAAGCATTACGCGGCCGCGTTCCCCCCGCGCGGCGGGCTGCCGGGAAACGTACGCTGGTTGAGGATCGAGGTGTACGCCTACTGGCCCCCGGGGGCGTTCCTCTTCGACGAGGTGCACATGTACAGGGACCCGCGCCAGAAGGCCCCCCTGCCGGAGGCCAAGGCCCGGACACCGCACTACAGGCAGCCTTCGACGCAGCCGGCGCCGAGGGCCCAGTGAGGAGAAGTCGATGGCGGACATGGCAGTGTGCAGCGTGGATTTTCACGGGCAGGCCCTGGGCCGGCTCAACAACATCGAGGTGATCGTCCCGCAGGCCCCCGGGCCGTTCGCGGTGATGTACCTGCTGCACGGAATGGGCGACGACCACACGAGCTGGCACCGCGGGATGTCAATGGTGCGGTACCTCCAGGAGCTGAACCTGATGGCCGTGATGGTCAACGGCGCCCGCAGCTTCTACACCAACGACCCGCGCTCGGGCGGGTATGCCTACGAGGACCACGTGGTCAAGGACGTGGTGGGCTTCGTGGACGCGACGTTCCCGACGGTCGCGAAGCGTCAGGCGCGGGGCCTGGCCGGCTACAGCATGGGCGGGTACGGTGCGATGATGCTCGCCCTGAGGCATCCGGACATGTTCTCGGTAGTCAGCGCGCACTCGTCGGCGCTGTTCTTCGGCCACGCCGACCAGCCGCCCGAAGAGACCTACGACGACGACCTTATGCGTGCCCTGCCGCCGGGCGAGTACGACTGCTTCGCCCTGGCCAGGCGCAGCCCGGAGAAGGCCCGGGAGCTGGCCATCCGCTTCGACTGCGGGCGGGACGACTCTCTGCTCGAGGCCAGCCGGAGCTTCCACGCCCACCTGGAGAAGCTCGAAATCCCCCACGAGTACGTCGAGCACGACGGCGGGCACGACTGGGTTTACTGGGACACGCACATCCGCCGGACGCTCGAGTTCGCCGTCGAGAACCTGAAGACCGGGTCGCGGCGGCCGAAGCGGTCGTGACAGGCTCAGCCATTCCGGGCGGGGGCTGTATTGTGGGCGGTTTTGGCCGGCACTGCACGGATTGACACCAGGGCAATACCGGGTAGAATAGGGGGTACGATCCGCTTCAGGGGAACGGCCGAGCAGACCGTTCCCGGAGGAGGAAGGCCCTGTTGCCCGGGCCTGCTTGCTTGCGGCTCATGGAGGATATCGACCCCGCTGAAGCAGGCTTGGCGACTGTGTGCCTGTCCATATCGCTCAGGAGGTCAGCACCTGCCGGTGCTTCGGCGCAGGCGGCTCAAGCGCTCGAGGAGAGAGGCTTGGCTGCGCAGATGGTCGGCTCAACCCTTTGCCAGTCTCGATGACTAGTGGCGTCGCGCGCGTGCGCGGGGCCGGACGCTCGAGGCCGGCGGCTCTGCCGGTTGGCGAGCGGCGACGACGAGATAGGCTCGGCGAAGGGTAACGACAATGAGATTTCATGGCCTCGTGCTGGCCGTGGCGGCTGTGGCGTGCAGCCTGCTTGCGGGTCCGAGCCTGGCGGCGGAGTTGGGCGCGCCCCTGTCGGGGCGGGCGGTGGCGGCGTACTACAGCTCCGCCGATGCGGCCCCGCCCCCCAGGCCGTCGGGCAGGTCGCTGGGGACCGGCAACGTCGAAGTGGTGGTCAACACCGCCCTGCATGACGGCGGGCAGATAAACGCCGGCCTCAACAAGTACCTCCGGAACATCCGCCGCCAGGGGTATAACCCGATCCTGACGACAAGCAGCTTCGCCGACGCCGCTGCCCTGCGGGCACACCTCGCCGGCCGGTACGCCAACGATGGGCTCGCAGGGGCCGTCTTCATCGGCGACCTGCCGGTGGCGAGCTACGAGATCGACGCCCACGGCTCGTGGGAATACGAATCCTTCCCCTGCGACCTGTACTATCAGGACCTCGACGGCCTCTGGGTGGACGTCGATGCCAACGGCGTGTATGACCATCACGTTGGGAACGAAGCCCCCGAGATCTGGCTGGGGCGGCTGCTGACCCACGAGCTGACCGCCCTTCACCCCGGCCGGACCGAGGCCGGGATGCTCAACGACTACTTCGCCCGCAACGATGCCTACCGCGGCCGGCAGCTCGGCGTGGCCGACAACGGCCTGGCCTACGTGGACGACGACTGGGCCGCCTGGTCGAGCAGGTGGAGCACGGACCTGTCATCGGCCGTCGCGGGCACGGTGACGACGGTCTCGGCCGGGGCGACCACCACCGCCGCCGACTACACGAGCCGCCTGCAGACCGAATACGAGCACGTCCTGCTCGCCGCCCACTCGAACGTCACGAAGCACGCCTTCAAGATCGGCGAGGAATGGACAGGCGGGTCCGTCTTCAACCACGAGCTGGAGGGGCTCGACCCCCAGGCGCTCTTCTACAACCTCTTCGCCTGCCTCAACGCCAGGTACACCGACAGCGGCTACATGGCCGGGGAGTACGTCTTCGGCACCGACATGGGCCTGCTGGCGGTGGGCTCGACTAAGAACGGCAGCATGCTGAGCTTCGGCGATTACTTCGAGCCGCTCGGGCAGGGCGAGATCTTCGGCGACGCCTTGCTGAACTGGTGGTTGGCGCGGGCGGCCGGGGGGTTCGACTCGACCGAGAGAGACTGGCACTACGGAATGACGATGCTCGGCGACCCGCTGCTGCTCACCCAGGAGTTCATCCCCGAGCCTACCTGCCTGCTGCTGCTCGCCGCCGCCGCGGCCGCCGTGCTGAAGCGGAGAGCCTGAGCCCCAGGCCCCGGCAGCGGCACTGCCCGGCGCGAGCTGCCTACTCGTCCGGGTGAATCTGCATCGTCTGGAACTTCGCCTCGCGCGCCCAGCGGTGCTTGTCTTCCTGGTGCTCGGCCAGGGCCTCGAAGGCGGCCTCGTCTCCGTGCAGTTGCATGGCCTCGACGACGGTGATCCGGACGACGGGGTCGGCGTCGGTGATAAGCGCCGTGAGCTGCTTCATCGCCCCCGCCCGCAGCAGCGCCTTGGCGGCCGAGCGGCGCAGGGCCGCGTCCTTGCTCTTGACGAGCTTGACCAGCTCGCCCGTCGCCGGCTTCAGCCGCCACCACGCCGCCAGGCGGGCCGCCTCGAGCTGCTTGGCCTGGTCGGTGCCCCCCAGCGCCGAGACGATCGCATCGGCCGTGGGCTTGGGGCACTTGCCCGGGTTAAGCCCGCGCATCGACCGCAGGTAGAAGTCCGTCAGGTAGTCGCGGACGTTGACGGGCAGGTTCTCGCCCCAGCGGTGTGAGATCATCTCCACGTGTCGCTCGGCCCCGTATAGCTTCCAGGCCGGGCGGATGCACTCGCTGAGCTTCTGGTCGTTGAGGATGCCCAGGTACGGGCGCGGCGCTATCAGGGCCATGAACTCCTGTGTGAGGAAGGGGTAGTTGCCCTGGGAGCCCCAGGGCCTCTGACTGGGGAACATGTCGGGTCGGAAGCGGGCGACGCAGCCCAGCCCGCCGCTGCGTCCGGTCCAGGGCGGGTAGTGATACTCCCTTGGCAGCACGGCGTTCTTCGAGCATGAGACGGCACAGGCGGCGATCTGCTCGTCCATCGCGGCGACGAACAGGGCCAGCTCCCCGCCGTAGGTGTGGCCGAAGACGCCGATCTGGTCTGCCGCCACCAGCTTCTTCTGGGCGGCGAGGTACTGCCTGGCGCGGGTGGCCATGTGCACCGCCGCTCCCAGCGTCGCCAGCTCGGTGCTCTGTCCGAACTTCTCGTACCAGTGGTCCAGGGCGGCCACCACGAAGCCGTCCCTTGCCAGGTGCACGGCGAAGGCGCGGGAGTACACGCCCTCGGTGAGCCGCTGAATGCCCCCGCCCCAGCCATCGTAGATGATCACCGCCGGCGCGGCGGCGGGCAGGCCCTTGGGGATCACCACGGCGATCTTGCCGCGGATCTTCTTGTCGAACGCCACGGTCACCGTGCGGAGAACGTAGTCGCCGTTGTCCTTCTCAGACTCGACCTTGGCGTCCAGGGGCAGCTTGTTCGAGGGCATGGCCCCGAAGTATCCCAGCACGCGCTTGCTGATGTCGGGGCGGAGCTGCTTCCACTGCGCCAGTGTGGTGATGCTCCGCGGGTTGTAGTCGCGGTCCATCTTCAGCGGCGAGGCCGAGGAGTCCTCGCCGGACCCGAGCTGGATCATCTGGAGGGGGTTGGTCGCCGGTCCGATCTGCCAGCCGATGACCCTCTGGCGGGCGTCCTTGGCGTCGCTGGCGCCGGCGGACCTCTCCAGCGGCACGGGGGTCGCCGCGTGGGCCGACAGGCACATCAGGGTCAGGGCCGCAATCGCTGTTCGGTACATGATTATCTCCCAGGCGCAGCCTCAACCCCGGCCGGGGTGCGAGACCTGGCCCGCGCGGCCGGGGGGGTGCGCAATCAGCCGCATGGTGATGATCCACTTGAGATAAACACCCTGTCAAGGCGGAAGTGTCGGCCGAATCCAGCCCCCCGGGCGGCTCACCCGATGCGGTTGACCTGGATGATGCCCTTCTGGATGGCTATCTTGACCAGGGAGGTCTGATCGTGGATGTCGAGCTTCCGCATCAGGTGGGCTCGGTGCGTGTCCACGGTCTTGACCGACAGGCCGAGGATCTCGGCGATCTTGCGGTTGGTCTTCCCCTCGGCGATGAGCTGGAAGACCTGCCGCTCGCGGGAGGTGAGCCGGTCGTAGGGGTCGTCGTCGGTGCGGCTGGTCAGGCGGCTCAGGATGCTCCGCGGCACGCCGGGCCCGAGGAACAGGTCGCCGCGGGCCACCGTCCGGACCGCCTCGACGAGCTGATCGGGGGCCGCTTCCTTAAGCAGGTATCCGTTGGCCCCGTTCTCCAGCGACCGGACGATGAACTCCTCGTCGGCGTACATGGTGAGGATCAGCACCGCCACGTCCTTGGCCTTGCGGGTGAGCTGGCGGCAGACGTCCACGCCGTTGAGACCGGGCATGGCAAGGTCCAGGACCACCACGTCGGGCTTGGTCTCGAAGACCCCGTCGAGCACGTTCAGCCCGTTGCCGCATTCTCCGACGACCTCGATGTCCGGGGTATTGGCGAACAGGGCGGCGATGCCCTGCCGCACCAGCGTGTGGTCGTCAGCGAGGAACAGCCTTATCTTCTTTTCTTCCACGGGGCCTCCCCCGAGTTAGGCTGTCGGGCAAGAACCGTTCGGCGCTCCGCTCCCGCGCCACGGATCACCGACAGCGCCAAGCTATTTATGCATTCAGCACAATATCACCGCTTGGGCGGCGGAAGTCCAGCGAAAAAGCAGCTTGAATCTCCTCCCCAAGCCAGGGCAATCGGGCTCGCCCGGCGGCTGGAACTGACCGCCGCCCGTCAATCGTGCCGATAGTACGGGTTGAAAGGCGGTTTCATGATCGGCAGGCTGGGCAGAGCGGCTTTGGCGGCGGCGTGCCTGCTGGCGGCGCTGGCGGGGGAATTCCCCGCCGAGACGGCCACCCGGGCGGCATCGCGCCCGGCCAGCGCTCCGGCAGCGGGCGGGTGCCCCCGCATCGCCATGCTATGGTCGCCGGCTGAGGCGGGCCGCGGGCAATGGGCGAGGATCGCCCGCCACGACGTCATCGTCCTGGGAATCGGGCGGATCGCCCTGAAGTGGACGCCCAACAAGTTCCCCGCCCTGGCCGAGACGATCGACCCGGCGACCGTCGCCAAGGCGCGGGAGAACCTGCGGCGGCTCAAGCGGCTCAACCCCTCGGCCGTGGTCCTCTGCGAGGTGTACTTCTTCGAGGAGAAGGTTGCGGGCTATCCGCCGGACCACCGCTGGTGGCTCCGAAACAAGCGTGGCGAGAAGCAGCAGTTCTGGCCCGGCACCCACCGGATGGACATCACCAGGGACGACTACATCGCCCACGTGGCCGGGCGCATCGCCGCCGTGCACAAGGCCACCGGCGGGGCAGCCGGGATATTCCTCGACAACCTCCGCTTCGACCGCCCCAGCAAGGTCGGCTGGCTGAAGCTGCTGCGGCGCGTCCGCATGGCGCGGGGGTGGCGGATGCCGATCATGGTCAACGCCGGCTGGTCGAGCGACGACCTGGCGTGGATCGCCCCGCACGTCAACGGCATCATGTACGAGGACGCCGTCGCCCACGCCAAGGACGGCGACACCGAGGCATTCTACGGCCGGGTCGCGGCGATTGACCGGCTGCTGGTCCGCCCGCGGATCAGCGTCAACGAGCGCTTCGGCCCGCGGGGCGACGCGGGGCGGATGCGGCGCGAGCTGCTGCGGACGCTGGTCTATACCGACATGAGCTTCCTGTACTCCGACTCGACGGTCGGGCATCGGCACGGGTGGTTCGCCGAGTGGGACGCCCCCCTCGGCCGGGCGGTCGCGCCCCCGTCCAGGCCCGCCGCGGGCAAGCTCGCCAGGCGGGAGTTCACCGGCGGGACGGTGCTTTGGCTGCCGGCCTCGGCCAAGGCTCCGGCCAGGGTCGCCCTGCCGCGCCCCATGCGCGACGCTATCGCCGGCGGGATGGTCCGCTCGGCCACGGTCGCCCCGGGCAGCGGCGCCATCCTCGTCCACCCCTGCCCGACGACCGTCCCCAGCCGCTGAGGCGGGCAAGTCGCCCACGCCTCACCTCGACCCGAAAAAGGACAGGCCATCCAGAAGGGAGCGCAGCGGATCGATCGCGCCGCCCTGCCCTTTGAGGCCCGGCAGTCCCGGCAGGCCCGGCAGGACCTTGCGGAAGTCCAGCCTGGGCTTCTGGCGCGTGCCGGTGATGTGAATGTCCAGGCCGCGCTTGCCCAGAACGGGTAGCTGCTTCAGCAGGCCGGCGAGTTCGTCGGCGCCCAGCCGCCGGGCGATGGCGTCCGGGGAGCCGAGCTTGACCAGACTCTCCAGTTGCCTCGGCAGCACCGGCAGCGAGACCGTCAGGTCGAGCGTGTCGTCGAGGCCCACCGAGCCGGAGAACTGCATCTCCAGCGTCCCGCCGAAGATCATCGCCAGGTTCTCGTAGTGCACCCGGCCGTCCTTTATCTCGAAGACCAGGTCGCTGATTCGGATGGGCTGGAGGCCGGTCTTGGTGAGGCCCCCGAGGCCCAGGAGGTTCCCCAGCAACTGCCCGCCGATCGCGCCGGACTGGATATTGGCGTCCTTCAATGCCAGGCGCCCGCGGGCGGTGGCGCGCAGTTTCATGTCCTCGCCCAGTGGCAGCTCGAGGTTGTCGAGCAGCAGCGACAGCCGCCCGGTGAGTCGTTGCGGCTCGAAGAAGACGGGGTTGATGCGGCTCAGTAGGCCGCTGCCGAGCTGCCTGCTGACGGGGACGTTCTCCAGTGCCTGGAGGGCCTTGGGCAGCGTCAAGGTTGGCTCGTCTGCGCGGAAGTCCAGCGTGGCGGCGACGCGCGCCGTGCCACCCTGGGCGTCCATCGTGGTGACGGGCAGGACGAGCACGCCGTCCCGCAATGTCGGCTCCAGGACGGCCTTGCCGAGAGTGAGGCTGTATATGCGGGCCGAATCCCAGGCGACGGCACCCTCGGCCGCCAGGTCCTTGAAGCCGGGCTTCAGACCGGAGCGATGCGGCGGGCCGGTGACCTTGAACTCGCCCGAGGCGGCGCCCGTAAAGGCTACCTCGCCGGCCAGCTCCGGGTAGAGGCTCACCAGCAGGGCGGTGATGCTCTCCCAGGAGCCGCTGTACTGCCCGGAGAGGTCCAGCGCGGTCCCCCCCGCGTGGGGGTGGACCGTGCCGCTGACGCTGAGGGTCAGGTTCACCGGCTCGGTGCCGCCGCGGACGATCCGGACGCCGGCGCCAGTGACGGTCAGCCGCCCGTTGAGCTCGGGCATCTCTCGGGGGCCCTTGCCCGGCGGAGCGGCGCCGGGCGGGCGGAGGGCCTCGAGCAGCGAGCATCGCTCGAATGCCTCGGCCAGCGGCATCTCACCCTCGGGCAGGTACAGGTGGACCTGGGGCGAATCGACGGTGATCCAGTTGAAGTCCTCCGGCCGCCAGATCGCGCCCCACACACCGTCGCCCCACTCGATGGCCTCGACGGTGACGACATCCCGCCCGTCCGGGTCGGCCAGGCGAAGGCCCGTCACCCGGCAGGGCCCACGCCATCGCAGCGACAGGTCGTCAACGCGGACCTGCCCCCGCAGCCGGGCGTTGGCCACGCCCAGCAGCAGCTCCGTGCCCGCCCCGGTGGAGAGCAGGTAGGGAGCCGACCACACCAGGGCGGCCACCGCCGCCAGGGCTATCAGCAGCTTGAGCCGCCAGCGGCGCTTGGGCTTGGCCCCGCCGCCCTTGTCGGCTGGGGCCTCCGAGCCCGGCTCGGCCCGTGTTGTCTGCTGCGTTGGGCTCACAGTTGCCCTCGTTGCGTCCGCTCGGTTTGACGCCCGCCGGGGCGGGCGTGTTCCCCCGCACGAGCACTTATACCGCGCCGGCCCGGGCGGTGCGCGGCTTTCGCTTTGGCGGGCGGCGGCGCTGACACTACAATTCCCTGCCAATGGACAGGCCGGTCTCCATCGCGATCGAGACTTCCTGCCGCCGCGGGGGCGTGGCCCTGGGCGCCGGCGAGCGGCTCGTCGAGACGGTCACCTTCAGGTCCGACCGCCGCCACGCCGTCCAACTCGTCGGCCGGCTGGACGAACTGCTGGGCCGGGCAGGCCTGGAGCCAGCGGACCTCGACGAGGTGTACGTCTCCGTCGGCCCGGGCAGCTTTACCGGGCTGCGCGTTGGCATCACCGTCGCCCGGACCCTCGCCCAGGCCGTGGCGGGGCTGCGCTGCGTGGCAGTCGCCACGGTCGAGGCCGTCGCCGAGTGCGCCGCCGGGACGGACTTCGAGAACCTCGGCGTGGTCATGGACGCAAAGGGCGAGACGATATTCGCGGCCGTGTATGCCCGCCGCGGCGGGCGGCTCGTACCCAAGACGCCCCCCGCCCTGATCGAGGCAGGCCGCTTCCTGGCCGAGGCCCCCAGGCCAATCACCCTCATCGGTGAGGGGCTGGGCTACCACGACCTGGCCGGCGAGGGCGTCACCCTGGGCGCCGAGGACCTCTGGCTGCCCACCGCCGACGGGGTCTGGCGCGTGGGGCGGCGAATGGCCGCCGCCGGACAGTTCATCGCGCCCGAGCACCTGCTGCCCCTCTACCTCCGCAAGCCCGAGGCCGTGCGGCTGTGGGAGAGCCGCCGCAAGAGCCCCCGCGGCTGAATCCCGCCGGCACCCGCTACGGATGTGCGGCGTAACTCCTTTTGTAGAAGCGGGGTATAAAAAGTGCAAAAATCCCCGCGTAAGTGTTGACATTCACCGCGTTTTGTGAGACAATGGTTCTTTAATGAGTCGCGGAAACGCGGCTTTTTTCGTGCGCTCATCGCTACCTCTTATCAACGCGGGGCTTATGAGCTTTTCCGCGTTCGCTTCCCCGGGCCGAAGGCACTTGCCCGGTCATTCCTGTTTGCCGGCGGCGCTGGGGCGACTATAATTCGCCCTGGCGTCTTCGAGCCATTACCGAACTTCCAGTCAGGCGGGTGACACCATGGCCGAAATGTCGTGCAGCGAAATCCTCAAGACGGTTATTGCCGGTCGCGACCTCAGCCGCGAGCAGGCGGAGGCGGCCTTCAACCAGATCATGGACGGCGCCTGGTCGGAGGTCCAGATCGCCGCCCTGCTGGTGGCCATGGCGACCAAGGGCGAGTCGGTGGACGAGATCACCGGGGCGGCCTCGGCCATGAGGGCGCACTCGGTGAAGATCGAGACCGGCGGGCGGGAGGTGATAGACACCTGCGGCACCGGCGGGACGGGCCTGAACACGCTGAACATATCCACCGCCGCGGCGCTGGTGGCGGCCGGGGCCGGGGCCGTCGTCGCAAAGCACGGCAACCGGACGAACACCCGCCCGTCGGGCTCGGCCGATGTCCTGGCGGCCCTGGGGGTCAACCTCGACGCCGACCCCAAGGCCGAGGCCCGATGCCTCGCCGAGGCGGGCGTGTGCTTCTGCTTCGCCGTCCGCCACCACCCGGCCATGAAGTACGCCGTCCCCGTCCGCAAGTCCCTGGCCGTGCGGACGATCTTCAACGTCCTGGGCCCACTGACCAACCCCGCCGGCGCCAGGCGCCAGCTCATGGGCGTCTTCGACGACGCCCTGGTCGAGACCATCGCCGAGGTCCTCGCCGCGCTCGGGGCCGAGAGGGTGATGGTCGTCCACGCCGAGGACGGGCTCGACGAGATATCCACCACCGGCCCGACGCACCTGGCCGAGCTGATCGACGGGAAGGTCACCAGCCGCACCGTCAAGCCGGAGGACTTCGGCCTGGCGCGGGCGAGCATCGACGACCTGGCGGTCGCCTCGGCAGAGGACTCGGCCGGGCGGATCCGCGCCCTGCTGGGCGGAAAGGCCGGGCCCGACCGCGACGTGGTCGTGCTCAACGCCGCCGCCGCCCTGGCCGTCGCGGGCAAGGCCCGGGGCATCGCCGAGGCACTGCCCCTGGCCGGGAAGTCCATCGACTCCGGCGCCGCCGCCGCCGCCCTGGACAAGCTCGTCGCCATCAGCAACGCGTGACGGGGGATGTCCCCATGGGGCCGACGAGGAGATTCCGGGAAGGGACCTCCGGCCCGCCCCGCGCGGCTGCCCCACCCGGGCGTGTGTAGGCGATTGGGTGCATTTGGGTGCTGTTTGGCGCAATTGGGCGCAATGCCGTCTATCGCATAATCTATGCGAGAAACGAGAGTTACACAGAAACGGGTTCACGCTATTAGGTTTATAATTGCGCATTATTGGGTTTTGGACGATTGTGGGTTAGGCCGCTGTTAGGGAACCACCTTGCTGCCCTGGTACGCCCTAGGCTGTGGATCCGACCTTCTTTTTTCAGTTCCCGCAAGAGGCCTTGAACTTGATACCGCGACAGCGAAGGCAGTACTTGGTGGAGTTCTCGAAGGGGGCTGCCTTCCTTTGTCTTGCGGCGAAGATGCTCTAGCAGGAGCTGCTTGTTTGTTTCCCGGTCCAGCCCGCGCCTGCGAGTGTACTCCCCGTTCTTCCCGAGGAACCTGTAGAATCTGCTGGAGAGGATGTGCCTGGCGCCCCTGCCTTTCCCTATGCTCTCGATCACCCCCTGAGCCACTAGCTCGGCGGCGTTTGACCTGAGCTGATGCGGAACGGCCCGACCCCGACGGACGGCGTCGAGTACCAGGAAATCCTGTGTGGCGAAGGAGGCGATCCTCTCCCGCCCAACTTTCTCAAGGAACCGCAGGAAATCGGGGTCCTCCACCTCTCCGCGCAAAGTGAGCACCACCTGGTAGTCGTCCGTCCCTTCGAAATCCGGGACGAGCTTCCCTTCTTTGATGCACTCTTCGAACATCTTGCGGGCGCCTTGCCCGGAGCGCTCCACGAATCCGCATTTCTCGAACGCTTCCGCAATGCGTCTGTTGCGGGGTACCTGTTTCCAGAGGATGTTCTCTGGCGTGATGCCCTCTGGGAATCCGCCGGGGCTGGTGATCTCCAGTTTCCGAGGGTACTGCCGGATGAAAACCGAACCGGATGCCCGGTAGTCGCGATGACTGACGGCGTTGAGAATGCCTTCCCGGACGGTTGGCTCACCGAAGGTGGGTATCTCGCGCACGAAAAGACCATCCTGGAAAGGCTGCACCTCGTTCCTGAGGTTGATCGCGTCCCACAGGCGGTCGTAGAAAAGGAGGAACCCTTCTCTATACGCGAGGCGCTGCGCGTATGGGACCGAGGCCTCGCCCGGGCGGTATTCGAAGATGACCTCGGCGTCTGGGAGGTATCTCCCAAGAGCCTTACCGGAGCCCAGCAGAATCAGCGCAGCGTAGCTTACTCCGTCTTCCGTGAGCAGTTGGGCGTCCGAGAGCAGTTCCTCTGCGGTCAGCCGCTGCAAGCGATCATTCCCGGACTGGCGGTGCCAGATGACACGAAAGCGCTCGACGGCCTCAGATGATAGGTCGTCCAAGTCTGCATGGGGGCACACTTCTCCCGAGAAGTCACTTCCTCTATCCTCGTCCAAGATGTCGCGAAGCCTGTCGTGGGACATGGCGACCAGACTTCCTCCGGCGCGCATCAAGTACCGCCCATGATGTTGCAGCGGCGTGCCGAGGGGGCGAGAAGGCACATGGAAGACCAGGGCTCGGCCGTCCGAGTGCTGGATCTCCTCGACATTTATCCGCATGTGCAGGGCCTCGTACAGGCGGGTTTTCGTCCGTCCGATGTTCTGAAAAGCCCGAGTGCCGACGACTCTCCGGGGCCGAGAGTTAGTAACGCCCAGGACCAGTTTGCCGCCGCGTTCATTGGCCAGTGCAATGCAGTAGTTCAACAGCTTCTTGAAGTCGAACTGGCTCTTTGCCTCCTTGAATTCTGCATGCTCGTCCTCTTCTCCGCGGATCAATCCCTCCAGACGCTTGCCAGCGTCGTCTGTCTTCCTGTCAGTCTCGTCTGTCATCGCTCATCTCCCCGCCCGCGCGAGCTTGGCCGCGGCCGCGCCGCCGTTGAGCAGGTACAGCAGCGGCTCGGGCCGGTCGGTGCCGGCGACGGCGCCCGGGCGGTCCGACCAGGGCGCCACCGACAGGACGTTCGCCAGGTCCATCCAATACTCCAGCCGCGCCACAGGCAGGTTCCAGGTCATGTGCAGATGATTGGCCGGGGCGTACTGCTTGTACTCGGCCATGGTCGCGTACCTGGGCGTGACGAACGTGTGCGGCCAGGTGTCGGTGGACGCCTTGCAGACGGCCTGGGCCAGCTTGCCGGGTAGGTCGATGGTGGCCGCCTCGTCCCATACCATCGAGAACATGCCGCTCAGCGAGCTGTAGGCCAGTCGGGCGGCGATGCCCTCTATCCCGCCGGGTGTGATGAAGGTCACCGAGTTTCCGCCGCCGGGGAAGTAGCCCGGATCGGCCAGTGGCATGCTCACTCGTCGCATGACCTCGGCCGCCTTCTGGCCGGGGGCCCCCGCCCAGTTGAAGCTCGCCGAGCCGGAGTTGTCGCCGTCCACGAAGCCGCGCTGGGCCCATAGGTCCTTCTTGCCGGGCTTCACGCCCAGCTTCCCGGCGAGGGCCTGTATCTCCCACGGCTCCCAGACCTTACGGAAATCCATGAACAGCGGCGGGTTCCCGCCCGACAGCCAGGTCATCGCCAGCATGGTCAGCAGCCCCTGCACGTCGGCCTCGGTGGCGTACGGCAGCGGCGGCTTGGGGCCGGCGTGGTCGAAGGTCGAGTTGAACAGGCTCTCCATGGCGTCGGCCACCGGCAGCGGGCTGCCCCGCAGGTCCGAGCCCCACTCGAGCTGGCCCATGAACCCGCCGCCGACGGCGTTGAGGTCCGCCATCAGGTCGCGGACGATCAGGTACATCGCCAGCGACTTGTCGAAGCGCTCGCCGTCGGCCTGGTCGCGCAGCTCCAGGCGGCCGCCGACGTGGCGGTCGATCCAGCCCCGCAGCCGCGCCAGCTCGGCGGCGTCGTAGGCGCCCTTGGCGAGCATGTCCGCCAGCAGCTTCATGTCCAGCCGCGTGATCTCGAGCCCGAAGACCTCGCGCGTCGGGATCACGTGCGCCAGGGCCGTCTCCATGCCCATCGAGTCGTGCCCGAAGATGACCACCCGCCGGCCGCGGAGGGCGGTGCGGGTCATGGCCGCGTAACACCAGTCGGTCAGCGCCGCGGCCGTGGATTCGGACATCTTCGGGCGGCTGCCGGTGTCCGGCCAGGAGCCCACGTTCAGGTGGGCGAGGATCCCGCTCTGGGCCAGGGCGCCGTTGAGCGCGTGGGCGTACACCACGCCCGGGCGCGGGGCGCTGTTGCCGCAGGTGATGTTCAGCGGCATGCCCCGCCCCATCCGGCTCAGTAGCGAGATGGTCGTCAACTGCGGGAAGGCCCAGGTGTCCGGGGCGCAGATCAACGCGTCCACGCCCGCGGCGGCGAACTGGTTGGCCACGACGTCGGCCTGCTTCTCGCCGTCCACCAGCACGGGCGAGAAGACCACCCGCGCCGGCGTGCCGTCGGGGCACTTGACCGACCGGGCGACCACGCCGGCGACCAGCTCGGCTATGTTGGCCGCACGCTGACGCGCAGGCCGGTCGATCCGCGGATCGCACGGGGCGAAGACGCCGAATGTCGGGACCTTCGGGTCGGACTTGATCGAGCGGGAGAGCCTCTCTGCCTTGGCCATTTCGCTGCTCCTGAGTTGCCTGTTCAACGCTCGGCCGCGGGGGGCCGGGGCCCCCCCCCGGCCCGGGGGGGTGGGGACACCCCCCGGCCCCCCCCCCCCCCCCACCGCCCCCCCCCCAACCCCC
>CBFCZU010000030.1:0-26247 GCA_965602635.1 uncultured Planctomycetales bacterium | reverse complement strand
TTCCGAAACTTTCCGTTTCGTTCCGTTTCGTTCCGGAGTTTTCCGTTTCGTTCCGTTTCGTTCCGTCTGGTTCCGAACGGACTTCCCATTGCCTGGTGTCTGGTGCTCGGTGCCGAGCTGGGAGTGCTGAGTGCGGAGTGCGGAGTGCGGGAACGAATGGTCAATTGCCAATTGTCAATTGTCAATTGGGCTCGCGTTTTTCGCGAGCCCTTGTTGCCCAAGGACTTACGGATTTCAGGGCGGTCGCCAAACGTTCCGTTTCGTTCCGGAACTTTCCGAAACTTTCCGTTTCGTTCCGTTTCGTTCCGTCCCGATCCATCGGGATTCCGTCCCGATCCGGGCGGTTCCGCCGGTGTGCGTGCGGCGGCGGTTGACAAATCGGCGGCGATGGGTAACCTACGGCCTCCCGCACACCAGGCAGGTAGGCAGGAAGGAGTACGCTGAATCATGGAACTGTCAGAGCGGATCAAGAGCGTCGCCCCCAGCGCCACGATAGCGGTCAGCGCCAAGGCCAAGCAGATGGCCGGCGAGGGCATCGACGTGGTCAACTTCGGCGTGGGCGAGCCGGACTTCGACACGCCCGGTTACATCAAGTCGGCAGCCAAGGCCGCCCTCGACGCCGGCGACACCAAGTACGCCCCCAAGGCCGCGGCCGCACTCAAGGCCGCCATCGTCGCCAAGCTCCGCGCCGAAAACGGCCTGGAGTACTCGCCCGAGCAGGTCCTGGTGACCTTCGGCGGCAAGGGCGCCCTGTACAACGCCTTCCAGGTGCTCATCAACCCGGGCGACAGGGTGCTGATACCGGTGCCGTACTGGGTGAGCTACACCGAGCAGGTCAAGCTGGCCGGGGGCGAGTGCGTGCTGCTGCCCACCGGGCCGGAGAAGGGCTTCAAGATCACGCCCGACGACGTCCGCCGCAACTCGGCCGGGGCCAAGGCCATTGTCATCAACAGCCCGTCCAACCCGACGGGGGTGACGTACACGCCCGACGAGCTGGCGGCGATCGCCGAGGCGGTGCTGGAGAGCGAGCTAACTGTATTCTCAGACGAGATTTACGAGAAGCTCGTCTACGGCGGCACGAAGTTCGTCAGTTTCGCGGCGCTGGACGGCCGGCTGGCGGAGCGGACGCTGACCTTCAACGGGCTGTCGAAGACCTTCGCGATGACCGGCTGGCGGCTGGGCTGGGTGGCCGGGCCCGCGGAGGTCATCAAGGCAATGGCGACGCTGATGTCGCAGCAGACGACCAACCCGGTGAGCTTCGCCCAGGCCGGGGCTCTGGCGGCCTACACCGACCCCGCCGCGCCCGAGGCCGTCGAGGCGATGCGGCAGGAGTTCGAGCGCCGCGGGCGGCACATGCACCGGCGGCTAAGCGCCATCGACGGCGTCGAGTGCGTCGAGCCGTCGGGTGCGTTCTACTGCTTCCCGGACGTCTCGGCCCACTACGGCAGGACCCTCGGCGGGGCGAAGGTCGGCGGGTCGCTCGACTTCGCCAACGCCTGCCTGGAGACGGCGAACGTCGCCCTCGTGCCGGGCGTGGCGTTCGGCGAGGACCGGTGCGTCCGCCTGTCGTTCGCCACCGGGGTCGAAGAGATAGACAGGGGGCTGGACCGGCTCGCGAAGCTGCTGAGCTGACGAGCGGGCGGGCGGCGGCGTCAGGACGATTTCTGGCGCGCCTCGCGGTGCATCCGCGACAGCGCCCGCCAGGTGGCGGCGACGCGGTCAGTCATGCCCATATTTTGAAGGGACAATGCAAGGGCGGCGCGGATCTGCTCGCTGCCCGGGGCGAGGTCGGCGGCCTTCTCCATCTCCGCCACCGCCTCGGCGAACCGATGCCGGTCGGTATAGAGAAGCGCCAGCCGGTAGTGAAGGTCCACGTACTCGCCCTTCAGCTCGAGGGCCTTCCGGAAAGTCTCGATGGCCTGGTCCATCCGGCCCAGCTCCTGCTGGGTGAGGCCCAGGCGGATGATGGCGGCGACGTAGGCGGGGTTGATTCGGACCGCCTCTTCGAACTGCTCCATCGCCTCGCCGAGCCGCCCCTCGGCGCGGAGCAGGATGCCGTAGCGGTAGCGGGCGTCGGCATGCTCGCCGTGCCTGGCGACCTCCTCGGCGTGGCGATCGACCTGCACCTGGAGCAGGTCGTCGTGGTCGAGGTCGGCCTCGGCCAGCGGCGCGCCCTCGTGGACCTCGAAGCCGGCCTCGAACTCCGCGGCGACGGCGGCCTTGAGCTGAAGCTTCGCCACCTCCGAGAGCAGCACGGTGGAGTTGGGCTCGATGGCGCCGGCGAGATGGTAGGTGTTGACCGCCCCGGCCCAGTCGCCCGAGGCCGCCTGTGCGACGCCCCGGCCCACGTAGGCCGTCAGCAGCTCGTCGTTGAGCTCGGCGGCCTGGTGGAAGACCTCCGCCGCCTCCTCCCAGCGCCCGTTGGCCAGGTGATGGGTGCCGAGGCTGATCCTGGCCTCCATGTAGCCCGGATCGGCGTTCAGGGCGGCGAGGAAATGCTGCGTCGCCTCGTCGTCCTGCCCGGCCTTGCTGAGCAGCTCCGCCAGTCGGACGTGCAGGTCGGCGAACGAGCCCTGCTTCTCGATCAACTGGTACAGCCGCTCCATCGCGTCGCGCGTCTGCCCGGCCTGGACGAGCACCTCGACCTCGTCGTCGGCGAGCGCCCAGTTATCGGGCTCGAGGGCGATCACGGTCTCGAAGGCGGCGATGGCGTCGTTGTATCTGCGGGCGCGGAAGTACAGGTGCCCGAGGGTGGCAACGACCTGCGGGTCGTCGCCGCCGGTTTGCCGGATGTGCTCGTGCTGGGCGATGGCCTCGTCGAGGTCGTCGCGGAGCAGGGCAATGGCGGCGAGGCGTTCGCGCGGGGCCAGGTAGTCTCCAGCGGCGGCGATGGCGTCTCGGTAATACTCGGCCGCCTCCTCGGCGCGGGAGAGCTTCTCCAGGCAGTAGCCGATGCAGAACAGCACCGGCGGCGAGCCGGCGTGAGTCTGGTTGGCGATGCGGAGGTTATCGAGGGCGCGGTCGGTCTGGCCCAATTCGTCGCAGGCGGCGGCCAGGGCCAGGCGGGCCTCGATGTAGTCGGGCTTGTGCCTGCACGCCTGGTCGAGGTGGCGTGCGGCGTCGGCGAACTGCATCCCCCGCAGGTAGGCCATGCCCAGGTCGCACTGCACGTCGGGCCAGTCGGGCCTCTGCTCGGCCAGCTCCTTGAGCTCGGCGATCGGCTTGCCGCGGGCCCTGCGGAAATGCCGCTCCAGCGTCTCGGCGACCCTTCCGGCCAGCCCCCTGCCCAGTACCTCCAGCAGGTAACTCACGTGACGGAACCCTCCTTCTCAGGCAGCCAGCGACGCCAGCCGACTTGCGGCGTGGTCGTAGTTACTGTTGAGCTCGAGCGCCCGGCGGTAGTGGCTTCTGGCGCCGTCGGGGTCGCCGGCCTGTCGGGCCAGGTCGCCCAGTCGAGCGTGGACGTCGGGCCAGTCGGCGCCGCAGTCCACCGCCCGGTCCAGGTGGCGCACGGCGGCGTCCTCGTCGCCGGCCTGGGCCTCCAGCTCGGCCAGGTGCAGCAGGGCTTCGGCGTAGCGCGGGTTGATCTCGACCGCCCGGCGGGCGTGGGCGCGGGCGGGGTAGTACTCCCCCAGCCGGGCCAGCGCCCTGCCGGCCAGGTGGTGCAGGTCGGCGTAGTCGCCGTGGCAGGCCACGGCCGTCCGCAGCACCGACGCCAACACGCCGAAGAACTCCTCCTCCTCCTCGCACGGCGGCAGCGCCAGTGAGGCCTTGACGAAGTCCGGCTCGGCGGCGACGTACTCTGCGAGTTGGCGTATCTGGGAGCTGCTCTGCTGGGGCGCGTGCTCGGGGAACGTGACGGTCACCTCGCTGCCCGTCTCGGCGGCCGCCGCCGCGGCGACGCTGAGCTGATAGGCATACATCAGGTCGCGCGGCGCCAGGCAGCATGCCCGCTGATGGGCCTTGAGCGCCTCATCGAACCGCCCCTCGGCGGCCTCGCACAGGCCCAGGTAGTAATACCCCTTCGCCGAGGTGCAGTCGCACTCGACGGCCCGCTCGAGGTGATTCCGGGCAAGCTCGTAGCCCTCGTCGGCGGCGTACAGCAGCCCCAGGTTAAGGTGCAACTGGGCGTGGTCGCCCAGCTCGCGGAGCGCGGCGGTGAGCGTCATGATCGCCAGCGGCCTTCGCCCGCTGCGCCACTGCGCCTGGGCCAGGCGAACTCGCGTCGTCGGGTCGTCGGCGCGGGCCTGCGCCAGCACCTCCGCCTCGCCAACGCATCGCTCGTGCTCGCCCGTCCTGGCGTACACGACCAGCAGGTACTCCGCCAGGTCGGCGCGCTTGCCGATCATGACGGCGGCCTGGCGGAAGTCCTGCCCGGCTGCGGCGAAGCGCCCCTCGCGCATGTGCTCGATGCCCATCGCGCGGTGGGATATTCCGGTGTAGTATCGCGCCAGCCGCCCTGGCAGGTCCTTCCGGCCGGTCAGGTCCGAGAGTATCTCGATCGCCTCGGCGTACCTGCCCACACGGCACGCCCGAACACCAGCCGCAAATGGGGTCAGACCGTTCATTTCCTCTCCGAGTGATGGCCGGCTCCCGGCCCGTGGCTCTTATCGGCACACAGAGAGGGGCAGTAAAGTAGCAACCCCCGGGTGGGCAATTCCGGCCTGGGGCGGGGCGATCAATATGCCCCACGGGCGGAGAGGACGACCGGGACGGTCTGAACCAGGATCATCAGGTCGAGGAACGCCGACCGCCGGCTGATGTAGTAGAGGTCGAGGTGGACCCACTGGTCGTAGGACAGCTCGCTTCTTCCGGAGATCTGCCACAGGCAGGTGAGCCCGGGCTTGACGGTGGTTCTGAGGCGGGCGGCGCCGTTGGCGCGGCGGGCCTCGTCGACCCACAGCGGCCTGGGGCCGACCAGCGACATCTCGCCCTTCAGGACGTTGATCAACTGCGGCAGCTCGTCGATGCTGGAGCGGCGGAGGAACCGCCCCACCCGCGTCACGCGGGGGTCCTTGCGGATCTTGAACACCGGGCCGGTCATCTCATTGCGGTGTGACAGGTCCAGGCGGGTCTCCTCGGCGCCCGCCCTCATGGAGCGGAACTTGTACATGGTGAAGACCTGCCCGTTGAGCCCGACGCGGTGCTGCTTGAAGAAGACGCCCCCGCGCGAGGTGAGCTTTATCGCCACCGCGGCCAGCAGGCTCACCGGCAGGGTCAGCGCCAGCAGCAGCGTTCCCAGGACGATGTCCATGGCTCGCTTGGCCAGGCGGTATCCCCACCGGGCCGATCCCAGCAGCGTCCCGCGGCCCTGGCGCTCCACCTGCCCCAGCACCCATTCCAGTTCGGCGGGGCTCATGGCCGCGGCGCCGGCACCTGCATCTTGAGCGCGCACAGATACATCCTCTCGTATTGCCTCGCCACCTCGGGCCACGCGAACTTCTCGATCACGCGCCTCCGGGCGGTCCGGCCAAGCCGTTGACGGTATTCTCGGTCCTGCACACATTTCATTATAGCGCCGCCCAGGTTTCCAGCGTCGTCGCCGGCGAAGGCGGCCATCGCCTCGCCCAGTGCCTCGCGATTGGCCGGAATGTCCCGGGCCACGATGCACCGGGCATGGCTGGCGGCCTCCAGCAGCACTAGCGACATGCCCTCCAGCTCACTGGGCTGAACGACCACGGCGGCGTTGCTGTAGAGCCCGGCCAGGGGCTCACCGTAAACGGGCCCCAGGAACCGGACCGACTCGTCCGCCAGCTCGCGGCAGCGGGCGGCGTAGCGGCGGTCCTGCTCGGAGTCGCCGACGACCACCAGCGGCATCCCCGGCCGGATTTCGCGCCAAGCGGCCAGCAGCAGATCGAGCCGCTTTTCCGGCACGATCCTGCCGACGTGAAGGGCGTATGCCTCGCCTTTCAGGCCCCAGGCTGCCACCGCCGAAGGCCCCGCCGACTGGGCCGGACGAACGCCGTTGGGTATCCAGACGACCTCTCTATGGTAGGTATCGGCCAGAGAATTCCGCAGGCTGAGCGAAACTGCGCTGACGGCGGCGGCGAAGCGCATGCCCAGGGCGAGCCCTGCCCGCAGCGCCGCCCGCGCGGCCGCCGACCACCGCCGCCGCTGCCAGTCCGGGGCGTGGACGGTCAGGGCCACGGGCAGCCTCGCCGCCGCCGCCACCGGGCTGAGCAGCGCGGGCCCGGCCGCGTGTATGTGAACCACGTCCACCTTCCGACGGAGAACGTCCCACATGGCCGTGGCGGTGTGCGTGATGGCCTCGGTGTGCTTGCCGCCCAGCCCGGGCGTGGCGATGACCCGCGCCGAGACACGCCGCCCGCCGGCGCCCCGCCGGAGATACCCCGCCCGGGCGTAAACCAGCACCTCGTGCCCGAGGGCGGTCAGCTCGGTCGACAGCTCCTCGACCACGTGCTCCACGCCGCCGGTGGCGGCGGGGATGCCGCGGCTGCCGATCATGGCGATTCGCATTGGCGTATCGCCTCCCGGTAGTGCTCGACCAATCTGGCGACAATCGCCTCGCACTCGTGCCTCTGGCGAACCCGGCGAGCGGCCGCCCGGCCCATCTCCGCGCGGGCTGGAGCGTTCGCGAGGACCTCGGCGACCACGCGGGCCATGTCGCCGGCATCGCCCGGGCGGAATAGCCTGCCGTTCTTGCCGTCTTGAATCCACTCCCCCGCCGGGCCGTGGGCCGGCGCGACCACCACCCGACCCGCCAGCATGCCCTCGAGCACCGCCAGCGGGCTGACCTCGAAGCACCGGCTTGGCACGACGACGGCCCCAGCCTCGGCCAGGTACCGCCCCACCTGCTCGTGTGCGACGTGCCCGGGCAGCGAGACGTTGTCCAGCCGGCGGCGCCGGGCCTCGGCGCGGAGATCGTCCATCATCGGCCCGTCGCCGAGGATGGTCACCTGAACCTCTCGCATCAGGCCGGCCAGGTGGAGCATCATCTCCGGCCCCTTTTCGGGGCTGATCCGCCCGAGGTAGAGCACGCGGCCGTCCGCTCCGGGACCCTCCGCCGGCGGGCCGGAAAAGACAACCGGGTTCGCCAGGACGGCGAGCTTGCCGGCCGGGAAGCCGTCCCTGCGGAGCGCGCGGTACACGAAACGCGACGGGCAAAGCACCCGCTGGACGTTCTGGACGTATCGGCGGAAGAACCGCTGGATGCACGTCTCGGCCGCCACTGCCGCCCCCGCCCAGGGCGAGCCGGCGCAGTTGTCCAGCACGCAGTGCCAGTAGCGGTGCGGCAGGCACCTGGTGCATACCTCGCCCAGGCGGAAGAAGTGCTTCACCGGGCACATCAGGCGGTAGTCGTGCACCGTCATCACGGCTGGGACCCCCCGCCGCCGGAGCACCCCCAGCACCGAGGGGGTGAGGTGGTGGTAGAGGTTGTGCACGTGGGCCACGTCGGCGGGATTGGCCGACAGGAAGCGCTCCAGCTTTCGCGCGGCCGAGGAGTTGTGGACTATCCGGACCGCCCCGCGGACCCTGGCGGCGAGCCCCGGCAGGGCCGTGTAGTCCACGAACTCGGGCATCTCGCCGGGCGGCCTGCCGACGACGCAGCCGAAGCGCAGCACCTGGTGGCCCGCCCGTTGCAGGCCGTCGGTGAGGACGGCCAGGTGCCTGCCCACCCCGCCGGCTTCGGGCAGGTCGCTGTCGAGGAACTTGTCGATCTGGAGGATTCGCACCTCAGTGCCCTCCGCGTCGCTTGCGCTGCAGTGCGGCCAGGAGCCGGCCGAAGCTCCCTGCCATGCGGTCGCGGCTGAAGAGCCTCGCCCGCCTCTGCCCCGCCGCCGCGAGCGACTTTGCCAGGCCGCCGTCGTCGAGCAGCCTTTCGATGGCCCCGGCCAGGGCGGCGGCGTCGCCGGGGGCGACCTTCAGGGCCTCGCGCCCGCCTTCGAGCATCTCGTCAAAGGCCGGTATGTCGCTCACCACCACCGGCAGGCCGGCGGCCATCGCCTCCAGCGTGGCCACGCTGAAGACCTCGCTGCTGGTGGACAGGACGAAGACGTCGGCGGCGGCCAGCAGTCCGGGCACGTCGTCGCGGCGCCCGAGAAGGCAGACGACCCCCTCGGCGCCGGCGTCAGCGGCGGCGCGTGCCATCCGGGGCGAGTCGGTCCCCCGCCCCGCCAGCAGGAGGCGGAAGTCGTCCCGCCGCCGCGCCAGCATGCCCGCCGCCGCCAGCAGCGTGGCATGGTCCTTGTCCGGCATGACGTTGGCCACCTGGAGGATGAGCTTCTTCCCTTCGGGCAGGGCCAGGCCCGTCGGGGCGGCGCCGGCGATCCGCTCGAGGTCCACGCCGTTGCGGATCAGGGGCATCTTCCGGCGCGGCAGCCCGCAGGCGGCCAGTTCGCGGCGCTGAAGCCGGCTCGTGCAGACGACGGCGTCCACCAGGCCCAGCTTCTCGTAGCGGCGGAGGTGGCCGACGAAGGGCTTTGACTGCCCGCCCGGCACCGACTTGCACCAGCAGACCCGCATCACCGGACGGCACGACAGGCCCGAGCCCAGCAGGCCGTAGAACATGGCATCCCTGGCCGCGTCCACCACGATCACCGCGTCGATCTCCTCGCGTCGCACGATCCGGGCCATCCGCCACAGCCCCAGCGGGTCGAACCTGAACCGCCCGACGCGCTCGTACAGCGCCGAGGCCGCCGAGGCGAACCGCTCGCGCAGGGCCTGACCGCCCTTCACGGCGGCGACGACCACGTGCCAGCCGCCGGGCAAGCCGCCGAGCAGCTCCAGCGCCGTCACCTCGGCGCCGCCGGCCTCCAGGGACGATAGCACCATCAGGACCCGCACAGTGACCTCCGCACGCTCCTGGCGAGCAGCCCCATCAGCCCGGCGGACATCCCGGCCAGGAAGCCCCAGTGAGCACGGGTGTCGCCGGGCAGCAGGTAGCCGGCGTGCAGGGCGAACATGCCCGCCAGCTCGCAGCCCATGACCAGGTACGTCCCGGCCCCGCCGCCCATGCTCCGGGCGGCGATGTGGAACGAGTGGGCGACGTACATCCTGCCCAGGGCCTTCATGTCGGGCCGCCCGGCGGGAGCCACGTCGTGGGTCAGCCGCAGCGAGGGGCAGAAGAACAGCCCGTGGCGGGCGCCCACGCGGTAGCAGAACTCCCGGTCCTCGCTGAGGGCATATCCCGGGAAGGCCTGCTCGAACCGCTCGGCCTTGGCCACGCGGCGGCGCAGGGAGATAGTGCCCCCGGCGAGACGGCGGGCAGGCAGGAGCTTGCCTCGCAGCGGCCACGGCAAGGCGACGGACCTGGCGGCCCAGCGCCGCGGGACCCATCGCCCGCGGCCGAGGGCGGCGGAGACGGCGTCCCAGATGCGCTGGCCCATGCCGGGGGCGCTCGTGAGGGCGAGCGTCACGCCGATGCCCGCCACGCACCCTTCGCCGTCGGCCTCGTACAGCGCCAGCAGCTCGGCGAGGAACTCCGGCGGCATCAGCATGTCGTCGTCCAGGAGCATCACCACGCCCCCGCCGGCCAGCTCCATGCCACGATTCCGCGAGGCGGGCAGTGAGGGCCTGGGCATGTTGACGGCCTGGTATGCCACCCCCGCCCCCGACGCCAGGGCCGCCAGCTCGCCGGCGGGCGGGCCCGGGGAGTCCTTGACCACGATCAACTCGGCGGGCAGGCGCGTCTGGGCGAGCACGGCCTCGACCGCCCGGCCGAGGTGACCGGGGCGGTCATGCGTGCAGACGACGACCGTGACTGTCAGGCTCATGGCCGGGACCACCCCCGTCGCATTCCAAGGGAGCGGACGTACCTGACCAGCATCTGCTTCTCACGCGCGGTGAACACCAGTGGCGTCAGCGCGACCACCGCCAGCATGCCCGCCCAGGCGGCGATCACGACCGACGTCGGCGCCAGCAGCAACGCCGGCGACAGCGCCAGGACGTGTGCCGCGGGGTGGGCGCGGAAGCCGCTGGCCACCAGGTACACCCCGCCCAGCGCGACAGCCACCAGCATGCCGATCCCCGCCGCCTGCGCCGCCGCCTGAACCCCGCCGGTGGGTATCCACATCCACCCGAGGACCACGTTGACCGCCACGCCGGTGGCCACGAACGCCACGATCACCACAGGCCTCTCGCGCAGCTTCGCGGCGATGCTCGCCAAGCCAAGGTTCGCCGAGCACTGGTAGAACATCAGCAGCCCGCCCAGCATCCCGATCTGCGCCTGGTAGTCCTTCTGGAGCAGCAGGCGCCACCACCGCCCCGTCGCCAGCACCAACACCGTCACGGTCATCAGCACCACGACCACGGCCTTGTATGTGATGTTGACCATCTCGACCGCCGCCTGGCGCTTGTTCGATTCCCAGTGGCTGGCCAGGTGGCTGAAGACCACGCCCCAGACCATGCCCGAGAGGATCCACGCCGGCTGGCAGAACTGCCTTATGGCGGCGTAGATTCCCGCCTGGCTTGTTCCGCAGTAGCGGTTGGTGAGGAAGAAGCTCACGTGGTTGCCGAACTGCCAGGCGAGGGTGGCGAGCATGGCGACGAACCCGAACCTCAGCAGGCGCCCGAGGATCGGCCCGCCCTTCTCGACCTCGGCCAGCTCGGCGGCGCTGACGTGCCCGTCCTGTGGCACGACGTCGCCTTCCTCGCCGACTGCCCCTGGCTCCTCTTCGGCCGCCCCCGACGCCGAGAGCTGGCCCAGCGCCCGGTGGGCGGCGTAGCCCCCGGCCAGGAGCATCAGCGCCAGCGAGGCGGCGTGGGCCCAGAGGACCGTCACGCCGGTCGGCCAGGCCCACCCCGCCAGAAGCGCGGCCGCGGTGAAGCTCACTGTGTATCCCACCTCGACCACCGCCAGCAGGTGAAAGGTCCGCATGGCGCGGATGCAGGAGTGCAGGTTCAGGTACAGCGCCATCAGCAGTCCGTTGATCAGCCCGAGGACGACGATCTCCAGCCGCTGGGAGTATGAGAGCCTCACGGCCGCCTCGCGGGAGGCGGACAGCAGGCCGGCGATGGACCCGCTGGCCAGGAGTCCGCCGGCGGTTGCGATCGCCCCCACCAGGCAGATACCCACGGCCGCCCGGCGGAAGAACCGCCGCAGTTGCCCCCGGGCATGGTAGTAGCTCACGTACCGGGCGACGCTCTGGCCGCTGCCAAGCGTGAGGATGGTCGAGCCGATCCCGAAGACCATCACCCCCAGCCCCCAGACGCCGAACTGGTCAGTCCCGATAACCCAGGTCAGCAGGATTACGCGGGCGTAGGTCAGCAGCTTGCTGGCGAGCACCACCGGGG
This sequence comes from uncultured Planctomycetales bacterium, assembly GCA_965602635.1. Lineage (GTDB taxonomy): Bacteria > Planctomycetota > Phycisphaerae > SM23-33 > SM23-33 > CBFCZU01. The sequence goes on along the minus strand of CBFCZU010000030.1, from coordinate 14,994 downwards.
CGTAGGCCGAGAACGACCGCCCCATGGACTCGACCTTTGCAAGCCACGCCCACACCATGATCTCCCTACGCCGACAGGGTCTGAGGGGAGGCCGTGGAGGCATCGGCCGGCGCGGGCGCCGCCACCCGCCCCAGGCCCAGCGTCATGCCCGCCAGCGACCACAACAGGGCATTGGCGAAGGGGTCCCAGAGCACGTCACGGAACATGCCCGAGGCGAGGTAATTGGCCAGCATTACCCAGAACAGCGCGATGAAGCCGCGTGTGAAGAACCCCTCCGCGGTTGGGGGAACCCGCTTCCAGACCCTGACCGAGCGGCGGAACAGGGCCACGAAGAGGGCCACGTACAGCCCCAGGCCGACCAGCCCGGTCTCGGCCGCCATGTTCAGGAAGATGTTGTGCTCCACAAGCACGTCGGGTGCATAGAGCGCCAGCCCGCCGGGGTCCTGTTCGAGCGAGCGCTGGGCGTCAACGAAATGCCCGAAGCCCGCCCCGAAGACCGGCCGGGCGCCCACGATCCCCACCGTCTGCTTCAGGAGCAGCGCCCGTGCCATGAGGGGCGCGGGCTGGGCGACCCCGCCGCGGAGCCGCTCCGGGCTGGTGATGGCGCCCCATTGCATCAGCACGCCCAGGGCGACCGCCAGGGTGGCGATGCTCAGCTTGCTCCAGCCCCGCCATCCGCCCAGGCCCCAGACGCACCAGATGATGCCGCCGAGGGCGAACGCCACGTACCCGGCGCGTATTCCGGTAAAGACCAGCGCCGGCAGGACGAACACGGCCTGGGCCGCCAGGAGGATGCGGTAAGGCCCGCGGAGGTGCCTGATCAGGTACAAGTCGGTGTAGAAAAGGAATACCAGGAAGATGGCCTGGGGCCCGGCCGCCGGAAAAGCCCCGCGCGCACGGTCCGGGTGGATCATCCCCGGGAGGTCGAGCCTCTTGATGTAGTCGGGCCAGATCAGATGCTCCAGGTCCCAGGTCCCCAGCAGCGTCAGCCCCTGGCAGTAGCCTATGAACAGGGAGTAGAACCCATAGACGGTGACGGCCACCAGGGCCCAGCGTATCTGCCGCCCCTCACGGGCGCAGTTGTACATCAGGAAGAATACGGTGAAGGGGAAGACCAGCCCCACGAAGTAGCGGAAGTACGGGGCCGAACGCACCATCGGGTCGGCGGGGCTCGTCCAGCCCGTGGCCGTGGCGCTGGCGGCGACGTACACCAGCAGTGCCAGCATGATCCACATGATCGACCCGTCGAAGCGCAGCGGCTGGTGGCGGATGAGGAAGTAAACGAAGAACATCCCCGTCATCGCCATGAACATGATCCGGGGTACGCTCAGGTTGAAGAACCCCTGGATCTCCAGCACCCAGAACCACCGGTCCAGCAGGCCGTAGCTCAGCACCCACAGCCAGACCCAGAACGAGACCCTGCCGGCGGCGGCGCAGGCGACCATCAGGGCGATCCCGGCCAGCATGACGAGCGACCAAGGCATCATGCGGGAGTCGGCCAGCCCCAGCACGGCGGCGCCCAGCACCAGCGCCAGGGCGATCACCACTGTCATGCTGATCGGCTTTTGCCTGGTCAGACTAATCATGCGGCACTCGAGCAGTGTGGGGCGCTCAGACCCGACGGTAAACGAACCTGGGAATGGGGAATGTCCGCATGTTCAGCACCACGCCGAGGACCTTTCCACCGCCGGCCTCTATGCACTTCCTTGCCACCTGGAGCGACTCGCGGGCCGTCTGCTGCGACTGGGCCACAAGCACGGCGGAGCGCACCACGCCGGCGAGCACCTGCGCGTCGGGATACATGTTGGCCGGGGCCGTGTCGATGATGACGTGCCCGTAGTGGCGCTCGAGGTCGGCCAGGAAGTCGCGGACGCGGTCCTGGCGGAGGACCTCCAGCAGCCTGTCGCGGCGCGTGCCCACGGTCAGCACGTCGAGCTTGCCGGGCCCGACGTGCCTCAGGACGTCGGCCAGCGGCTTCTCGCCGACCAGCACGTCGGAGACGCCGCCGCCGTCACTGAGATTGAGCTGCTTGTGGACGGCGGGGTTGTGCAGGTTGAGGTCCACCAGCACGACCCGGTCCGGCCCCGACTCGCCGCCGGGGGCGGCGACGCTGCCGGCTCCGGCCAGCGCCAGCGCGCAGGCGACGGTGGTGGCGCCTTCCTGGCGATTGGCCGAGCAGACCAGCACCGAGCGCGGCGCCTCGGGGGCGGCGTAGAAGACCGACGCCCACAGGCTTCGGAAGATTTCCTCGGGCCTGCCTCCGGCCAGGCTCGCCGAGGCGCTCTGTCGCTGGGGTCGCGGTTCGGCTTGAATTTCAGCTTCTGTTTCGCCCATGGTTCACCTCAACTGGCGCGGATGATCCGGCGCCGGATCCTTGGTATCGAGGCCAATACGGGCACGCCGACGTGGGTCTCCACGTCGCCGATGCCCTTGACGGAGTGGTCGAAGTGGTCGGCCAGGAAGGCGTACGTCAGCGCCAGGACGATCCCGGCCAGCAGGCCTATCACCACGTTGAGCCAGATTATCGGGCGGTGCGGGCTGGACGACGCCGGCAGCGAGGGCGTGCCCACCTGCATCACCTCCAGCGGCTCCAGCGCCTGGGCGGCGGCCTTGGCGGCAGCGGCGGCCTCCTCGCGACGCGTGTTGTAGATCCCCTGAAGGTTGTCGAAGGTCTGCTTCAGCCGCTTGTACTTCGAGGCCTTCGACGCCAGCACCGAGATCCGCGCCTCGTCCTCCTTGACAAGGTCACGAAGCTTCTCCCGGTGGGCGCCCAGGGTCGCGATCTCCAGGTCCAACTGCTGCTTCTGACGGTCCAGGGCCGTGTACAGGTCCGCCAGGTTCAGGTCCAGCTCCTCCTGAGTCTGCTTGAGGGTCTTGTAGTCCTCGGTGAAGCGCGGGTTCAGTTTGTTCAGCTCCATCCGCAGCTGGGCGATCGCGTCGGTGAGCTTTATCATCGAGGGGTTCGCCTTGAGGATATCGGCCGGGATGAAGACCTGGACGCCCTTCCCGTCCTTCTTCTGGTCCTTGGCCAGCTCGGCCGCAACCTCCCTCACCAGGATCCTCAGCTCCTCGAGGCGGGCGTCGGCGCTGTTGATCTTGGCCTGGAAGGTCGTCCGCAGGCTGGCGAAGCCCATCTCGCTGATGCCCGAGAGCATGCTTTCGACGAGCAGCAGGTCGCCCTTAAGGTCGCTGGCGATGTAGGCTTCCAGCTCCACGGCCGCCTCGTCCAGCTCCTCCTTGGCGACCACGGCGGCCGGGCCCTTGAGGAACCGGGCGTTCTGCCTTGTCTGCTCGATCTCCAGCTCGCGGCGGTAGCGCTGGTATGCCTCCACCAGGCATCGGGCGAACTTCTGCGCCCCGTTGGCGGCCTCGGAGCGGGTCGTGCCCGTGGGCCACTGGGCAAGGCTCCTGTCCTCAGGCCACTCGACGGTGATGGTGTAGGTCTGGGAGAAGGCCGCCGCCGTGCCGCCGGGTGTCTGGACTCTCACTCCGCGCCGGGCGACGGCGAGCTTGCCGACGTTGGCGGAGATGTAGTCCTCCACCTGCTTGGGGCTGTACGACTGGACGCCGTCTGCGCCCCTGGGTCCGCTCGGGCTCTCGTCGTGGAACTTCATCAGGGCCGCCGCCAGCACCGGGTCGCTGCGGACCAGCTCGCGCTGGGTGACGACGAAGAGGCTCAGGCGCTCCCTCAGCGTCGCCCGCCCCTCCAGGGTGGCCTGGCCAGCCCCCGCCCTGGCGAGCATCATCACCCTCGAGCGATACCGCCAGGGCGCAAAGTAGCTCGTCGCCAGCGCGCTCGCCAGCACGACGACCAAGATCACGATCATTCCCACCAGCCGGGAGAAAATCACCCGTGCCAGTTCACGCCGCGTCCGTGTTGAATCGGCAGGTGCCATTGTTCACCTCTGCGTTCTGTCCAGACCGGGACGGCTACGGGTTAGGCGCCAAGAGGTCCCAGTCGTCGGCTATGGAATAGACGCTGGTAAAGCCGGCGACGTTACGGATGCTCCGCCGCCAGACGTAGTCGATGTAGTCGGCCCGTTTGGCGATACCCGTGGTCGGCACGTAGATCAGGTCTCCGTCTTCCAGCCAGATGTCGTACTTGTGCTTGGCCATATCCGCCTTGACGGGCTCGTCGTCCTCACGCTTGCGGTTCTCCAAAAGCTGGAAGCAGTTGACGACCGCCGCCGAGGGAATCGACAGGTGCCGCCGCCGGACGAGCATCACCTTGCTCAGCTCGGCCCGGGGCGGCCTGTGGCTGCCGGCCTGGGCTAGCGCCTGGAGCAGCGTGATCTCCTGGCGGGTCCGCAGGGCGCCCGGCGCCCGCACCTCGCCCAGCACGTACACCGTGAACGGCGCCACCGTTTGGACGTTGACCGTCACCTCCAACTCATCAAGCCCGATCGACTCATAGGCGTCGTTGAGGTTGCGGTGGACCTCCTCGATCGTCTTGCCGGCGGCCCGCATGCTAACCACGAAGGGCACCGAGATCGTCCCGTCCGGCGTTACCGGCACCAATCGGCTCTGGCCGCGCGGGGCGGTGGTGATGGCCTTCTTCAGCTCGGCGATCTTCACGTTCGACTCTTTGAAGCTCACCGTGATCTTCGGGTCCTTGATGTACTTGGCGTACTCCTTCAGCAGCTCGGCCTCGACCTGGCTGATCGTCCGCCCAGACACGTAAACGTTGCCGATCAGGTCCAGGTACAGCTTCCCGTCGGACTGGACCTTCTCGAACTGGTTGAGCGTCGGGTTGTACGGGAAGCGCACCGAGATGACGTCCTCGATCTTGATGCGGTATTCCACGTTCTGCTCCTGGTGGCGGACGTGGTAGATTATTTCCAGCTCGTCTCCCTCGCGGATGCGATAATCCCGCCGGAGGATGTGAGCCACGGGCGGCTCCTGGGCGGCCCAGACGTCCTTGAGCATCTCGGGCGGGAAGGAGTACGATTCCTCCGCCTCCTCCTCGGGCGGGCAGCAGCAGCCCACAACCGCCAGCGTGGCCGCCAGAAGTAACGTACCGAACAGTAGCTTTCGTTCCATGGTTTCACCTCGCTGGTGTGATGAAGGCATCCGAGCTGATACTCCGAGCCCGTTGCAGATTGGCCTCGGCCGCCTTGTACGTGGCGTAAGAGCCGATGCGGACGAACCGCAACAGCTTTCTATCTCTAGTGTCGATGTCCGTCCGCGCGGGCAGCCCCCGGGCGATGAGCTGCCGCTCGAGCCTGCTGGCGGCGGCGGTGTTGGCGAAGGCGCCGACCTGGATGGACCACTGCTTGGCGCGGATGCGGTCCTCCGCCCGCCGGGCCAGGGCCGAGCCGTCGAACAGGTGCGTCAGCCGCGTGAAGTAGGAGTCCGCCTCCGCCCAGCGCCCCTGGCGCTGGAGCACGCAGCCCAGGCGGTACAGTGCCTGATCCGACGGGGGCGCGGCCGCGGGGTTCAGCTCCACCACCTCCCGGTAATGCCCCTCGGCGGCCGGCAGGTCGCCGGAGGCGTACGCAAGCTCGCCCGAGGCGTGATGAACGCGGACCAGCAGGTCGGGGCGCTTGGCCAGGCCCAGCGCGGCCTGGAGGTCGGACTTCGCCTCGCCCGTCCGCCCGGTCCGCTTTCTCGCCAGGGCGCGGATGTAGTATGCCTCGCCCGACTCCTGCAGGCGCGGGTGAAGCTCCAGGAAGCGCGTAGCCGAGGCAATGGCCTCGGCGTCGTCGCCGCGACGGTAGGCCACGTCGCTGTCGCGGAGCAGCCGGACACCTTCCGGGCTCACGCTGGCGTTACAGCCGGCGGCCGCCCCGATGCAGGCCAGGTATGTCCCTAGCATTAGCAACATGCGCATCCCGAAGGCTCCAGCCGCGATTGCGCAGCACAGATACTGCGCGGTATCCAACTGCGGCGTTCATCCACTGGGGATTAGTTCGTCAACACCGGCCGAAAACTTGAGCCCACCATCCGCCGTGCGGGGCCCGATGCGCCCGCGGCGCGGCGTTCCTACTGCCCGCCCCCCGCCTTGCGGAGCGCGTCCACCTCGGCGGCGGCCAGACGACGGAACTTGCCTATCTTCACCCCCCGGTCGGATATCGGCCCGATCGCCCGCCGATGCACCCTGAGCACCTTATGCCCCAGCCGGGCAAGCATCCGGCGTATCTGCCGGTTTCGCCCCTCGTGGAGGCGGATTTCCAGCAGGCTCTCCTTAGGCCCGCGGCGGATGGCCTTGGCCTGGACCCTCGCCCGCCGCCCGTCCAGGTGCATCCCCTTCTGAAGGGCCGCCAGGTCCTCTGCCCCAATGCGCCCGGCCACGCGAACCACGTAGGTCTTGGCCACGCCGTATCTTGGGTGCGTCAGCCGGTTGGTGAGGTCCCCGTCGTCGGTGAGGACGATCAGCCCGGTGGAGTCCATGTCCAGCCGCCCGACGCAGTGGACGCCCCCGCCTGCCCGCCCCACCAGGTCGACCGCCCGCGGGCGGCTGTGGCGCGGGTCGTCGCGCTGGGTGCAGACAACGCCACGCGGCTTGTTAAGAAGGATGTAGGTCCTGGCGCGGGGCCGCCTGCGGACGGGCTGGCCGTCCACGCGGATGTCGTCGGACTCCTCGACGAAGCACGGCAGGTCGGTCATCCGCTCGCCGTTGACGGTGACCCGCCCCTGGGTGAGCATCTCCTCGGCCTCGCGGCGGGAGGCGACCCCCGCCTCGGAGAGGACTTTCTGTATGCGGGTCTTGGCCATGTCAACTGCGCCCGCCCGGGCCGCGGCTAGTCCGGCAGCGTGACCTCCAGGCAGGTCATCTCCTCCTCGACGATGAGGTGGCCCCGGTCGATCGCGGCGGGTATCAGCACGGTGTCTCCGGCCCGCAGCTCGGCCGCGGCGGCAGGGCACTCGACCCGCCCCCTGCCGGACAGGACCATCCACGCCGAGCACGCCCCGCCCGCCAGCGGGGCCTGACCCACAGGCCGGGAGAGCTTGCGGACGGTGAAATGCGGCGTCCGGACCAGCACGTCGCCGCCGGCGCCCGCAGCCTCGGCCGGTGGCGCCAAGTGAATGCAGGCCAGGGCCTCCGTCACGTGGATCTCGCGGCCCCGGCCCCAGTCGCTCACGCGGTAGGTCGTGTCGGAGGGCGTCTGGATCTCGGCGACCACGACGCCGGCGCCGAGGGCGTGGACCGTTCCGGCGGGGAGGAAATGGAAGTCCCCGGCCTTGACGTCGAAGCGCCGCACCAGCCGCCGCAGGGCCTCGGCGTCGTCGCCGGGCGTGAGTGCCCGGCGGAAGTCCTCCTCGCCGACGCCGTCGGCGACGCCCTTGAGTATGTGCCCGTCGCGGCTCTCGAGCACGTACCAGCATTCGGTCTTCAGCGCCGCCGGCGGGCCCAGCCGCTCGACGGCCCGCTCGTCCGGATGCACCTGGAGCGAGAGGATGTCGTTGGCGTCCAGCAGCTTAAGCAGCAGCGGGAACCTGCCGCCGGCTACCGGCGCGGCCCGGCCGACGACCTCGCCGCTCCGCTCGGCCAGCAACTGCGTGAGCGTCTTGCCGGCGTCCGGGCCGTTGGCCACCACCGAGACGCCCTCGGGCAGGTCCGCCAGCTCCCAGCTCTCGCCCACCTTCGCGCCGCCCGGCAGCCGCCGCCCGAAGAGACGCTCCAGGGCACGCCCGCCCCAAATCTTCTCCTTGTAGATCGGATCGAACTTGTAAGGGTAAACGCTCATGTCTCCCGCCTCGCAGGCTTACCGGACCCGAAGATTATATGCCCCACGCCGCGGCAGTCACAGGTCGAGCTTGAGAACATCCGCCCGGGGGCTTAGACTTCCCGGCGCCCAAGGGCGACTTTCGAGGAGCGAACGATGAGCCAAGAGGCCAAGCCGACGATCAGCTTCGACGATTTCCTCAAGCTCGACATCCGGGTCGCAAGGGTCATCGCGGTCCGCGAGCACCCCAACGCCGACAAGCTCATCGTCATGGACATCGACCTGGGCGGCGAGCCGCGGCAGATCATCGCCGGTCTCAAGCCCTACCTTGACGACCCGCAGTCGCTGGCGGGCAAGAACGTGGTCGTGGTGGCGAACCTCGAGCCCCGCAAGATGCGCGGTCTGGAGTCGAACGGCATGCTGCTGGCGGCCTCGTGGGGCGAGGGCGACGCGGCGAACGTCGTCTGCCTGACCACCGCCGGCGAAGTCCCGCCGGGGGCGTCGGTAAGCTGAGGTAACGCTTCCACCGCGCCGCGGGCGATCCTACGCGCCGCGCGCCTGGTTCATCGTGGCGATCACCAGCTCGGCGGCGTTGCCCGCGGCCGTGGCCGGGGGGTCGACCCGCAGCGGGGCAACCAGCCCCAGCAGCTCCTCCCGCGTCCGCTTCAGGGCCGGCAGGTCGTCCAGCATCGCCTCGGCCGCCTCGCCCAGCGCGCCGGCGTCGCCGTACCAGGGCATCAGCTCCGGCACCAGCCTCTTGCCGGCTAGGATGTTCACCAGCGAAAAGAAGGGCGTGCGCATGAGCCATCGCCCCAGCAGCCGGTAGGGCCACTTCCTCGCGCGGTAGAAGATCACCATCGGCACGCCGAAGTGAGCGGCCTGGACGGTGACGGTCCCGCTGGCGGCGACGGCGAAGTGCGAGCGGGCCAGCACCTGCGAGCTGTTGCCGACCTCTACGGGCAGGTCGTTGCCGGGGCAGGCCTGGCGGATCATCTCGGCGGCAGTCGGGCCCAAGGCGGTGAAGGTCAGCTCCGCCCGGGGCCAGCGCCGCGCCAGCCTCCCCGCCACCGCCGCCAGGGCCGGGGCGTGAGACCTGATCTCCCCTTCCCTGCTTCCGGGCAGCAGTGCGATCCTCCAGTTTCCTCCGGCCGCCGCCTGGTCGAGGTCGGGCGGGTCTGCCTGCGGAAGGTGGTCGAAGAGCGGATGCCCGACGAAATGGGCGTTGACCCCGCGCGGGCGGAGGTAGCCGACCTCGAACGGCAGGATGCATGCCACGGCGTCGGTGAGCCGCGCCAGGCGCCTCACCCGCCAGCGCGCCCAGGCCCACACCTGCGGGGCGATGTAGTACATCACGGGCGTGCCGATCTTCCGGGCGGCCCTGGCCAGGTGCCAGTTGAGCGCGGGCGAGTCCACGGGCACGTGGACGTCGGGGCGGGCCTCGGCCATGGCGCGGCGCGTCCGCCGGATGAGCTTGTGGAAGTACCACAGGTGAGCGAAGGCTCCGGTGGCCATGCTGGCGCGGCGGACGGGCTCGTCGAGCAGCTCGCACCCTGCCTGTGCCATTGCCTGCCCGCCGATGCCGACGCACCTGGCAGCGGGCAGGCGCCGCCGCAGCTGGTCAATCAGCCCGGCGGCGTGCACGTCGCCGCTGACGTCCGCGGCCGTGATGAAAATCGTCGGCCGGTCGCTCATCGGTCACTCCGTCGGCCGCATCAGGCCACGCCCGCCAGGGACGACCCGCCGGCGGTCAGCCCTCCAGATCCGTGATCGGGCCGCTGCTGTTGATGTACGTGTCCACCTCCGCGGCGAAGGTCTCGTCGGCACGGCGGATCCACTCGGTCAGCATGGCGGCGTGCTCTTTCTCCTCGTCGCGGTTGTGGGCGAGGATGGCCCTGAGCTCCTCGTCGCTCGTGGCGTCGATGCGCTGCTGGTAGAGCGCGACGGCCTCGACCTCCTCCATGAGTGAGGCAATGGCCCGACGCATCTCCAGCGTGGCGGGTGTCAGGTCCTCTTGACGTTCGAACAGTGAATTCAGTGCCATCTTGCCGGTCCTTTCATCGATGCAAGTGCGGTCCGAGCTTCGAGAGAGAATACCCCCCCTCAGGCCTGCCGACAAGTCCCGACGGCTCGCCGCGACCGGCCCGGGGCGGGCGATCGTCGCTACTGGCCTTCAGGCGCGGCGTTGCGGTTCCACTCTGGGATGCGGACGGTCACGTCGCCGCCGACAACGGCCGTGCAGGCCAGGCGCGAATCAGGCGTGTTGCCCGGGGCCAGCTCGACGCGGTCGAGTTCGTCGTCGGTCGGCTCGGAGAGGTTCTCGGCGCCGGCCTGGACGATCACGTGACAGGTGCCGCACGCCCCCGCTCCCCCGCAGGCGTGCTCGACGTGCACGGCGTTGGCGAGGGCGACGTCCAGCAGGCTGCCCGGCGCCCCGTGCGAGCCGAGGGGAAATTCGGACGGATCGACCTCGACGGTCACCCCCGCCGGCAGGAATGTGACCTTGTGCTTGGCCATGATATGTCGCGCTGCCGTTGCCGCCGCCCGCGGCCGGAGCGTCACTGCTCGAAGGGGTCCGGCGCTTTCTCGCCGGCCTCCTCGCCCTCGGGCGGGGCGCCGTTCTTCGTCCGCCAATCCTTGATGGCCTCCCTGACGGCGTCCCCGGCCAGGACGGAGCAGTGGACCTTCACCAGCGGCAGCGAAAGCTCCTCGGCGATCGTCTGGCTCTCAAGCCCGGCGGCTTCGTCGACGGTCTTGCCCCTGAGCCATTCGGTAGCCAGCGAGCTGGAGGCGATGGCCGATCCGCAGCCGAAGGTCTTGAACTTCGCCTCGGCGATGACGCCGCGCTCGTCCACCTTGATCTGAAGCCGCATCAGGTCGCCGCAGACCGGCGAGCCAACCACGCCCGTGCCCACCGACGGGTCGTCCTTGTCCAGCGACCCGACGTTGCGCGGGTTATTGAAGTGGTCCATCATTTTCTGGCTGTACGGCATGGCGGCGTCTTCAACCTTTCATTTCACGCTCGGTCGGCCGGCGGTGTCATGACGCGCCGGCGGCCCGCTCCCGGGCCAGCTCGTAAAGCGGTGAAAGCTCCCTCAGCTCCGTCGCCGCCGCGGCGACCTGCTCGACGGCGAAGTCGATTTCCTCAGCCGTGGTGAACCGCCCCAGCGAAAAGCGTATCGAGCCGTGGGCCAGCTCGTCCGGCAGCCCCATCGCCCGCAGCACGAAGCTCGGCTCCAGCGAAGCGCTGGTGCAGGCCGAGGCCGAAGAGACCGCCACGTCCTTCATCTTCATCATCAGCGATTCGCCCTCGATGTAGGCGAAGGAGAGGTTCAGCGTGTTGGGCAGGCGTGCCGTCGGGTGGCCGTTGAGCTTGACCTGGTCAAGCCGGCCGGTGATGCCCTGGTGCAGGCGGTCGCGCAGGCCGGCCTGCCGCCGGGCCTCGGCGGCCATTTCCCGCCCGCAGATCTCGGCGGCCGCGCCCAGGCCCACGATGCCCGGAACGTTCAGCGTGCCGCTGCGCATGCCCCGCTCGTGCCCGCCGCCGTGCATCTGTATCGCCAGTCGGACCCTGGGGTCGCGCCGCCGGACGTAAAGCGCCCCCACGCCCTTGGGGCCGTAAATCTTATGGGCCGAAAGGCTCAGCAGGTCGATCCCCATCGCCTCGACGTCCAGCGGAATCTTCCCGTAGGCCTGCGTCGCGTCGGTGTGCAGCAGGACTCCCCTGGCCTTGGCTACCCGCCCGATCTCGGCCACCGGATGAATCGTGCCAACCTCGTTGTTGGCCGCCATGATGCTGATGAGTACCGTCCGGTCGGTGATGGCCTGGTCCACCTGCTCGGCCGTCACCAGTCCCTGCCCGTCCACCGGCAGGAACGTCACCTCATAGCCCCGTTCGGCCAGGTACCTGCAGGTGTCCAGCACGGCCTTGTGCTCGGTGGCACAGGTGATGACGTGATTGCCCTTGTCGCGGTGCATCTCGACGGCGCCCTTGATCGCCAGGTTGTCGCTCTCGGTGGCGCCGCTGGTGAAGATGATCTCTTTGGCGTCGGCTCCGATCAGCGAGGCGACCTGCTGGCGCGCGCCTTCGACGGCGGCCTCGGCGTTCCACCCGAACCCGTGCGACCGGCTGGCGGCGTTGCCGAAATGCTCGGTCAGGTAGGGCATCATCGCCTCGAGCACGCGCGGGTCAACCGGCGTGGTGGCGTTGTTGTCGAGATAAACGGGCGTCTTGACCGACATCCCAGGCCTTCCTTACTTGGTCGCTGAGGCCGACGCCCCGGCGGCAATCTCCGCCAAGGTCACCGTCTTGAGAAAGTCGCTCAGCCGGCGCTGCACACGGTGGACCGGGTCGGCAACGGGGCACTGCTCCAGCAGGCGGCATGGCTCGCTGTCGGCGCCGGGGTCCTTGCCGGCGACGCACTGGGCCAGGCGAATCGGGCCCTCCACCGCCGTGACCACATCGGCCAGCGAAATCTCCTCCGGGTCCAGCGCCAGGCGGTAGCCGCCGTGGGCGCCCCGGACCGACTCGACGTACCCCGCGGCCGAGAGTTCCTTCAGCACGTTCATCAGCAGCGACGTCGGCACGTCGAACCGCTCGGCGATCTCGCGGGCGCTCGCCACCTGACCCTCGTCCAGACCGGCCAGGTACGTCATCGCGATCAGCCCGTAGCCCGTCTTTTTCGTCAGAGCTAACACCCTATGCCTGCCTTATCCTTCCATTATCTATATAGAACCTTTTCGGTACGATTTCAAGTGTCGTTGCATAATTTCCTGCCCTTGGTGGGCCGTGCTCATGGGGGCAGCGGCGGCGGCGAGACTGACTGTCGCCTAGCTAACCTATTCTGCAAGAGTGAATTACACAGATTCAGCCCGGGCCCGCCGGGGCCTTCAGACGTCCAGGCCCCACTGCCGCAGGACACCGGCCACCTCGGAGATCGCCCCCACGGCCGCATCGGCAGCGGTCGCTCGGTCCTCGTCGCCGCGGATGATCCGCACCGACCGCATGCCCGCCTGGCGGGCGCCGGCGATGTCGGTGCTCTCCAGGTCGCCCACGTGGACGCCCTCGGCCGGGAGGCAGCCGAGGCGGTGAAGCGTGTGGTGGAACTGGCGGACCATCGGCTTGGTCGTGCCCGTCTGGTTGGAGAAGGTGAAGCACTCGAACATCCCCGCGAGGGCGTCGGCCTCCATCACCGCGTACAGGTCCTGGCCCATCGTCAGGCCGGTGTCGCAGATCAGCCCCAGCTTGACCGACCCCTGAAGGGCTGCCAGGACATCTCGTGCACCTTCGAGCAGCTCGGGCGGCTCTTCCCTGGTCGCGGCCGATACCAACTCGCCCAGGCGCAGAGCCTCGGGCAGCTCCAGCCGCACGCCCACGGCGCGGGCAAGGCGCTGGCCGGCCTCCTCGGCGGCCATGGACGCCTGATCGACCTCCCGCAGGTGGGTGACCTCGCGATTGACAACGTCCAGGCCGATGCCCAGTTGCTCGGGGGTCACGTCCGCACCAATGCCCATGAAGAAGCCGCCGGCATACTCGGCCCGCAGGCTCTTTCGGCGGGCTTCCGCCGGCCCGACGCCGTCATAGAGCGTTCCCCAGAAATCGAAAGTCACCGCGCGTATCATAGCTCGCCTTCCCGCGCAAAAGCCTGTTGACATCCGCCGACCCATGCATTCTAACACCCCACGGGCGGGGCGTCCCGCGTCATCAGAACCTCGAAGTCTAAAGGAGCAATCAGATGGCCTGTAGGATGGAACTGTTAGTTGCCGCTCTGGCAATCCTGACCCTCGCGGGAGCCGCCAAGGCGGCCGGGGCCGCGGGAATCGTCGTCGATACCGACCGCAGCATCAACTGCACCTCGCTCAAAACCATCGTCGCCGACGTCTGCCGCGACTCCAAGAGCGACCAGGAAAAGGCCATCGCCATCTACGACTTCATGGTCCGGGCGGTCTGGATGGACTGGCACTCCCACCGCCCGCTGGAGATGAAGAACATCTCGTACAAGGGCAAGCGCCAGAACCTGCTGGTCTTCGCCAACGATCCGATGAAGTACATTACTGTGTACGGCAACTGCGGCTGCGGGCCCCAGGCCGGGGTCCACGGGGCCCTGTGCAAGGCCGCCGGGCTGAAGTTCCGCCACCTCAATCCCGGTTTCGGACACGTCAGCGGCGAGATCGGCTGGGGCGGAAAGTGGCACTGGATGGATGTCTGGCTGCCGGCGTACGTCCTGGACGCCAAGGGCAACGTCCCCTCCTACGACGAGATCATGGCCGACCGGAATCTGTTCGGCAACGCCCGCAAGGAAGGTCGGGCGCCCGAGAATTTCATGGTCAACTACAACGCCGACGTCAACTCCGTCATGAAGGCCAAGAACTGGAAGCCCGGCGGCGAGCCATACTCCGAGCAGTACGTCGAGAACCTCTGCCTGAGGCCCGGGGAATCGTGCACCTGGCTGTGGGGCAACGTCGGCAAGTGGTACAACCCCGCCGGGCCGTACCTCGATAGGCACCTCGACCGCCAGCTTCCCAGCGGACCGGCCGCCAAGTTCGGCAATGACCAGGTCCTCAAGAAGGCCTTCCCCTACTGGGAGCCGTACAAGAAGATGATTCCCGGCGGGCCCCACTCGCAATGGAACAAGACCTACTACCGCTACTACGGCAGCGCCATCTTCAGACACACGCCGCGCATGACCAAGCAGGGCCTGGCCGACGCGGGGGCCAAGCTGAAGGACCTGGCCGTCACCGGCCACGGGCTGGCGCTGACCAAGGGCCACGCCGGCGAGGCACAGATGACCTTCGACCTGCCGTACATCATCGCCGACACCCAGATCGAGGGCGAGGCCGACATCGACCTGGGCGGGGGGATCAGCTTCTGCTTCTCCACCGACGGCGGGAAGACTTGGCTGCTGGGCGGCGAGGTCAAGAGGTCCGGCAAGTTCGGTTCCATACGTATCGGCAAGCCCAACACTTACGAGTTCCCAGCCGGCTCGACCAGCGGACAGTACAAGTTCGCCCTGCGGATCGTGTTCCGCTCCAGCTTCGCCCGGAAGCCGGTGGTGCTCAAGTCGCTGAAGGTCACCAACACGACGATGCTGAACTTCTACTCCCGCCCCTGGCTGGAGCCCGGCAAGAACAACGTCACAGTCACGGCCTCGGGCGCCGAGACCCTGGCCAAGACGCCGCTTGAGATCACCTGGCGTTGGGTCGAGAACTGGAAGGCCGCCCCGGCCAAGAAGTCCTTCACCCACAAGGTGGCCAAGAGCGGCGGCAAGTGCGTCATCGAGGTGGGCGGCAAGCAGCGGCCGAAGATGGAATCGGTCGTTATCTCCTGCCC
>CBFCZU010000029.1:0-26397 GCA_965602635.1 uncultured Planctomycetales bacterium | reverse complement strand
TGCCCAAGCACAGAATCCGGCCTGAGGATCGCGGCTCGAAGGGCTACGCCAGGCGGCTGGCGGCGTTCCGCAAGCGCCAGCTCGCCCTCGCCGACGAGATCAAGGCCGAGTGCATTCCCGCCGTCCGCGCCGCCGCCGCCGAGCTGGGGGTGCACCTGTTCGTCAACACGCTCGACCGCCGCCGTGGCAAGAGCGTGTACAACACCACGTTTGTCATCGACCCGGCCGGCGAGATCGTCGGCAAGTACGACAAGATCCACGCACTCTTCGAGGTGGTCAACACGCTGGGCAGGGGCCATTACGTCTTCCAGACGCCCCACGCCCCGATCGGCGTCCTTATCTGCGCCGACCGGCAGTACCCCGAGACGGCGCGTTCGTCGGCGCTGGCCGGGGCGAGGGTGCTGATAATCAACTCCTACGGCATGTGGGGCGAGGGCGCCAACGAGCGGTTCATCCGCCAGCGGGCGTACGAGAACGGGCTGTTCGTGCTGTTCTGCCACCCGGGCGAGTCGGTGCTGCTCTCGCCGGAGGGTCGGATCATCGCGGCCACCTGCGGCTGGGAGAACGTGGTGGTGCGGACCATCGACCCGGCCCAGGCCGTCGGGCGCGGCTGCTTCGGCAGCAAGGCCATGAACAGGACGTACTTCGCGGACGCCGACGGCTCGGCCCACGACCGCCGGCGCCGCGAGAAGCGCCCCGCCAAGAAGGCTTGACCGACGCGCCGCCGGCCGGGGGAGGAGGCCATCGCCAGTTGCGAGGGGTCGCTGGACGGCTGCATCACCCGCCCAGCCGGGGGGAACTGGACGGATTCATCACCCGTCATTGTACCGCCTACGCCGGACTAAGGCAAGCCCTCCGAAGGCCAGCAATGACAGTGTGCCCGGTTCGGGGATCACAGCGGTCAGGCCGGAGACCTCGTCAAACCCGATCGGGCCCACCCAAGTGGCCGCGCCTGTAGCCGGATTGACGGTGTAGAGCGTGTCGTTCATCACTGCGTACAGGGTGCCGTCTGACGCGAAAGTCAGCGCCGCCAGCGGTAGGCTACAGGTATACCCTGTGGGGCCCAGCAGGCTCGCAATGGCAGTTGTCTCGTCGATAGTGTAGAGATCGCAGCTGGCCTGGCTCAGCCCGTAGAGGACGTCATTTCCGTTGAAGTCCAACCCATCCATGCCAGGCGACGTGGTGCCCACCAAGACTGAGCTGGGGACGGTGATGTCAAAACGGTAGAAGGTGCCCCAGCAGGTTACGAGAAAGCCGATCCCATCGCTGCGGAACGCGATAGAGCCTTCCCCGACTTCTACTATGCCAACGTCGATTGTAGCCAGGGTATGGCCGGTCGCAGGGTCCAACTGTCGGATGCAATCGGCCTCCTGGTCAAAAGTATGGATTTCCGTACCGCGGTCGGAGAGTCCATACGCGTTCATCCATGTATCCAACCCTCCGATCAGCGTCCCCGCCCCCGTGGCGGGGTTAATGGACAGGAGTTCATTTCGGAAGGTGATCGCGTAGAGGTCGTCGCCCCTAGCCACTCCCGTTGCGGCTAGCAACATCGCCGCGACGCCCGCCATCATCGCGATCAGACGATTCACCCAGTTCACCTTCATCGTCCCTCTCCTTTCCTGTTCCATCAGTGCGTCATACAGGCTCCCACCAGTGCTGACGAAACAGGCGAGCCCCCTGCCCTGTCAGCGTACACCAACCGCTGAGCACGAGCTTGAGCCTTCCGGGCGAAATGCAATACCCCAGGCACCGCCTATTGTACCGGCGAATGGGGATGTGTCAAGAGGAAGGCAGGCAGATTGGCCGGGAGGGCCTTGACGCTGGCCCAGTGGGCGGGGAGAATGTGGCCTACCGGCCATCTGGGGCCGGGGGAGCGGCACGTGACTTCGGAGAGCGTCTGAGGAAACGCTGACAGCAGCCCGCCCGGTGGATTCCCGACATGCCTTGCCCACTCACCGGACTTTCCCCCCGCCACGCGGGTTAAAGTAGGTAACCGGACCACAAAGGAGAATGACCATGAGAAAGATCGTCCTGACGTTGACGGCCGTAACGCTTGCAGCGGCCGGCCTGCTCAGCGCCGCCAAGAAGCCGGCAGCCGAGGCCAAGAAGCCCGCCGCCACAAAGCCGGCCGCGAAACCCTACTGGGTCGAGCCCATGAAGAAGGTCCACGCCAAGTTCAAGGGCCACAAGGCCACCTTCGCCCACTTCGGCGACTCCATCACCGTCACCAAGGCCTTCTGGTCGTCGCTGAAGTACTCGCACAAGAACATGGACAAGGACACGCAGAAGGCATTCGACCTGACCAAGAGCTACATGCAGGACAAGTGCTGGGCCGGCTGGAAGGGCGGCGGGTTCGGCAACACCGGCATGATGACCATCCGCTGGGCCCACCAGAACGTGGACGCGTGGCTCAAGAGGATGGAGCCCGAGGTGGCGCTGATCATGTTCGGCACCAACGACCTGGGCGCCCTGGCCCTGGCCGAGTACCGGACGAAGACGGCCGAGGTCGTCCAGAAGTGCCTGGACAACGGGACGATCGTGATCCTCTCGACCATCCCGCCGCGCCACGGCTTCGACGCCAAGGCCAAGACCTTCGTCGAGGCGGTCCGCAAGATCGCCAAGGACAAGAAGGTGCCGCTGTGCGACTTCTACAAGGCCATCATGGCCCGCCGCCCGACCGACTGGGACGGGGCGCTGCCGAAGTTCAAGGGCACCTACAAGGGCGGCGTGTACCAGGTGCCCACGCTGGTCGCGGCCGACGGGGTGCACCCGTCGAACCCCCAGAAGTGGGTGGGCGACTACTCGGCCGACGGCCTGAAGCACAACGGCTTCACGCTGCGGAACTACGTGGTGGTGAAGAGCTACCACGAGGTGCTCATCGAGGTCCTCGATGCGCACATAAAGGCGTCCAGGTAAGGCCGACCCGCGGAGAACACGAGCCCGCGTCCGTTTGCGGCGCGGGCTTTCATTGCGCCCGGTCAGAGGTGCTGGTCAAAGGTCGCGTCGCTCGCGCCGGTCGGGGCCAGCCGTCTCGCCCGCCGGGGCGTCCGCCCCGACGGCATGGCGCGGACGTGTGAGGGGTACCATGTTCCCGGCCCGCGGCGGTTGTAGCGGTGCAGGGCGCAGAGCGTCTCGGCGCACCGCCCGCCGTCCTGGTCGCAGCGGACCAGCTCCAGGTTGAAGCTGCCGTCGGCCGACAGGCGGTAGCGCCCGGAATCGTCGCAGGCATACCACCCGCGGACGTGCCTGCGGTGCTGGGGGCAGGCGATCAGGATGAGCTTGGACTGCGCCATGCTCACTGGCTATATCGGCAGGAATGCCGCCCGGCGGTCAGTCGGCCTCCGCCGCGCCGGGCGCCGGGGCGAATCTTTTCCGCCGCCGGGCCGGTCATGGAGTTTGCCTTTGCCGGCGCATGCGATTACGATACGCGCGCGGTTTCGCGGACCGAGATCTGCGCGTTTCCCAGGCCGCCGGGTGCCGCCGCACTGCCCGGCGGAAGGCGAACCGAATCGGCACATAAAATGACCCCGCAGTTCAGACATTGGCTGGAGAAGGCCCACGTGCAGGCCGCGGCGGCGGCCGCCCTGGCGTTCATGTGGTTCGTGGGCTGGCGCCTGGTCCAGCCGGAGGACCCGCAGTCCGCCCTGACCTTCATCCCCACCGGCCACTACGCCTGCTTCGCCGTCTTCGCGGCCCTGGTGCTTGCCTTTGCCGTCGGCTGTGCCCTGGTGACCCTCCCGGCCAGGCCGGAGGGGGCGCTGCTGGCGACGCTCGTCGGCGCCGCCGGGCTCAGCCTCCGCAGCGCACCCATGCGGACGGTCCTGTGGCAGTTCCCCGACCCCCGGTGGGTCTTTCTCAAGCTGGCGGTCGAGGCGCTGCTGATGGTGGCGGTGCTGTTCGCCGCGGCGGCGGTGATCCTGCTGGTCCGGAGCGTGTTCCGCCGGCTGGCGCCGCGCTGGGTCTGGAAGGAGCAGCCCGAGCAGCTCTCGGGCGGCGACGAGCAACCCGGCGGCCAGGGGCGACCCTCGGAGCCGGGCGAGCCGGCGACGACCCTGCGGGCGGGCGCCGCACGCGCGGGCGCATGCCTGCTGATGGAGATGGCCGCCGCCACCGTACTGCTGGTGCTGACCTTCCGCTCGCCGGACCGGGGGCAGATTGCCTTTGCCCTGGCGGGCAGCTTTTTCCTCTCGGCCCTGATAGCGCATCAGACGTTCCCGGCCCGAGCGGCGGCCGCCTGCTGGTTGGGGCCGGTGGTAATGGCCGTGGCCGTGTTCGCGCTGGGGTACCTGGTCGCAGACTATCCTGACCAGCCCACCTGGCACGCCGCCCTGTTGGTCGCCCAGAACCTGCCGCTGCGGGCGGCACTGCCCGTGGACTGGATGACCCTCGGCGGGGCCGGGGCCGTCGGCGGATTCTGGCTGTCGCGTAGATTCCACTACGCCAGACTGCACCACGGCCAGGAAAACCAGAAGACAACGGCAGAGAAAAGCTGAAAGCCTTGCCCGCCGACTTGTCCGGCGACTTGTCCGGCGTAGCCTCGGCGAAGCCGGAAGCTCGAGCGAAGCCGGAAGCCTTGGCGAAGGCGGGTGAAAGCTGAAAGCCCTGCCTGCCGAAGCCTTGGCGAAGGCAGGTGAAAGCTGAAAGCCCTTTGCCCTCGCGCGAAAGGAATCTCGAGATGCCCCAATCGGTTCTCGCAGCCCAGTTATACACGGTTCGGCAGTTCACCAAGACGCCCGAGGACATCGCCAGGACGCTGGTCAAGGTCAAGGCCATCGGCTACGACGCGATCCAGATTTCCGCCTTCGGGCCGTGCGATCCGGGCGAGATCGCCAGGATGCTCGAGGGCGAGGAGCTGACCTGCGCCTCGACCCACACCGCCTGGGGACGGCTGGTCGATGATTTCGACAAGGTCATCGGGGAGCACCGGATGTGGGGCTGCGAGCACCCGGCCATCGGGGGCATGCCCGGCGAGTACCGCAGCGCCGAGGGAATCGCCGAGTTCGCCCGCCTGGCCGACGAGGTCGGCAAGAAGATCGTCGCCGCCGGGATGGACTTCTCCTATCACAACCACAACTTCGAGTTCCAGAAGGCCGGCGGCAAGACCTGGCTGGAGCTGCTGTACGAGAAGTCCGACCCGCGATACCTCAAGGCGGAGATCGACACGTACTGGGTCCAGGCCGGCGGCGGAGACCCGGCCGATTGGATCCGCCGCTGCGCCGGCAGGATTCCCGTGCTGCACCTCAAGGACATGACCATGGGCCCGGACGGGGTTCGCATGGCCGAGATCGGAGAGGGCAACCTCAACTGGCCCGCAATCCTGGCCGCGGCGAAAGACGCCGGCGTGCAGTGGTACTGCATCGAGCAGGACGATTGCTACGAGCGCGACCCCTTCGACTCGCTGAAGATCTCGCTCGATAACCTACACGAGATGGGACTGGAGTAGAAGAAAGCTGGAAATGGAAAGCCTTGCCTGCCGACTTGTCCGGCGACTTGTCCGGCGTAGCCTTGGCGAAGCCGGAAGCCTCGGCGAAGCCGGAAGCCTTGGCGAAGGCAGCTGAAAGCTGAAAAACGAATGTCAAGAAAGCGGCCCAAGCAGGTTTCGGACGGTTACTTCGGCCCCTACGGCGGGCGGTTCGTCCCCGAGACGCTGATGTCTGCGCTGGCGCAGTTGGAGCGTGAGTATCGCTCGGCCATGGGCGACAAGGCGTTCCTGGCCGAGTTCGACCGCTGCCTGCGGGAGATCGCGGGCCGGCCCAGCGAGATGTACTTCGCCAGGCGGCTGACCGACCACTGCGGCGGGGCGAAGATCTACCTCAAGCGCGAGGACATGAACCACACCGGCGCGCACAAGATCAACAACACCCTTGGCCAGGGGCTGCTGACGCTGCGCATGGGCAAGAAGCGGATCATCGCCGAGACGGGCGCCGGCCAGCACGGCGTGGCGACCGCCATGGCGGCGGCGGTCTTCGCCCTCGAGTGCGACGTTTACATGGGCACCGAGGACATCCGCCGCCAGTCGCTCAACGTCTTCCGCATGGAGCTTATGGGCGCCCGCGTCGTCCCCGTGACCACCGGACAGCGCACCCTCAAGGACGCCTGCAACGAGGCCATGCGCGACTGGATGGCCTCGGCGGAGCACACGCACTACGCCATCGGCTCGGTGGTCGGCCCGGCGCCGTTCCCGGAGATGGTCGGCGAGTTCCAGAGCTGCATCGGGCGCGAGTCGCGGGAGCAGATGCTCGCGGCCGAGGGGCGCCTGCCGGACGTGATCGTCGCCTGCGTCGGCGGCGGGTCGAACGCCGCCGGAATATTCGCCCCGATGATCGCCGACGAGTCGGTCAAGATGGTCGGCGTCGAGGCCGGCGGGCGGAGCATGAATCTCGGCGACCACGCCGCGTCGCTGGTCGCCGGCAGCCCCGGCGTGCTGCACGGGACCAAGAGCTACATCCTTCAGGACGCCGACGGGCAGACGGCGCCGGTGCACAGCGTCTCGGCCGGGCTGGACTACCCCGGCGTCGGGCCGGAGCACGCCCAGTGGAAGGACAGCGGGCGAGTCACCTACACCACCTGCTCGGACGTCCAGGCCATCGACGCGACCTGCCTGCTGGCCCGGACCGAGGGGATCATCCCCGCCCTTGAGTCGGCCCACGCCATCCACGAGGCCGCCCGGCTCGCCGCGACGATGAAGTCCGACCAGATCGTCCTGGTCAACCTCTCCGGCCGGGGGGACAAGGACTGCAACGAGATCGCCGAGATACTCAAGCGGCGCGAGGGGCAGAAGTGAGCGGACTGGCCGACAATCGATTGGTCCGCACGTTCGCCGAGCTTCGCCCGGCCGGGCGCAAGGCGCTCATGCCGTTCATCACGGCCGGATACCCCGACCTGGAGACGACCGCGGCGCTGCTGGGCGACTTCGAGGCCCGGGGCGTGCGGATCGTCGAGGTGGGGGTGCCCTTCTCCGACCCCATCGCCGACGGGGCGACCATCCAGGGCTCCTACACCGAGGCCCTTGCGGCGGGCGTGGACATCGACGGGATCCTGGCGATGGTCCGCTCGTATCGCGCCGGCGGGGGGCAGCTCGCCCTGGCCTCGATGGTGAGCTACTCGATCGTCTTCAAGCGCGGCCCGGAGGCCTTCCTGGACGCCGCGGCCGAGGCCGGCTTCGACGGGTTGATCGTGCCCGACCTGCCGATTGAGGAGGCCGACGAGTTCGGCTCCCTGGCCGAGCGGCGGGGCCTGGCCAACATCCTGCTGATCGCACCGACCACCCCGCCGGAGCGGCGCCTCGAGATCGCCCGCCGATCGCGCGGGTTCATCTACTTCGTCTCGGTGGCCGGCATCACCGGCGAGCGCGACGGCCTGCCTGAGAGCACCATCGCCGCCGTCGCCGAGCTGCGGAAGCACACCGACACGCCGATCTGCGTGGGGTTCGGAATCTCCAACCCGGCCACCGTCGCACACGTCTGCGAGGCCGCCGACGGCGCCATCGTCGGCTCGGCCATCATCCACCGAATCACCGACGCAAAGGACGCCGGCCGAGAGAAGCTGCTGGCGGGCGTCGGCGGATTCCTGGGTGAGCTGCTCGACCCGGTCCTGTAGCAATCCCCGCTACAGCAGGGCCGTGGAGAAGTAGCGTTCGGCCCGGTCGGGCAGGACGGTGGCGACGTTGCCCTTGACCTTCTCGGCCATGCGGCGGGCGCCCCAGACGTTCGCCCCCGAGGAAATGCCCACCAGCAGCCCGTGGTCCCACCCCAGCCGGCGGGTCGTGTCGATGGCGTCCTCGTCGGTCACCTCGACCACCTCATCGACCAGCGAGACGTCCAGCACGCCGGGAATGAATCCGTCGCCGATGCCCTGTATCTGGTGCAGCCCGGGCTCGTGGCCCAGCAGGGCCGAGACGCCCTTGGGCTCGAGGGCGACGATCAGCACGTCCGGGCGGTGCTCCTTGAGGAACTTGCCGACGCCCTGGAGCGTGCCGCCGCTGCCGACGCCGGCGATGAAGCAGTCGATCTGCCCGGACATCTGCCGCCACAGCTCCCTGGCCGTCTCCTCATAGTGGACCCGCGGGTTGTCGGGGTTCTCGAACTGCTGGGGTACGAAGATGCGCGGGTCGGCGGCGGCCATCTCCTCCACACGCTTCACCGACCCGGCTATGCCCTCGGAATCGGGCGTGAGCACCAGCTCGGCGCCCAGGGCCTTGATGAGCTTCTTGCGCTCCTCGCTCATGCCCTCGGGCATGAGGATGCGGACCTCGTAGCCCTTCATCCGCCCCACCAGGGCGACGCCGATGCCGGTGTTGCCGGAGGTCGGCTCGACGATGATGGAGTCGCCCTTGAGCCGGCCGTCGCGCTCGGCCCCCTCGAGCATGGCCAGGGCCACGCGGTCCTTGATGCTCCCGCCGGGGTTGAGGAACTCGCCCTTGGCGAATATCCTCTCGGCCCCCAGGCGGATCAGCGGGGTGTTTCCGATCAGGTCCAGGACGTTGTCGGTCAGCATTGGCAATCCTCTTCCGGGCAGGCGACATTATACGGCAAGACGCCGCCGCCGCGGGGCGTTTTGACAGGCCGTCCGCCGAGGCGTAGAATCCCCTGCCCGAAGAGTGCGGGCAATATCTCAGGGGCAGGACCTTGAGCGAGCTTCACGTCAGCGAGCAGTGGCAGGAACCGCTGGCCGCGGCGGGGCTGGAGAGCTTCGGCGCCATGATGGCCAGCACGCGCGGCGAGTGCTTCTCGCGGCACACGCGCGGGCAGACCTACCGGCTCGTGCTGGGCGGCGGGGAGGCGGTGTTCCTCAAGCGCGACTGCTACACCACGGTCAAGGACATCTCCGCCGACCTGCTTTGCCTGCGCCGCCCGCAGCCGCCGTGCGTCGTCGAGGCCCGCGCGATCGGCCTGGTGTCGGGCCTGGGAATACCCGCGGCCGACGTGATCGCCTGGGGTCAGCGGCGCAAGGCGGGCCTGCCCTGGCACGCGGTGCTGCTGACGCGGGAGCTGGCGGGCGTGCCGCTGCATCAGTTCCTCAAGGCCGACCCGCCGCCGCAGCGCCGCCGCGAGGCGATCGCCGCCGCGGCCGAGGTCGCCGGGCGGCTCTTCCGGGCCCGCCTCTCCTGGCGCGACATGCGGCCCAAGCACTTCCTCCTCGACGGCGAGTCCGTCGGCGTGATCGACCTGGCCCGGCTGCGCCCCAGCCGCCTGCCCGGCAGGCTCTACGTGCCCAAGCAGCTCAGGCGCTTCTGCGCCGCCCTGCGCGAATGCAGCGGCGACGAAGGCGACGTGAAGGCCTTCCTCGAAGCCGTCGAGCGGGAAATGGGCTGACGCGGGCGCTACTTGCGGGAGACCTCGCTCGCCTCCTGGCGGACGACCTTGCCCATCCGCCGCCAGCGATCGTAGCGGCGCTGGAGCAGCGAGTCGATGCCGAAGCGCTTCAGGTCGCGCAGCGTCCGGATGATGTGGCGCTCGAGATGGGAGGCCGCCTCGGCGGGATCGCGGTGGGCGGCGCCCAGCGGCTCGGAGATGATCTCATCGACGACGTCGAGCTGCTTGAGGTCCGGGGCGGTCAGCTTGAGCGCCTCGGCCGCCTCCGGTGCCTTCTCGCCCGTCCGCCAGAGGATGGCGGCGCAGGCCTCCGGCGGCGCGACGCTGTAGTAGGCATATTCCATGATCGCCATGTGGTCGCCGACGGCGATGCCCAGCGCCCCGCCGGAGCCGCCCTCGCCGATGACCACGACGGCGATGGGCGTCTTCAGCCGGCTCATCTCGCGGAGGTTGACGGCGATGGCCTCGGCCACCCCGCGCTCCTCGCTGCCGATGCCCGGGAACGCCGCCGGCGTGTCAACCAGGCTCACCACGGGCAGGTGGAACTTCTCGGCCAGTTTCATCACCCGCAGGGCCTTGCGGTAGCCTTCCGGGTGGGCGCAGCCGAAGTTGCACTCGATCTTCTCGCGCGTCTCGCGCCCCTTCTGCTGGGCGATGAGGGCGACCTTCTCGGTGGCGATCCTCCCCAGCCCGCAGCGGATGGCGCGGTCGTCGCCGAAGCGGCGGTCCCCGTGCAGCTCAACGTAGTCCTTGACGATCCGGGCGATGTAATCGCCGGCCTGGGGCCTGGCGGGGTGGCGGGCGACCTGCACCGTCTCCCAGCGGCTCAGACCGCGGTAGGTCTTCTTGAGAAGGGTGAGGTACTGGGCGCGGAGCTCGCGTATTTCGCGATTGTAGTCGCGCCCGCTCTTGGCCTGAGCGCTCTCGTATTCCTTTATCTGGCGCTCCAGCCCGACCAGCGGCTTTTCGAAGTCCAGGACGAAGCCGTTCGGGCCGTTGCGCGAACCGTTCGCAGCGGGCGGCATAATCGCCCTCCGCAAGGCTTGCCGGGTCCGCCGGCTCGCGTCACCGCGGCCGATGTGCGGCCCCCGGCCCAATGCCAAACAAGGACGCTCGCAGCGCCCTTGGTAGCTCAGTCTTGGCTCATATTGTCCACGATATCCGCCCGCGCTGCAAGTGGTTTTCCGCAGATCCGCCGCTGTCGGCATTTGACCTAAGGCCGGCCGGAGGTTACCTTTTCGGCGGTATCATGAGCGCCAAGATAATTCGCAAGGTGACCGTCGTCGGGGTGGGGCTGCTGGGCGGCTCGGTGGGCCTGGCAGTCAAGGCCGCCGACGAGCGCGTCCGTGTCGTGGGCGTGGGGCGGCGGAAATCGTCGCTGGACAAGGCCCTCGACGTGGGCGCCATCGACCATGCCACGCTCGACACGGCCGAGGGCGTCGCCGACGCCGAGGTGGTGGTCTTGGCTGCACCGCTGGCCACCTACGGTCCGCACATGCAGGCCATGGGCGCCGCGCTCGCCAGGTCGGCGGTAGTCACCGACGTGGGCTCGACCAAGTCGCTGGTCGTCCGGCTGGCGGAGAAGATCCTCGGGCGCGGGGGCCCCTTCGTGGGCAGCCACCCCATGGCCGGGGGCGAGCGGACCGGCGTCCAGTACGCCCGGGCCGACCTGTTCGTCAACGCCGTCTGCATCGTGACGCCCACCTCCCGCACGCCTCCCGCGCGGGTGCGGCGGGTCGAAGCCTTCTGGAAGATGCTCGGGGCGATCACCCGGCGGATGACACCCGCCGCCCACGACCGGGCGGTGGCGAGGGTCTCGCACCTGCCCCACCTGCTGGCGGCGCTGATCGTCGCCGGCCAGGGGCGCGGGAGCATGGACCTGGCCGGGGGCGGCTTCCTGGACACCACGCGGATTGCCTCCGGCTCGCCGGCGATGTGGCGCGAGATCGTGCTGACGAACCGCTCGGCCATGCTCGCCGCAATTGACGACACCGACGAGCAGCTCATGGCCCTGCGCGACATGATCGAGCTGGGCGACGGGCCGGGAATCGAGCGATTCCTCGCCCGCGCCAAGAAGCGCCGCGACCAGCTCGCGGCCAATCGCCTCCGGCGAAGCGACTAGCCCCCGCCCGGCGGCGTTGAACGCTCGACCTCGCGGTCCTGTCACTTGGCCGGGGCGGTGGTCGGCGAGCTACCCTCCTCCTTCTCTTCGTCGAGGCCCTCGTCGTCGGCCTGGTCGTAGGCCTTGATGGTCAGGTCGGCGAAGCGCGTGTTCCCCAGCCGCAGGATCGTCAGCCGGACCTTGTCCTTGCCGGCCTTCTTGGCGGCGGCGATGCAGTCCCGCAACTGCCTGGCCGAGGTGATCGGCTTGTCGTCGGCGGTGGTTATCAGCTCGTTGGGGAATATCCGCCCGATCATCGCCGGCGAGCCCGGCTCGATCCGCGCCACCACCACGCCCGGCGCGTCGGACTTGAGGTTCAGCGCCAGCCGCACCTCGTAGGTCAGGTCCTTGGCGGTGATCCCGATCTTGCGGTTCTTCCACTTGGGCGCCGACTCGAAGTCCGGTGGCGCCAGCTCGATCTTGTAGTCGACGGTGACGGCCTTGCCGGGGACCTCCTTGCCCTCGCCCCGGCGGTAGTAGATGATCCTGACCGACTTGCCCGTGCCTATGGCGTCCATCGCCCGGGTGAGGAAGTTGAGCCTGTTCTTCCAGGTCGCCCCCGGAGAGCCGAACTCGCCGTCGTCGCCCATTCCGGGATACCAGCGCCTGCCGTAGCCGCCCATACGGTCTCCGGCGAGCTGGCTGGCCAGCTCGATGGGATAGGGCATGCCGGGGGCCTGGATCTTCAGCAGTATGTCGCCGGCCTTCAGCCCGATCTTTGCGGCCGGGCTGGAGGGATACACCGCGTTGATCAGGAAGCCGACCCGCCCGTCGCGGGTGGGCTTCTCCACCTTGAACTGCTCGGCGAGGTCGCTGCTCATGGGCACGAACTCCACGCCGAACCAGTTGCGGCGCTTTGACTCGGTGCGGGTCTTGACCTTTATCTTCGCGTCGAGGTGTGCGGTCGGCTTGGTCAGCTCGTCTCGGATCTCGGAGACCAGGAAGACCCTCGCGTCCTCGTCGCCGCTTGGCCCGCCGTAGTAGCTTCGGGTCCGCTCCAGGCGGCGCTCCTCCTCGTGCTCGGTTTTCTGGCGGAGGTACATGCCCGCCAGGCGCCCTGTGAAGTCCACCAGCATCGCCCCGCCCTCGATGCGGCGGAGAGGATACCAGTGGTGCTCGCCGGCGTAGCCGCGGGCCTTGCCATACAGGCGATTTATGGTCACGTCCACGTAGGTCTTCCCGTAGCGCTTCCTGGGGCGCGCCACCCAGAACGGCCTCATCCTGAGCAGGTCCTTGCCGGCCAGTTGCAGGTGGGCAGGCAGCTTGCCCTTGCTGAGCTTGATGACGAATGCTCCGACGTCCTTGTATGCCCCCACCCAGTCGGCCGGGCGGCGGTCGCGAGGAGAAAACTTGACGAAGAACTTGTCGACCTTCGCCGCCTGCTTGCTGTCCATGTGCATGGGGACCAGGATCTCGGTGGGGCTGATGGCGTAGCCGTAGGCGGTGGACTCGCTGCCGGCGGCGCCCCCGCCCTCGGAATAGCGCGACTTGTCCGCGCCCTGGTGGAAGCGAATGACGATCTCGTGAGTGGCCTTTATCAGTTGGGCGCGGATCTTCTCGCGTGCCCCGGCCAGTTGCTGCCAGGGGACGGCCTGCGCCTTTATCAGGTCGGGCCCGAGCCAGAGGCTCTCTGCCTGGCGCAGGTCGAGGCGCGAGCTGACGGAACAGCCCAGCGGCTCGCCGTCTTCGTTGGCGATCAGCCCCACGGCCGAGGAGGCCCCGCCGTAGCGCCGCGCGTAGTAGGCGCTCGCGGCCGAGCCGAAGAAGGCGTTTTCGTCCTCACCCTTGCCGAAGCCCACGCTCGGCCTGACCGGCGCGGCGCGCAGACGCCACTTGTCGTCGGTCTTGTACAGCGCCGCCGCCAGCAGGGAGGTGTTGACCCCCTCGTCCTTCAGCTCGGCGAACTTCAGCGGCTTGAGCTTGGCGGCCGCCTTGGCGTCCACCTTCAGCAGCACGCCGGAGGTGCCGATCAGCAGCTTCTCGCGCCGGGCCGGGTAGCGGGCGCCCGTCACGTCCTGAACGACGATCTTGTCCAGGAACCGGTCCTCAAGCCCGCCGTCAACGACGAGGATGTGCCCCTGGGCGTCCAGCACAAGCCCGGTCGTCTCGGAGGGGCGCTTCTTGTCGATGTAATCCTCGTAGATCCGGCGGGCCTGCCAGTCGCGCTCCACGAAGGCCTTGGACTCGGCGGTGTCCTTCTTGTACCAGACCTCGACGACGACGAAGCTGGCCTTGGACGCCGCCAGCAGGGCCGCAGGTATGGCCTCTTCCGGCTCCTCGTCCGCCTTCTCGCCGCCGGCCGGGCGGGTGGTCGCCGTCTTGTCCGCCGGCGCGGTGGCCGTCTGACCGGTTGCCGGCCCCGCCAGCAACGCCAGCACGCAGATTGCCGCAACGATGCGTTCCATGGTCAGTCCTCTTGCAGGTAGTCCTTCTGCCAGTTGAGCATCTTCCACTCGATGAACCCGCCGCGCTTGATCGTGATCAGCACCTTCTTCTCGGCCCGTTTCTCGTCCTTGATCAGCTCGTCGTAGGCCTTCTTGACGTCGGCGAGCTTCTTGATCGGCGTGTCGCCGATCTTCTGGATCACGTCGTTGGTCTGGAGCCCCGCGTCCTGGGCGTTGCCGGGATACCGCACCCCCTGGACGTACACCCCCCCGTCCGGGTGCATGTAGTAAAGCCCGGGGTTGGTGAACTTGGTGATCTCCTTGACGGTCATGTTCCAGCGCCGGCAGTCGAGGTCCTCGCCCTCGAACTTGCCCTTGAGCTTGGGGGTGACGGAGAGGACCAGTTCCTTGCCCGCGCGGCGGACGCGCATCGTCGCGGACTCATCCACCGGCAGCTCCGAGAGCCCCACCCTCAGGGCGGGCAGGTCCTCGACGTACTTGCCCAGGACGGGCACCTTGTTGACGCTCAGCAGGATGTCGCCGTTCTTGATGCCCGCCGATTCGGCGGGCGAGGCCTTGTCCACGCTCTTGACGAGCACGCCGTCGGGGCTGTCGGTCAGGGTTATGGTCTTCAGGTCGATCAGCGCCTGGAGCTGGAGGCCGGTCCAGGCGCGCTCGACCTTCACCGGCTCTTTGTCGTCGGCCTTCCTCTCGGCGGCGGCGGCCTTGAGCTTGGCTACCACGTCTTTGACGACGTTCGACGGGACGGCAAAGCCGATCCCCGCCCCGCCCACGCCGAGAGTGTTGATGCCGATGACCTTGCCGTTGGTGTCCACCAGCGGGCCGCCGGAGTTGCCCGGGTTGATGGCGGCGTCAGTCTGAATCCACAGGTTGTACTGGTAGCGGCTGGTGAAGCCGATGTACCGCGTCGTGTTCGAGATGATGCCCTGCGAGACGCTCCGCGTGAAGCCGAAGGGCGCCCCCAGCGCCATGACGAACTGGCCGGTATGGACCTCGTTGCTGTCGCCGAACTCGGCGTACGCCAGCGGAAGCTTCAGCTCCGGGCCCTTCTCGCGGGCCTTGAGCTTGAGCAGCGCCAGGTCGGTCTCGGGGTCCAGCCCGATAACGTCGGCCTCGACCAGCTCCTTGTCGCCGAGCACGCAGTGGACCTGGATGGCCTTCTCGGCGACGTGATGGTTGGTCACCACGTAGCCGTCGGAGGAGATGATCACGCCCGAGCCCCAAAACTCCTGCCGCTGGCGCTCGCCCGAGCGGTACTCCTCCTGGATCGGCTTGACGAAGACCAGGGCCGGGTAAACCTTCTTCTTGGCGCTCTCGATGACGGTCTGCACGTCGCCGCAGCCGCACAGCCCGGCCAGCATCGCCGACGCGACCCACAGGAGCGGAATTCGTAGCCTCATCGCAATTCCCTCGTGAAAGGTGACGGTTCCCAT
The DNA here is from genome assembly GCA_965602635.1 of uncultured Planctomycetales bacterium. Classification (GTDB taxonomy): domain Bacteria; phylum Planctomycetota; class Phycisphaerae; order SM23-33; family SM23-33; genus CBFCZU01. The sequence continues at coordinate 11,084 of CBFCZU010000029.1, read as the reverse complement.
AACCGGTTGCCCCGGTGGCGCAGGCCCGCCTGGGCAAGCGCCTGACTTTAACCTCGCCCACCGCCGGAGGCAAGGGGCGAGTGAGCTTTTCCGCCTGCCCGGCGGCATGGGCCCGCCCTGCCGGCCGTCCGGGGCCATCGGAAAATATCTGCCCAGCTCAGGTGATCGCCCGATTGACACATATCGGAATCCGTCGTAGAATGCAACGCGCCTGGAGGCAGGTCTCACCACTCGGAGGGCTCAAGCTCGTGCTCAGCGGTTGTGTTACGTAGTGGTGCTATGAGGGTTCGGCTGCCTGGGCAACGGCGGAGAAGGCCGAGCATCTCAAAGAGGCGGTGAGGAGATGAGGAAGGCATTGGCAATCCTGGTAGTCTTCAGCCTTGTCTCGGCCGCGCCCGCCGACGAGGTGGTGGAGATCTTCTATCCCACGAGGGACTCCGGCATCAACCAGGTTATTGGGTGGGAAGAATACACTAATGCGGGCGCCGTCACCCAGTGCCGCATCGTCAAGGGCCGTCAGCACTTCCTGCTGATGGACTTTGACTGGGCCGGCATCAAGGCGTTTGCTGACGGCTACCCCGGATGGACCGCGACGTACGAGTTGGGGTTGACGCCCACCGACAACAGGCTGGGCGACTATCCCGTGACGGCCCGCATCGTCATGATCGGCAACGACGTGGACTGGGTCGAGGGCGACGGCGCCGACCAGTACACCAACTTCGACTGGACCAACCCCACCGTGAACCCGGCCGTCACCAGCCAGTACGCCCAGACGTATGAAGATCCCCTCAACCCGGGCAGCCCGGACCTGGCCCGGTGCATCGGCCCCTGGCCGGGTGGCTCCTTCGATGCGTTCCGGGCCACCAGCAGCTACTACGATACCGGCGGGATCGTCTTCGGGCCCACGCACGTTCGCGCGTGGGACACGCTGGACGGCTGGTTCATGGATCAGATTTTCAGCGGCTATGACCCCCAGGGCTACCCCATCCGCGGCATCTACACGTATGACAGGGACAACATGTTCATCAGCGGCGAGGCGTACACGAGCGATGCGGGTCAGGACCTGTCACCGGTGATCCGGGTTACGCTTGTCCCCGAGCCCGCCTCGGCACTGTTGCTGGCTCTGGGCATTTGTGCAATGCTTCGACGGCGCTCAGCACAAGTGATCCGGCGCCGACGGGGAGAGTAGATCGGCGCGGGGGCTCGCCTGCCGGAGGCAGGCAAGGCTGTTTCGGCGGCCCTCGTGGACACCGTTCGCCGTGCGTGGTGTGCGGCGACACAGGCATCGAAGGGAAAGGAGCAAGACGATGAAAAGCACGGCACTCATTATGGCAGTTGTGGGGATTGCCGCGGGCGCCGCCTGGGCCGTCCCGACCTATACCTACACCGCGGTCGATCTCGGCGGCGGACTGTACGGCTTCACCTTCAGCTGCGACAACGTCGGGCAGCCCGCCTCGGCCTGGTTCGCGGAAATGGAATGGCGTGGCATGACCCAGGCAGAGGTAGATCAGCACTGCCAGTGGTGCCCGGCAATACCCGGCACGATCATACAGGCCAAGGTCTTCGGGGTCGTCGACGTGCACGAGGAGGATGATGCGATCGCCTATCACAACCCTCTTCCTCCCGCCAACTATGACATGAACCTGGACACCTGGATCAAGAGCGAGTTCTGCCATTCGTTCCAGGGCGGCACCCCGATCGAGGGGGCGAACTCGTTTTACGTCGAGTGTGGCACGGCGGCCGGCATGCAGTACGTCGCTGTTGATCACGCCTACGTCGTGGTTGACGGGTCGTTTGCCTATGAGGGCCGGCTGGGCGTAGGCCTGGTCGATCCGGTCTGGACGCCCTTCAGCGGCTACATATGCATCCCCGAGCCCGCTACGATTGGCATGCTGGTCCTCGGAGGGCTGGCGCTGGTACGCCGGCGAAGAAGACAAGCCTTGGCGTGAGGGCAGGGAGGGAAGTTCCGCTGAAGGCTCACGGCTGCGGCTCGCCTGCCGGCGGCAGGCAAGCCTGTTCCGACCGCCTTCGTGGATAGCGTTCGCCGTGCGCGGTGTGCGGCGACACAGGCATCGAAGGGAAAGGATCAAGACGATGAAAAGGACCGCGCTCATCATGGCAGTTGTGGGGATTGCCGCGGGCGCCGCCTGGGCCGTCCCGACCTATAGCCACAGCTGGGTCGATCTCGGCGGCGGGCTGTACGGCTTCACCTTCAGCTGCGACAACGTCGGGCAGCCCGCCTCGGCCTGGTTCGCGGAAATGGAATGGCGTGGCATGACCCAGGCAGAGGTAGATCAGCACTGCCAGTGGTGCCCGGCAATACCCGGCACGATCATACAGGCCAAGGTCTTCGGGGTCGTCGACGTGCACGAGGAGGATGATGCGATCGCCTATCACAACCCTCTTCCTCCCGCCAACTATGACATGAACCTGGACACCTGGATCAAGAGCGAGTTCTGCCATTCGTTCCAGGGCGGCACCCCGATCGAGGGGGCGAACTCGTTTTACGTCGAGTGTGGCACGGCGGCCGGCATGCAGTACGTCGCTGTTGATCACGCCTACGTCGTGGTTGACGGGTCGTTTGCCTATGAGGGCCGGCTGGGCGTAGGCCTGGTCGATCCGGTCTGGACGCCCTTCAGCGGCTACATATGCTTCCCCGAGCCCGGCGCCCTTGCCTTCCTGGCCCTCGGCACGGCGGCATTGCTTCGGCGGAGGCGGTGGTGCCGCCGAGCGTCCAGTAGGTCCGGTGCCACTTGGCCCCTCTGAGTGCATCGAAGAACACTCCAAGGTTCAGACAATAATCTTGTTGACAAAACCCCATTTCTGAATATATTTAGGTTTGCTTTGACGCGTAGGGCGGGTCGCCTGCCTGCCGGAGACGGGTCTGTTTCGTCAGCGCCCTAGGAGTATGCGCGCGGTGGGGCGTTCGAGCAATGAGGAGGAAACGGGCATCGACCGGCGGCTCACAGCAGCCAATGCACGAATCCAACTGGAAAGGTTGTGTCAGGCTATTCAGGCGTTAAAGAGTACTAGAGGAGGTCCAAAATGAGATCTGTGCGAGAGGAAGTATTAGTGTTGCTGATCGCCGGCGTTGTCTGCGCCATGAGCTTGCCTGCCACGGGCTATACGTGGCAAACTGAAATCGTAGGAGATACGATCGGCGGCACGCCAATCCAAGTGGAGATCATCTTCCCAGGCGGAGCACAAGCGCCAGGGCTCATAGAAAGGGGAGTAGGTTCAGGCACGTATCCTGTCAGGCATTGGTCACAGCAGGGCGGTGTATGGGCATCCACTACCGTCACTCCTGAAAGCGACGGTCTTGCCGGTTTTGCCTACCATCCTGACACCGGCGTACCCTATGTAGCTTATGCACAATCAGGGAACGTTTATGTGGCTCATAATGACGGGGGCGGCTGGACAAGCGAAGAGGCCTTCACAGGAGACGTTAGCTCGTGCTCATTGGCTTTCAACCCTACGAGCAAGAGGCCTGCGGTTGCCGTGGCTGGGAGCGGGACCCTGAGTTACGCCTGGCGGGACGCCTCAGGGTGGCAGTCTGAGCCAATTCTAGCAAACCACGGGGGTTTCAGTTTCCCCTCGCTAGCGTTTGACCCCGTAACTGGGCACGCTTGCATGACTTACAGCCGCCTCTTTGACGGCGTTGAATTCGCCTCTCGGTCCGCTAGTCCTTGGGACGTTACGAGAATAGAGACCACAACGTTTCCAAAGCAGACCGAGTTGAGGTTCATTCCAGGCACGAGTGATCTCGCGATCGAGTATCTTACTGGATGGGGAGGGAACGTCAGAGTAGTCACGCGACAGGGCGGCGCGTGGGGCACCCCAGAGGATGTAACTTCAGGGCCATGGCACGAGTCAGGAATGGATGTGGCCGGGGACGGAACGGTGTATGTGGCTTGGGGCCAGGGTGATTGGGGCAGCATGGGCTTGTACATGAGGGAAAGGGATTGGGTGACAGGAAACTGGAGCGCTCCTGAGCTTATCACAACTGACTTTCCTCATATCATGAATTGCGCACTGGACGTGAATGAGAACCAGCTTGGTCAACGTGAGATCCACATCGCTGTCGACGGGTGGTATATCTGTCATGCCTGGACCGGGCCTAAAGCGGGGGACGCCAACCTAGATGAGTGCGTTGACGGCCTCGACTACGTGGTCTGGTCGAGCAACTACAAGACGGGGACGACCTGGGGGCAGGGCGATTTCACCGGCGATCAAATCGTAGACGGCCTCGACTACATCGTCTGGTCGACCAATTATGAGGGCAGCTGTCCTGGATACGCCCCAGCGCCCGAACCCACCGCCCTTCTGGTCCTGGGCCTCGGCGGGCTGCCCCTCCTCTGCCGCAAGCGCGGCTGCGGAGCGTGAACGTCGATGCGACGTGGTTCACCACACGCGGTTCGGCGAAGGCGGTAGCCGCTACGCCTTCGCGCTCATTCGTTCGAGGACGAGGATGAGCGCCTGGGTGCCGTTTCGCCCGCCGCCGGCCTCCCGCAGGGACTGGTAGAGCTGCTCGACCAGCGTCAGCCCCGGCAGCGACAGCCCCATTGCACGCGACTCGGACAGGGCCAGGCCCAGGTCCTTGATGAAGTGCTCGACGAGGAATCCGGGGTCGAAATTGCGTTTGACGATCCGCGGGCCCAGGTTGTTGATCGACCACGAGCCTGCGGCGCCCTGCCCGATGATGTCTATGACGGCCTGCTGGTCGAGCCCGGCCCCGGCCGCATACAGCAGCGATTCGCACACGCCGATCATCGTCCCGGCGATGAGGACCTGATTGCACATCTTGGTGTGCTGGCCCGCGCCCGGTCCGCCCATGAGGGCGATGTTGGCCCCCATCAGCTCGAGCAGCGGCCTGACCGTCTCGAAGGCCCCCCGCTCGCCGCCGACCATGATGGCCAGTCGGCCTTCGCGTGCGCCGACGTCGCCGCCGGAGACGGGCGCGTCGAGCGCGGTGACGGATTTCTCGGCGAACTTCTCGGCGAGCGTCACCGCCAGCGACGGGCGCGAGGTGGTCATGTCCACGACGATCGCCCCGGGCCGGGCCGCCTCGATCACCCCGGCGGCGCCGAGGTGGACGGCCTCGACGTCGGCCGGGAAGCCCACGATGCTGAACACCACGTCGCAGCCCTCGGCGCAGGCGGCCGGGGCGTCGGCCCAAGTCGCCCCGCCCGAGATCAGCCCCTCGGCCTTGGCGCGCGTGCGGCTGTGCACGCGGAGCTCGTATCCGGCCTTCTGGAGGTGCCCGGCCATGGGCGCGCCCATTATGCCGGTGCCGATCCAGCCTACGGTCGTCTTGCCCGGTGCGATATCCATGCTTCGCCTCCTTGCCCCCGGGGTATCATTCCGGCGGGGGTACGAGCCTCAGCCTCGCCGCCGCCAGGTCGGCCGGGCGGGCATGCGGGTACTGCCGCAGCACCCGCTGATAGTACTCCGTGGCGACCGCCGGCCTGTCCAGCTTCTCGTTGCAGTAGCCCGCCCAGAAGAGGGCCTCGGCCGCGTATTCGGCGTCGCCGGCGGCCTCGAAGCGGGGGATCATCGCCACGAACGCCCGGGCCGCGTCGTCGTACCGCAGCTCCGCCACCATCTCGACGGCCCGGTTGAACTCGGCCAGCTCGGGCCGGGCGCGGCGGACGAGGCGCGAATCGTGCGTGCTCGGGATGCCGGCCGTACAGCCCGCTCCCGCGCCCAGGGACGCTCCCGCGGCGCAGGTCAGCAGAATCAGTCGTGTCGCCTTAGCCCACACGGCCCGCTCCCGTGAGAATGAGCCTGGCCTCGAGCAGCCAGGCCCGCACCTTCGTCACCTCGCCGCCGGCGGCGAGGGCCTCATCGACCGTCTCCGCCGGCCTGACGGACCGGACCAGGGCGGCGAAGGCCATGACCGCCTCGGTGTCGTCAACGTTCAGCAGCTCGAGGCGGATGAGGACGACCTCCAGGCGATCGACGGCCTGCCGGGCGAGCTTGCTGGTTGCCAGCGACCTGACCTCGGCTGCCCGCTCGACGATGCGGCAGCTCTGCCCCGCCACCTGTCGGGCGCGGATGCCGCGCTCGCCCACCGTGGCCCGGGCCAGGTACGCCCGCTGGAGGTCGGCCAGAGTCGCCTCCCGCCTGGCCTTCAGGGCTGTGACTTCGCCCTCCAGGGCGGTGCTGACAGTGAGCGCCTGCTTGTACGATTTGCCGATCCGCGCCAGTTCCACGGCCGCGGCGGCGAGCTTCCGGCCGGAGGCGTGGCGCTGGGCCTGGGCCTGCGTGAGCGCCTTCCCGGCCGCGGCGAGGTCGAGCTTGGCCCGGGCGAGCTGCTTCTCGGCGGCAGCCAGCGCCGCCAGACGCGCCTGCTGACCCTCCAGCGTCCGCTTCAGGGCCTTCTCCCTGGCCGCGGCCGCGGTCGCCGCCGCCTTGTGCCGGTCGCGGTCATTCCGCATCTCTGCCAGGTCGGTCTGGAGCCGCAGCCTCTCCGCCTGGAGGTCGGCCTCCAGCGCGGTCAGCTTCGCCCGGAGGCCGGCGAGGTCCCTCTGGGCCTTGGTCAGATCGGCGTTGAGGTTAGCGATCTCATCGTCCGCCGGCCGGGTGGACAGGCCCACGGGCTGGCCGGGGCGGTTGACCAGCGTCGCGACGAGCAGGCCGACCAGCAGCGCCCCCGCGGCCACGGCTGCGTACCGCAGGCCGGCGCCCGGGCCCGCCGCCCGTCGCGGCGGAGGCAGGGCCGCCTGCGGTGCGTGCTCGGCGGCCTCCTCGGCCCCCCATCGCCGCAACAGGCCTTCCATCCGCTCGTCCGTCTTGTCCGGCTCTTCGCTCATCACACTACCTCATATCCGCTCGACCCGCCGGGCGCGCAGATGAATCCCGCCTATTCCAGCACGCCCTTGCCGCGCAGGCAACGCTCGACCATGCCCTTCGCCTCGGCCAGGCGTGCCCGCACCGTCGCCTCGGGGGTGTCCGTCACCTCGGCGATGCCGCGGGTGGTCCGGGCGTCGATGTATCGCAGGCGTACGATCCGCCCCAGCTCGGCGGGCAGGGCGGCCACGCAGTCGCGCACGGCCTGGAGCTCCTCGCGAACCTCCGGGGCGGCGCGCGGGTTGTCGGCGGCGAACGTCTCCTCCGCCAGCTCGCCGTCGAAGCCCTCCGGGCGGGCCCGCCGCCGCCACTGCCGACGGGCGACGTTCCGGGCGATCGCGCCCAGCCACGTGCCCAGCGACCCGCGGTCGGCGTCGAAGCTGCCCAGCGACTTGAACGCCCGGAGGAAGACTTCCTGGCAGAGGTCGTCGGCCTCGGACCGGGAGAAGCCGCTGCGGAGCAGATACGCCGTCACCCGCCGCCCGTGGCGGGCGTGCAGCTCCTCGAAGGCCGAGTAGTCCCCGGCCTCGTGCCGCCAGACCAGATGCCGATCGTCTTCGCTCAAGGTCGCCCCGTTTCCGGCCTAATTCTTTGCTATTACGCACGGCCCGTCAACAACCGGCGTCATTTTCCGCGCTTTCCTGCGCACCCGGCGGCGAGCTGGGTATCTGCCTGTGAACCCAACACGGTTAAGGAGAATTCCGGTGAGAAAGGCAATGGGCTTCATGCTGGCGGCGATGTCGCTCGGCGGGTGCGCGTCGCATGTGCCGCTGGCCGCCCTGGGCAGCGCCATGAGCAAGACCGGCCTGTTCCGCAAGGCCGACCAGCGCGCGGCAATCGAGCAGTCGCTGACCGACGAGACGATCGCCAAAATGCTCGACGTCAAGGTCACCGCCAGGCTGCCGGGGTCGGTGGCGCTGGCTAAGCTGACGAGCGAGTGCGGCGGGTTTCAGCCGCGCCTGGAGACGGTGGACGCCGAGGAGCTGGCCGGATGGGTCGAGGCCGTCAAGGGGCAAGCCTCGATTCGCGACGTCCGCCCGATCTCGCAGCTCGTCGTGGGCGGGGGCAAGCTCACCATCCACGCCCTGCGGGTGGCCGCCGCCAGGCAAGACTGCGAGCTGCTGCTGGTGTACCTCCGCGCCGACGCCTCCGTGGACAATTTCAACGACGCGGCCGCACTCTACTGGACCGGCGTGGGCCTGCTGATCGTGCCCGGCAACGTCCTCGAGCACAAGACCGTATGCCAGGCCGTGCTGATCGATTGCCGAACCGGTATGATCCTGGGCACCGCCACCGGCAGCAGCCAGGCGAAGCGGGTCTGTCCGGCCGCATTCGTGGACAACCGCATGGTCGAGCTGGCCAGGGAGACGCCGCCCAAGGCCCTAGCCGACCTTCAGGCCAGTTTCGCCGCGACGCTCGGGCGGGTGGTGACGGCGGCCCTCGCGCGCCGCCCGTCGTGACCGCGGCCGGTGCGTCGCCGCCAGCGTCAAGGGCTACTTACTAGCCTGCCCCCTTTGTCCCCTGTCCCTCTTTTTCCCGGTGGCCGCTAGTGGGCAACACCGGTTCTTCGGTCTTGCGAAGAATCACCGCGCGCCCCCCATCTGGATCACCAATGCATATGTGTATATCATAAGGCTCAGCTTGTCCCACTAAGTATGCGGCGGCATTACGGTAGTGACACTCCTTTCCTGCGATCCCGTCAAAGTCTAAGACAAACACAAAGGGGGCAACATGGGGAGGGGCTCCGCGGTGGTGCATAACAGACCATCTCCCGTGCCCGCTCCAGGTCTTGCCGCGTCCAACAGGCCCTCGTGTCCCCCATCCAGGCATATTCCGCATCACGAAGGTGCCATCGGGGCACAGATCTAGCGTTCCCGTAGCCCCGTGCTGCTTTATGACTCTGCTGTCGCCAGCTACCGCATACTTGCCTGCAACGGCCGCGTTGCTGGGCCGCGATCTCGGGTAGACGTGTCGGCGACGACGGCAGGACGATGATGACGTTGCCAGCAAGCAAGCGATGGCTATGATCGGCGCACGCTTCATTTCTTCCCTTCTCGCGAGACCTTGTACACTTCCAATTACGGAACCTGGGGACGTTACGTCTCTCTCGTGTTTCCTTGGGCGTGGCGGCTAGGGCGATTCCCGCCGGGGACCGGAAATGATGTCCCCCGCCCCGCCTTGTCGTGGGTGCGATTCTACCGCGCCCGGGGGGCGGGCGGCAAGAGCGGCAGTCTCCGGCGCCCCGTTGGGGCTTGTCCCGATGGGGCGGCCGGGACCGTGGGCTCACGCCCACGGCTACTGTCCGCCGACCCTCCGGGCCGGAAGTCGCCACCGCCACGACCTCAGGAACGTCGTCGGTCCAAGGCCCCAAGGGCCGTCGGAAAGTAGCCCGGGGTGAAAACCCCCGGAAAGCGGCACTACCGCCGGGGAGCCCCGCCGGACGTGGCCTTGCACCGGCGAGGCGAGGAGGCCATAATCCACGCCCAATGACCATCCGTTCCCAACCACGCGGGGCCGTCGGTTCGAGGGGCGGGTGAGGCCATGGGCGCTGCGATCCCCCCGCCTGACGACCCCGACGGCACGCCGGACCCGGAGAGGGACAGTCTGGAGGCCATGCTCGGCCCGCGGCCGACGCGGGGCTACTTCGTCCGGTCGGGCGTCGCCTTCGCCGCGACCGTCGCCTGCGCCGCCGTCTTCGACTGGCAGCCCGGCGACATCGCCTGGGGGCTGTGGATCTCAAGCCTCTGCATCGGCTACGTCACCGTCATCGCCGCCCTGCTGATCGAGGAGATCCCCCTCCGCCGCAAGGAAGACAAGGGCGGCAACGCGTTGTTCTTCATCGGCTTCATGCTGGTCTTCACGCTACACTTCGGCTTCTTCCACGTCATCCACAGCTTCGCCCTCAACAAGCTGCTGCCGCTCGACGTCGGCCAGGGCGACGTGCCGAATTTCTTCCTGCTTCTCGGCCGGTCCCTGTGGCGCTACTGGCCGCTGGTGCTGCTGAACCTCTTCTATCGCCTGGGCGACCTGCGCCGCCTCAACACCGCCCCCGGCAGCCACGACGCCATCGCCAAGCCGTACGTCAACGTCGTCCGCCTGCACCTGATGATCGCCGCGGTCGCCATCCTCAACGAGATGGGGGTGCGCTGGCTGGCGCTGGTGCCGGTCCTACTGGGGTGCTTCTTCCCCTGGGGGATGGTCATCCGCCGCATCATCGAGCGCGTCGGCAAGACGAGGGACCGCCTCCTCGCAAAGGCCGCGGCAAAGGAACTTGAGGACCTCAAGGAATTCGAGGCTGCCAGGGACGCCGAGGCCGATCAGGATAGCTGAACGGCCCGCAAAGAGCCGGCCGCGGCGGGACGCCACGCCGCGGGGCCTTCTCCGCCGCCCCGTTGGGGCTTGTTCCGATGCGGCGGCCGGGACCGTGGGCTCACGCCCGCGGCTACGCTCCGCCGGCCCTCCGGGCCGGGCCGGGCGGGTGCCGTGGGCTGCGAAGCGCAGCGGAGCAACCACGCTGCCGCCGGGGGGCCACGGGCGAGCCCGAAGGGCTCAAGGACTCCAGCCCAGGGCAACGCCCTGGGTCAGGTGCGCCACCGTGTGTAAGCCCTGAAAGGGCGTCACAACTTGGCAGGGCGACGACGGTATTGCGCCCTTTCAGGGCTGTGCGTCTTTCCGCGTCCATCACCCAGGGCGTTGCCCTGGGCTGGAATCTCCCAGCCCTTCGGGCTGGGCGTAACACGGGTCAAGTGGTAGCAGCGTGGCCGCAAACTCCGCGGCCACGGCACCGCCCGATTAACCGATTAACGAGTCAACCAATCTGCGGAACCCCCGATTAACTATCCGCCCCCACACACACATGCCCACGCAAACTGCGCGAGGGCATGGCACCGCCCGAAGGGCGTTTAGTGACACGTTTGCGCGCGCAAACGGCACCCCTCCCCCCCGGCGAAATCGCGGGAAAATGAAATTTTCGGCCGCCGGCCAGGCCAGGACTTACGGCCGGTGGGGTCGTTATGGCAACACGTTTGCGCGCGCAAAGGCTTCCGCGCACGGTAAGGGTGGAGGGCCTTTGGTCCCTCCGGGAGCGCGCCTTACGTGTGCGCCTCCGAAGCGCCTGACAACCGAATAGGCGAGGGCGGAGGAGCGAGTGCGGAGTGCGGAGTGCTGAGTGCGGAGTGCGAGAACGAATTGTCAATTGACCATTGTCAATTGGGCTCGCCTTGCCCGCGAGCCCT
>CBFCZU010000028.1:0-26440 GCA_965602635.1 uncultured Planctomycetales bacterium | reverse complement strand
GACCAGCGCCAGCTCGACGAGCTTGGCATCCGCATCGCCCAGCCGCCCACCGGCGAAGACTCGAACGCCGGCGGCGACTGAGGCATTCGCCACATTAGCGCAATTCGCGCGAATTCGCGTTCTGCGCGCGCAATCTCTACCCCCCCCTCCCGGCGAAATCGGGGGAAAATGAGAATTTCGGCCGCCGGCCCGGCCAGGAGTTATGGCAAGGGACCCCTCTATGGCAACACGTTTGCGCGCGCAAAGGCTTCCGCGCACGGTAAAGGTGGAGGGGGCGCGCCTCAGGTGTGCGCCCCGGGAGCGTTTGACAAGAGAATATGAGAGGTCGGAGGTCGGAGCGTCCCGGCCTTTCGCGGCGCGTCCTTCGGACGCTTTGCTCAAGACCGGGCTTTAGGGTCCCGCTCGGAACCCATTTCCCCCCTTCGTTCGCGTGGCTTGCGGCGCAGAACCTGGAACGCATTGACGCCCAAGGACTTACGCATTTCAGGTCCGTCGCGAAACGTTCCGATTCGTTCCGAAACTTTCCGAAACTTTCCGTTTCGTTCCGTTTCGTTCCGGAACTTTCCGTTTCGTTCCGTTCTGTTCCGGGTGTTTCCGGGCCTGTCCGCGGGGCGGGCCGGCGGTGTGCACCGCAGCGGGCAGGGACAATAGATTGCATGGCGAGGCGGAGCACCTAGAATCGTGACCATGGACATTCGAACGAAGATCGTGGCGACGGTCGGGCCGGCGAGCTGCGACCCGGCCGTGCTGTCGGAGATGGTCCGGGCCGGGGCCGACGTGTTCCGGATCAACTTCTCCCACGGCGACGAGGCCAGCCGGGCCCAGGCCCTGGCCGACATCCGCCAGGTCGAGCAGCAGGCCGGCGAGCCGCTGGGGATCATGGCCGACCTCTGCGGGCCCAAGATCCGCGTCGGCAAGATCGACGGCGACTCCTGCCAGCTCCGGCGTGGCTCGCGGATCGTCATCCAGCGCGAGCCGCTGGCCGGCAATAGCGAGGCGATCTCCACCACGCTGGCCGAGTTGATCGACAACGTGGACGTCGACCAGACGCTGCTGCTGGACCAGGGGGCGATTCGCCTGTGCGTCCGCGAGCTGGACCGCCCCGATCGCGTCGTCTGCGAGGTCACGCAGGGCGGCGTGCTGGCCTCGGGCAAGGGCGTCCACCTGCCCGAGACGGAGCTGAAGCTGCCCGCCCTGACGGAGAAGGACCGGCGCGACCTGGAGTGGATCGGCCGGCAGGACTTCGACTTCGTGGCCCTGTCGTTCGTGCAGCGGGCGGGCGACATCGAGGAGCTGCGGCTGCTGCTGGACGCCGACGTCAGCGTGGTCGCCAAGATCGAGAAGCCCCAGGCCCTGGCGCAGATCGAGCGGATCGTGGCGGTCTCGGACGTGATCATGGTCGCCCGTGGCGACCTGGGCGTGGAGATGCCGCTGCAGCAGATCCCGCTGGCGCAGAAGCGGCTGGTGCGGCTGTGCGCCGAGTCGGGCAGGCCTTGCATCGTGGCGACGCAGATGCTCGAGAGCATGACGCACTCTCCGGTGCCGACGCGTGCGGAGGCGGCGGACATCGCCAACGCGGTGCTGGACGGCGCCGACGCGATGATGCTCTCGGGCGAGACGGCGATCGGCAGCTTCCCGGTCAGGGCGGTGGCGACGATGAACGACATAGCGGCGGCGGCCGAGGCACACGAGGCGGCCCACCCCTCGCCGGTGCCGGTGGAGAGCCAGACCTCTCCGACGTCGGCGGCCCTGGCGGCGGCGGCGCGGACGGTCATCGAGCGCGAGAGCATAGCCGCGGCGGCGGCCTTCACGGGCACGGGCATGACGGCGGCGCTGCTCAGCAAGCAGCGACTGCCGGTGCCGCTGCTGGCGATGTCGCAGTCGCGGCGCGTGGTCCGCCAGATGAGCCTGCTGTTCGGGGTCCAGGCGGTCATGGAGCCGGCGCCCGAGCACACCCGCGAGATCCTGGCCACGGCCGAGAGGCACCTCAAGGCCAAGGGCCTGGCGAAGGCGGGGGACAAGGTGGTGGTCCTTTCGGGCCGGCCCATAGGCCAGGCCGGCGCCACCAACACGCTGGTCGTCCACACCGTTACTTGAGGGCGGGTCCATGAAACAACGGGGTCAGCTCGCCGCTCCTGTCGCCTCGAGCCAGTGGCGCTGGCATCTGACGGCGCTGGCGCTGGCGGCCGGCGGGCTGGCGGTCGCGGGCGTGCTGATCTCGCTGAGCGACGGCTTCTACCACGACGACGACCTGACGCACTACAACTTCGCGCGGGCGGGCTGGCACAGCGCCGGGTCGCTGCTGTACCGCTGGGCGCGTCCGGGATACAACGTCCCGGCCGCGGTGGTGGCGCACTGGGGCGGGCTGCTTGGCTGCCGGATCTTCAGCGCGCTTCAGACGGCGGCGGTGGGCTTCCTGGCGTACCTGATCGCCCGGCGGATCGGCGTGCCTCCGGCGGCTGCGGCGATGGCGCCGGCGCTGGTGTGGCTCCAGCCGCTGACCATGACGCTGGCGTGCACCACGCTGACCGAGACGCCCGCGGCGCTGTACCTTTCTCTGGGCGTGTGGCTGTACCTGCGGGGCAACCGCGTGTGGGGCTGCGCCGCCGTCAGTGCGACGTTCATCACGCGCGAGGAGACGCTGGTGCTGGCGCCGGTGATAGTCGCGGCCGTCGCGCTCGACGCCCTCCGCCAGGCGGACTGGCATCTCGGCCGGGCGATGAGAACCGGCTGGGCCTGGGCGTGCGCGGCGGCTTTGGTGTGGGCGCCTCTCGCCTACGCCGCCGCCGCCGTGGCCGTCGGGCTCGAGGGCGAAGGCTCGCCGCTCAACATCCTCACCAACCGCTACACCGCCGAGTACGGCACCGGCGACTGGCTGCACTACCTGCCGCGGTGGATGCTGGCCTTCGGGGCGGGTGTGATAGCCCTGGCGGTGGCCGGCACCATCCACCTCCGCAAGCGGGCGTGGATGGTCTGGGCGTTGGCGCTGGGCCTGGTGGTCGCGCACACGGTCATCTACCGCTACGGGCTGTTCGCCTCAGGCGGGTACGGGCGGTTCCTCATCCCGGTCAGCGGGCTGACCGCCGCCCTTGCGGCGGGGGGGCTGGCGGCCACTGCCGGCAGGAAGAACACCTACCTGCCGGCCGAGAGCGTCTTCCTCGTCCTCGCCGCCGCCGTCATCATCGTCCAGAGGTACGCCCCGGTGCCGGTCCTGCCCACAGGCGCCCAGATCCTGGGAGTGCTGCTGGCTGGGGCGGCGGGTGTGACTGCCCTGGCCTCCGGGCAGCGGCTGCGGAGGGTGCTGCGTCTGGCGGCCGCGGGGACCGCGGCGGTGTTCATCGTCACGCAGGCAGGCGCGTTCGTCCGCCCGCTGACCATCGCCGCCAGCCCGCACCACACCGTCGTCGCCGACTGCATCCGCCGGCTCGACCGCACACGGCACGCCGGCCGATTCGTCCTGACCACACACCTGCTGGTGCCCTACCTGCGGGACAATGCCGAACTCGTCGAAGACCCCGGCGACGGGATGAGGCGGTGGCTGGCGGCCAGGCCCGGGACGCTCTTCCTGTGGTCGAACAAGTACGGCGGCTGGCCCACGGACGAGCACCCGGTCAGCCCGCTGTACACGGCCCTCGAAGAGCATGGCCGGCTGGTCACGTGGAGCGACAACTTCCGGGGAGATTGGGCGGGGGTGTTCGTCCGCGTGCCCGACGAGCTGCCCGCGATGACGGCGCCCTCAACCCAGAGCGAGCGGCTCGACAGTATCGGCCCGAGCAGCCGGCGAGACCGCGCCGACCGTCATCGCCCGAAGACCCTGCGCAGTTCCGCCAGGGAGGTCAGCCCGGCGCGGGCCTTCTCGACGGCGGCCTCGAGCAGCGACCTGCCGCCGGCTTGACGGACGAGCTGCTCGATGACGACGGCGTCGGCGCCGCGCCGGATGGCGGAGACCACCGCCCGGTCGAGGGGCATCGGCGCGATCACGGCCGCCCGGCCCGCGTAGCCCAGCTCGCCGCAGCGCGAACACCCGCCGGGGGCGAACACCGCCGCCGGAGCCTGCTCGCCGGCCAGGCCCAGGGCCTCCAACTCGTCGGCGGACGGCTCGACCTGCTGCTTGCAGCTCGCGCAGAGCAGCCTGATAGTCTGATGCTCGATCACGCCGGCCAGCACCGACGACAGCGGCCAGGGCTCCAGCCCCATCTCCAGGAGCGTCTCGACCGCACCCGCGGCCGTGGGAGAGTGCATCCCCGCCAAGACCACGCTGCCGCCCAAGGCCGCCTCCAGCGCCGCAAGGGCGGTAGGCGGGTTGCGCAGGTCGGCGACCATGACGGCCTCGGGTCGCTGGCGCGCGGCGGCCCTGACGGCCTCGGGGAAGCCCAGGCCCGCGGTCTGGCCCACTCGGCAGTGCGTCACCCATTCGAGTTCGGCCTCGGCGTCGGCTTCGATGGCCAGGCAGTTGCTCTGAGCCCCAGCCAGCGCCGCGAGCATGGCGCGGAGGGTCTCGTCCTTGCCGCAGCGGGGCGGGGCGGCGAGCACGACCAGCCCGCCGCCGGCGAGGGCGGCCCGCAGGCGCGCCTCCTCCTGGTCCGAAAGCCCCAGCTCGGACAGCGGCCGCACGCGGCGATCGAGGATGCGGATGAAGAGCTTCTCGCCGCGCGGCGTCGGGCAGGTGGCGATCGCCAGCTCGACCTGCCGCCCGTCAACCGGCGTGATGAACTCGCCGCTCTGGGGGCGGCTGCACTGCCCGATGTCCAGACCGGCGAGGGCCTTCAGGTAGGCGATCAGCTTGGGGGCGACGCCCTCCGGCAGCCGCTGGCGGAAGCTGGCGCGCTCGTGCAGGAGGCCGTCGATCCTCATCCTCAACGCCAGTCCGCTGCGGACGGGGTCGAGGTGGATCTCGGCGGCGCTGCGGCTGACGGCGTGTCGAAGCATCGCCTCGGCGACCTGGGCGGCGGGGTCGGCGGGCTCGGCCTCAGCCGCGGCGACAGGCTCGACCGCTTCGGCGGCGTCGGGCTCGGCCTCGGCCGCGGGCGGGGCGTCGTCCTCGACCAGCTCGGCCTGGTAGGCCTCGCCGCCGGTCGGCGGGGCTTCAGGCCGCTCCGGGCGGGCAGGCTCGACCTCCCCCGACGCAGGCTGCGACGGGGCCGCCGCAGCCGCCTTGGACATGATCTGCTCGATATCGATCCCCTGGCTCCGGAGAAACTGGATCAGCCCGTCCTCGCTGACCCGCACGGGCCCGTCCGGCAGCCGCTCGAATGGCAGCCAGCCCTTCTCCATCCACTCGACGACCATGCCCGGTGTCGCGCCGAGCAGATCGGCCACCTGGTAGGTGCTGAAGAATCGTTCGGACATGCCGCACCCTCCTGCGAATGTCAACAGCCGGCCGAATGGCCTGGTGGCTCCGTCCCGATTCGCCGCTGGCCCTCCGTTGCCCCTGGCGAAACGGCATTCTGTCACGGGAAAGGCGGCGCGTCAAACTCATTTTGGAGTTCGCCCGGGAATGAGGCGGCGGTCATCGGCCGGCGCCGCCGCCATAGGCACGCAGCGTGGTCCTGCCCTGCCGCAGCCGCTCGATCTGCCCGCCCAGCTCCGCCTTGTGCTGAGCGATGGTCAGCCCCAGCCGGCGATACAACAGATCGATCCGCTTGAGCCGCTCCATGCCCGCGGGCGAGATGGGCTCGGGTATCTCGCGGGCAAGGTGCAGGAGTTTCTCGACGCGGTCGGCGGCCGCCTGGCAGGCGTCCAGTTGGTTGCCCCGGGCCAGGGCCAACTGCTCGGAGAGGGCCTCCTCAAGCTCGGCGAGCACCTGCTCGTCGGCGCGGCGGCCGGGGTCGGGCCCAGCGCTCATGTGCTCAGGTCCTCGCCGTCGCGGGCGGGCAGGCCCTTCGAGGCGCCCGAGCCGACGGGCCTTGCCTCGATGCCTCGTCGCACCTCCGCCAGCAGGGCAGCGGCCTCGGCGTTGGCCGGGTCCAGGGCCGTGACGTTCAACAGCCCCTCGCGGGCATCCTCGAGCCTGTCCTCCCTGGCATACAGCGTCGCCAGGCAGAAGAGCACGGCCGTGTCGCCCGGGTGCTTGTCGAGGTAGGTTTCCAGGAAGAAGATGACCTTCGAGAAGGTTCCCATCTGGCAGGAGGTCTGGAACAGTCCCAGCAGGGCGACGAGGTTGTCGGTGTCGAGCTCCAGGCACTTGAGGTACATGTCGAACGCGGCCGGGTAGTCCTCCTTCTGCTGGCGGATCATCGCCAACCCGCCGTATGCCTCGGAGTAGTCGCTCTGGATCTCCAGTGCGGTCCGGAACGACCTCTCGGCCCGATCGAGGCGGCCGGAGTGTATGTCCACCACGCCCATGCCCACGTGGGGGGCGGCCTCGTCCGGGGCGAGGTCGGCGGCCTGGGTGTAGCAGTCCCGCGCCCGGTCGTAGTCGGCCAGGGCGGCGTGGCACTCCGCCAGCTCCTTGAGGATCTCGTAGTGCTGCTTGAGCACGCGGGCGTCCTCGGGCCGGCCGGCGGACTGGGCACTCCCAGCCGAGGTGGCGCTGTCGGCGCCGGCGTCTTTCTGTGCCTTCACGCTTTCCACTGAAGTATCTCCCGAGCCTGTTCCAGCAGCCCCACCGCCGATTCGGTGCGGTCCATCCGCCGGTGGAGCTTCGCCTCCAGCAGCAACGAATCGGCCGTCGGCTGGCGGCGATTGACCTCCCGACACAGCTCCAGCGCCTCGGCGTCCTGGGTGCCCTTGCTGAAAAGGGCCAGAGCCGCCCGGTCCTTCATCCACAGCTCGTTGCGGCAGAGTTCGGGCATCTTCTCGTACATGGCCTGGGCGTGGTGCCAGTCGCCGTCGGTCTCCAGCGCCCTGACGGTGGTCAGGAAATCGTCCATGACCAGCGGGTTGTCGCGCTCCGTGATCCGTCGCAGTTCGATGCCGGCCGCCTCGACGCAGCGCCGCACCTCCAGCGCCGGGAAGCGGTTACGGGCCTCGGCCAGCTCGCCCTTGCGGAGCAGCGCCCCCCAGGCCCCGCTCGAGGCCGACAGCAGATATCCCTGGCGGGCGCCGGCGCTGTTCATAAGGGCGTGCAGCGGGCGCTCCACCCACATGTCGTTCAGTCTCACCCCCGGCGGGGCAATGGCGACGTACTCGCCCTCGCACTCCCGCAGGGCCGCATCGACCATCGCCGAGGGGGGGGCGCCCGGGGCCACCGGCACCGGCTTGACGATGTGCGAGACCTCGTCGATGCTCAGGGCCGCAATGTCCCGCTCCGGCAGGACCAGGTACACCATGAAAGGCCAAGAGGTCTTGTCGATGACCGTCATGACCATGTGAACGATCTGCGGGCGCAGATGGCCGGCCGGGATGATGATCGACAGGTCCTGCACCTTAGGCCAGGGCTTCGGCGGGCGGCTGGTCCGGATCATCAGGTATTGGGCCTTGAACTCGTTCTTGTCCCGCCGCATGCGGTGGGAGATCCGGTCGGAGACCTCCTCCTCGGGGATGCAGTATTCGCCGGTGATGTTGTCAACGTGGAGGAAATCGCTGAAGAAGCTCAGCCGCCGGGCCATGTCCCAGTCGATCAGCACCTTGACCTTCTCGTTGTACGGCCCGGTCTTCTCCAGCAGGTCCCGCCGGTGCATGAGCGACCCGCCCAGGGCCTGGTTGAAGTAGAACATGAAGAACCGCTCGAAGTCGCGGCGGATTTCGAGGACCTTGCCGACGGCCAGGCGCGAGCCGTCGGGCATGGTGCGGAACATGGTCCGGTACAGGTTGCTGTAGGCCACCTGGCAGTCGGTGGGGCCCTCCAGGGCCGTCACCAGCCGCTCGATGTGATCGCCATAGTGGATGTCGTCGTCGCCGAGGTAGGCGACGTACTTGCCCTCGGCGTGTTCCAGGGCCTCATTCAGGCTGGCGGCGTAGCCGCGGTTCTCCTGCCTCTGTATCAGGGTGAGGGGCTCTACCGCGCCGCCCCGGGCGTTGAGCGCCCGCCCGCGGGCGCCCTTGAGGGGCTCGACGACGTCGGCGACGTCCTGGCCTCCGTCGTTGAGGACGATGATCTGAAGGTTAGGCCAGCTCTGGCGGACCGCGCTTCCCAGCGCGTCGGCCAGATACTCGGGCCGGTTGTAGGTGCAGACGATCAGGCTGACCAGGGGCCCGTCGTGTTCGAGGTTGTCGCTGCTGCGGATCACCTTCGCGAGATCCCTTCACTCCTGGGCGGGCGAGTGTCCGGCCTCCTCGGTAACCGGCCTCTTCTCCATCGCCAGGAAGATTTCGTTGACCTTCGCCAGGTACGCCACCTGCGAGTATTTCCGGGCCACGAAGTCGCGGTAGCTCTCCGGCCGGTATGACTCCTCGAGGATGCGGTGGCAGAACTCATCGACCGTCAGGAAGACGCCCTCGTCCGGCAGGAAGTCCCGGCAGCCCGGGAAGCTGTGGACCACGGGCTTGAGCCCGCGGGCCATCGCCTGGTGAATCTGCACCGGCTGGCCCTCGACCATGCTGGTGGAGACCACGTAGTGCTTGTCCTTGAGGTAGGCGGTGATGTCCTGCTGCCAGCCGTCGAAGGAGACGCTTTCGCCCAGCCCCATCTCCGCCACCATGTGTTGGAGGTACTGCTCCAGCACGTCGTCGCGTATCTGCCCGGCGAAGCTCAGGTGGTACTCCGGGTCGATGGAGTGCAGCTTCTGGAAGCACTGGAGGGCGAACATCGGGTTCTTGGGCACTACCAGCTCGGACAGGCAGACAAGGTTCCTGCCCCTGGGCCTGTTGACGAAGGGCAACTCCTCCAGGTCCACGCCGATCGGCACGGTCAGCAGGCGGGTCTTCTCTTCGAGCTGGGGCGCCCGCTGGGCGAGCAGGTCGAGGATGGCGGTGTTGCCGCTGGTGACCAGCACGTCCACGTTCTCCCACTTGGTCTGCGCCAACCAGGGCTGGAAGACCTCGAAGTGGTGCAGGCGGGCGACGATCCGGCAGACCTTGGAGTGCTGGGAGGCGGCTGCAAGCTGGGTGGTGCACCACTCGAACCAGGCGATGTCGCACCACCGCATCAGCTCGAACATCTCGTCGGGGCTGTTGCCCTCGAAGATCTTCATCTCGAACCGCGGCTCGGTGAACCGGCAGACGACGTCCATGTATTGTCTGTCGCCCGTCCCGCAGAAGAACGCCACCTTTGGGCGCAGGCGGTGGATGTTATCGAGGATCGGCCTGAGGACGTACTCCTGGTCGGGCGCCATTGACAGCGAGCAGAGGATGGCCTCGGCGGCGCGGGAGGGGTCGTCGTTGTCGAGGAATCCGGTGGCGATGCGGTTGACGAGGTCCGGGCTGAGCGCCTCGGCCTGGGCCAGCGGGCCCAGCAGGGCCATGACCTCCTCGGGCCGGCCCGCCGCCAGGCCCACCTCCGCCAGGTTGGACAGCGTCTCGGCCGGGCAGCCGTCGATGTGCTCCAGAGCCTTCTTGAGGTGCTCGCGGGCCTCGTCGAGCCGCCCCAGGACGTACAGCAGGGCGCCGGCATCATTGAGCGCCTGGCCGTCCTCGGGCGAGCTGAGCAGATGCTCCTGGATCAGCGCCAGCGCCTCCTCGTGCCTTCCCGCGTCGGCCAGTTTGAGGCCCTGTCCATAGGCGCCGCCTTCCGAAGAAGATCCTGTCACTGTATGTTCCCTTTCTTCGCTGGTGCGATGGCCTTGTCCCGGGCCCGCTCAGAGCGGTCGCGCACCGCAAGCACGCGATGGACGTGGTGCAAACCGCGTGCCTGGCGGGTCAAGCCCGAGCGGGACGGGGATTCTCCCGGCCGGGGCGCGGAAACGCCCATCGCGAACGGACGAAGCGGCCCGCCGCCCGGCAGAGGTGTACAAATATCGTGCGCAAAGAGCGTTCAAATCCAAGACCTCGCCGCCTCCGGCGGATGGATCGCGGCATCAGATGAAATCCAGCAGCGACAGGTTCAGCAGCCTCCCCGCCGTCGCCAGGGTCATTTCGTAAAGCGTCTGGGTGCGGGCCAGCTCCGTGGCCACCTCGATGATGTCGGCGTCGGCCAGGGAGGCGGTCTCCGTGTCGGTGTTCCCCCGGAGGCCCTCCAGGCTGCCGCCGAGGTTGTCCATCGCCTGGAGCCTGCCGCCCACGGCGGTCATGTGCTGGCTCAGCCCTGCCATGGCGCCATCCAGCCAGCCCACTGCCTCGCTGAGCAGGTCCAACTGCTGGTCCTCCGGCAGGTCGTGCCTGTTGGTCATCAGGTCGCACAGGCTGATGACGGTCCCGAAGAGGTCGTACGAGTCGGCCGCCACCCGCACCGGCTCGTCACCCACGCGCATCAGCCCGCTGGCATCGACGCTGAGCACCCGCCCGGTGGCGGAGTCCACGACCGTCTCGTCCATCCCGAAGCCCGTCACCAGAGTCGTGGTGGTGCCCCCGTCGATGGAGAGCCGCGCCGTGGCGGTGATGGACACGGTCTCGGTGCCGGCGGGCAGGGTCAGGTTGCTGACGTCCACGTAAACCGTGTCGCCGGCGGAGTTGGTCAGCTCCAGGTCCACCTCGGCGGCGTAGTCCTGTTCGACGCCGTCGTCCAGGCGGATCTTGTTGTTATCGGCGTCGATGGTCACCGTGTGTGAGGTGCCCAGGATGGTGTCGTCGGCGGTGCTGGTGCCGGGCAGGATGCCGGTGCCGGCGGTGTCGTTGTACGTCGTCGCCAGGTGCGTGGCCTGGAGCGTGAGCTGGCCCTCGACGGTGGACGCGCCGGTCCCGGCCTGGGCGCCCGTATTCCCGAGGAAGGCGGGCCACCACGGCGTTCTCGAGCGGAAGATGTGATCGCCGACCACCAGCCCCGAAGACGTCACCCCCGGGGCCACCGGCACGGCGAGGTTGTCGGCGCTGCCGCCGTAGGTGACCGCCGTTATCGTCCCGGCGGCCCGCTCCACCGAGTACGGGGCCGACGACATATCCGCCCCGCCGAAGATGTACCGCCCCAGGCTCTTGAAGTTGACCACCGAGACTATCTGCTCCAGCAAGGCCTCGATTTCCTCGCCCATCGCGGTCCGGTTGGAGGCGCTGTAGGTAGCGGAAGCCGCTTGCGTGAGCAGCTCCCGGATCCGTGACAGCATCGGGGAGATCTCCTGCAGCGAGCTGGAAACCTGCTCCAGCGTTGTCACGACGTAATCGAGATTCCTGGAATAGCCTTCCAGCGTCAGGCTCTGCTCGCGGAGATGGAGGATCCGACTGGCGTCGCTGGGGTCGTCCGAGATCCGAAGCAGCCGCGAGCCGGTGGACGCCTGCGACTGGAGCCGCGCCAGGATCGCCGAGTGCTGCCGCATCGCGGACACCGTACCGCTGTAAATCGAGCCCCAACCGCTCATTGTCGTTTACTCTCCACTGAACGCTCAGATCAGTTCCATCAGAAGCTGTATCGACTTGTCCTGGGCGTTGATGAGCTTGGCCATAGCCTGGAACATTCGTTCGAACATGAGCAGGCTGGCGGCCTCTTGGTTGACGTCCACGCCGCCGACATCGTTGCGACGCCTCAGGAGCGCCTCCATGACGTTCTGAAGGCTGTCGTGGCGGGTCTGGCGGGCGGCAACGTTCTGCCCGACGCTGGTCGCCAGCCGCCGGTAATACTCAACCGGCGTGACGCCCCCCAGGTTGGCGAGCCCCTCGTCCTGGAGTTCGCTCATTCTCAGGACGTTGACGTTGTCGGTCATCTCCGCCCCGATGGACGTGGCGATCCGCCCCGGCGACTGGAAAACCTCGTCGGTCACCCTGATGGTCGTGGCGCTGTCCCCGGCGAAGAAGGCGTTTATCCCCGCACCCGCCAGCAGGCCCGACGTGTCGGCGCTGGCCAGGGCCTGGACCGTGAACTCCTCGCCCAGCTTCACCGTCCCCGAGGCGAACGACAGCTTCAGGCCGTTGTCCAGCTCCAGGACCTCGTCGGGGGCGTAGCCCGAGTCAAGCTGGAGCACGGAGATCACCTCGCCCGAGCCGTTCTTGACCTGAACTGCCAGATCGTCGGTGACGCCCACCTGGGCAGAGTCGCCCGGGTTGCCGGTGCCGACGATCGTGAAGGTGAACTCCTCGTTGGTGCTGCCGGAGTAGATGCCGCCGGCGGTGGGCTGGCTGGTCCCGGTCCAGGGGTTCGTGGTCAGGTCCAGCACGGGGGCAGGCAGGAAATCGAATTCGTAGCCCGCGGCAGCCTGGAAACGCAGGGCCGAGCCCGCCACCCAGACGTTCAGGTTGGCGTCCAGGGCGTCGATGTCGGCGGCGATCTGCGTGAGCGACTGCGACGAGTCGATCGCCACGCTGAGCTGCTGGACCTGCCCGGTGGCCTGGTTGACCAGGCGCAGGTACAGGTCCCCGTCGGTCACCGGCGCCTCCCACTGGGCCAGGTCGTCGTTGACGGACCAGCCGCTCAGTTCGCTGAACGACCCGGCCGTGCCCACGCCCTGAACGTGAAGGGCGTTGATCTGGGTGATGATCTCATTGGCCAGGGTGTCGAGTCTGTCCTCAAAGTCGGGGATCAGGTCGTTTCGCAGCGACAGCAGCCCGCCCAGCCGGCCGCCGCGGAGGCTACTGTTGTAGAAGTCGCTCCCCGCCACGCCGACCCCGAGCAGGCCATTGTCCTTCAGGCCGACTTCGAGTTCGGTAGCGTAGCCCTCGGTCACCAGCGGCGTGCCCCAGGCCATCACGTTCTTGACGCCGTACTGCTGGGCCTGCGTTGTGGATTCCACCTGGGACAGTTCCGCCAGTCGCATGATCGCCTCGTCGCGGCGGTCGAGCAGCAGGTTGGCGCTGCCCCCGCGGACCTCGAGGATGTAGATTTCGTCGTTGAGGTCGGCGATCTCGGAGGTCAGGGCGTTGATCTCGCTGGCCATTTCCTCCGCCTGCAGGGTGATGTGGTTCTTTAGGTTGTTCATGAACGTCGCCAGGGACCGAAGCTGCTGTGCGAGCCCGTCAGCCGCCCAGATTACCTGTTCGCGCAGCGCCTGGCTGTTGGGCTGGCTGGCCAGTTCGCGCAATGCGCTGAAGAACGCCACGAGCGAGGCCGTCAGGTCGTCCACCCCCATCTCGCCCAGGACGGCCTCCACGGAGGCGAGGGTGGACAACTCCTGCGTGACCTGCCCCCGAAGCGGCTGCTCGCGCAGGATCTCGCGCTCGAGCAACTCGTCGATCCGCCTGCGGACGGCGATGATCTCCACCCCCCCGACGATCGCCCCCTCGGCCACTCGCTGCTCCAGGGCGGCCATCTGCGGCTCCTGCCTGTGGTAGCCGTCGGTGGTCACGTTGGCAATGTTGGTGCCGATGATCTCGATCGCCCGCTGGGCGACTCTCAGACCGCTCAGGCCGATGGAATAATCAGGCATGTCTCAGCGCTCCGCGTCCACCAGGCCCGTGTCGGGCCGCCAACTGCTCGAACCGCCCTCGCTATAGGTCGTCACCGACCGGCTGTGGGGGAAGATGGCCTCAAGCAGCAACCGGTTGATCCGCCCGCACTCGGTCAACAGGACGGCGGTCCGGAGATGCTGCGTCCGCAGTTCGCCCGCCAGCCGGACGATCTCCGCCCGCCGGTCCTCGAGCGCCCGGCGCCGTTCGCCTCCGAGCCGCCGGGCCAGATCCGAAAGCCTCACCTCCTCGTCCCGCGGCGCCGCGCGCCCCGGGGCGGCCATCTCCTCCGCCAGAGACGCCCGAAGGACCTTGAGCCTCGCGTCAACGGCCGCCTGCATCTCAAGGGTCTGCTCGATCTCCTCAAGCAGCACCTCCAGCCGATCGTTGTCGCGCACGGCAACCGCCTCGGACAGCGCCTCCAACTGGCGTCGGCGCAGGTCCAGCAGGACGATCTCCTCATCGAGCAGGTCCAGCAGTTCAGCGATCATGGCCTGCCCGTTTGTTGTCTCTAAGGACACTGGGTTCGCTCCGCCCCGGCCCGGCCGGCGCTTCGGCCCCGGCGCCGCCCTCCAACTGCCCGAACTTCCTGTAAAGCTCTTTCCACAACCCTATCCCGCCCTTGTCTGCCATCTCCTGGGCCAGGTAGAGCCAGAAGATGTCCTCGACCTGCTTGCTGATGCCGTTGCTCATCAGGCCTGACTCGGGGATCGTCCGTCTCATCTCGCCCAGCAGCCTTTGCAGCAGGACCGACTCGAAGTCCTTGGCCGCCTGGATTTTCTGCATCTCGTTCCGGGCGTTCTTGAGCGAGCTGACCCCCCGGCCCGAGAGCAGGTCAGCAAGCCCGCCCGGCAGGATCGCCCCGCTCGGAATTCCAAGTTCGCTCATCTCGTTTCCTCATCCCTGCTGCTCGGGTCACGCCCTTCCGGCCTAGATGATCTTTATCACCGCCTGGAGCGCCCCCTTGGCCCGCAGGGCCTGGAAGATCGTTATCATGTCCCGGGGGGTAAGCCCCATGGCGTTGAGCGCCCGCGCCAGCTCGGCCACCGAGGCCTGTCTGGCCACCACGTGCAGGGGCCTCTTTTCCTCTCTGGCGGTGATGTCGGTTCGCTGGATCCTTTGCGTCGTCCCGGTCCGGGAAAACGGCAGCGGCTGGGAGATGAAGTCCTTCTCCTGGGTGATGATGGACAGGCTGCCGTGCATGATGGCCACAGTCGATATGCGGACGTTCTCGCCGACCACGATGGTCCCGGTCCGCTCGTTGATCACCACCATGGCGGGGCTGTCCACCTTCACCTCCTGGGCGCCGATCTTGTCGATGAAGCCCGGGATCTCGTTCTTGGCGAGCTTCTTGGGCAGCTCGACCCGGACGCACCCGGCGTCCTCGGTGCGGGCGGCCTTGGGGTAGAGCTTGTTGATCGCCTTGGTGATGTTCTCAGCCGTGGTGAAGTCCGAGTTGACCAACTGGAGAGAGATCATGCCGTTCTCGACGAAGCGGGCCAGCTCCTGCTTTTCCACCTTGGCCCCGGAGGGGATTCGCCCGACGGTGGTGTGGTTCTTGCTGACGGTGCTGGCCTGGCCTGAGACGCGGAAACCGGCGATGGACACCTCGCCCTGGGCGACGGCATAGACCTGGTCGTCGGCACCGAGCAGGGGGGTCATGAGCAGCGTGGCGCCCTGCAGGCTGGTGGCGCCGCCGATGGTTGAGACGGTCACGTCGATGGTCGATCCTGTCCGGGCGAACGGCGGCAGCTCGGCGGTGACCATGACACTGGCGATGTTGTTGCTGGCGAGGTCATTGGGCGAGAGGACCAGGCCGGTGGTCCGCCGGAGCAGATTGGCCAGCGCCCGCCGGCTGGCGGGGGCGTCGTCGCCGGTGCCGTCGAGCCCGACCACCAGCCCGAAGCCGCGCAGCGGGTTGCTCCGGACGCCCTTTATGCGGACGATGTCCTTGATCCGCTCGCCCAGGCAGGGGGCCGTCGCGGACATCGCCACCACGCCGATCAGGAGCCAGCACGCCAGTCGTCGATTGCCCATTGCCTGTTTCCTCTTGCGGACTTCGGTCTCCGCTCGCGGTTACGAGGGGTTCAGGAAGTTCAGGATTCGGGCGAACCACCCGGGCCTGGTGAAGTGGTTCTCCCGCCCGACGTTCTTGTACACCAGGTGGAAGTCGGCGACCCTGTCGCTGTCCACTTCGTTGTCGAAGTTGATGTCGCTGGGGCGGACGATTCCGCTGGCCAGGATGACCTCGCGGTCGCCGGTGATGACCCGCTCGCGCTTGCCCAGCACGACCAGGTTGCCGTTTGGCAAGACGTCCTCGACGACGACGGTGATCCTGTCGGTGACGCTGCGGTCGCTGCCGTAGTCGGCCGAGCCGTCGAACGAACTGTCCGCCGAGCCGCTCACGTCCACCGTGGGGGTCGTGTAGCTCCTGGCGGAGAATATCTTCTGGCTCAGGGCGTGCAGGGCGGTGCCCATGTCGAACGACCCGCTCATCGCCGCGTTCCGCGAGCTCTGCTTGCCCAGCGTGCGGGAGACGTCGTTCTCGATGACGCTGCGCTCGTTGATTATCACGGTCAGGATGTCGCCGACTTCACGGGCGGTGTCGTCGGCGTAAACCGCCTGGGCTCGGCGCGTCGCCTTGGCCCAGATGGACCCGGCCTCGACGGGCGCCGAAAGCAGCATCGCGGCCACGACGGCGGGGGCGATCCATTGCGCGATACGGGTCATTTGCTCATCCTTCCATAAACGGGTTCCACGGTGCCGTCGAAGACGATCCGGGCGCTTATGATCCTGGCGGTATCGACGTTGCGCACCTTGATGAGGTCGCCGGCCCTGCCGTCCTGAAGCGCCTGCCCGACGGCAGAGACCGAGAAGCCGACCCCTTGAATCCGCATTACCACGTTCTGCCCGCGCTTGACGACCAGGACGGGCTTGACGGCCGACACGAGATCCGCCTTGACGACCGTGCCCGCCGCCAACGGGCGGGAGGCGATCTTCCCGTACGGCGGAATCAGCTTGCCCGCAGCCGGGCGGTCCCGCATGACCGTTCGCAGCTTCGTGTTCTCGGGCGTGATCATGCTCCCGGCGGGGATGTTCTTCTTGGCCACCAGCTCCGTCACCGGGAAGCTGAGCTTGAAGACGACCTGGCGAACCCCCAGCTTCCAGCCCTTGCTGACGGCGGCCACCTGGACGCTCACGAAGCGGGAGGCGCGTGATTTGGCGGCGTCGGGCTTCTCGCCCTCGGGCAGCTCGGCCTGGAGCTTGATCTCCGCGGCCGCGGATACCACCAGCTCCTTCACCGGGCGATACAACTGCCACTTGCACCCGGCCGGGGCCGGCGGCTTCCTCTTCAGCAGGGCCCGGGCAGAGGCGAGCAGCTCGTCGGGCGAGAAGACCCGCTCGGCGCGGGTGACGGCGACCTTGTCGGAGCCGGTGAAGGCGACCCGCTCGGAGCCGATGCCGCTGCACGCCAGGCGGGACAGGATCGTGCGGCGGTCGATGACGAGCTTTTCCCTGTGCCAGGGCGCCCTGCCCATGGCGACGGCCTCGGCCTGGGCAACGAGCTTCTCATCCGGGCCGCGGACGACGCAGATCAGGCCCAGCCGAAGCGAGTTGGTCTTGACCTGGACGCTCCGCGGCAGGTACACGCGGAGACCGCCCGTCTTCGCCTTGGGCATTTCCGGCGCGTCCGCAGGGGCCAGGGCGACCAAGGCCACTACGATCGCTGTGGCAACCAGTGCCTTACTGTTCACGGCTTGGGGCTCCTAGCTGATCAGACGATTGGCGGTGGTGAGCATCTCGTCGCCGGCGCGGATGGCGCGGGCGTTGATCTCGTATGCCCGCTGGGCGGTGATGAGGTTGACCAGCTCCCTGACCATCTGGACGTTCGACTTTTCCAGGAAGCGCTGCTGGATGGAGCCGAACCCGCCCTGGGCGGCGGCGCCGGTGGTGGGCGAGCCGCTGGCGACGGTCTCGGCGAGCATGTTGCCGCCCTCGCTGGAGAGGCCCGAGGGATTCGCGAACCGCACCAGGGTGATCTGTCCCGCCGAGGTTGGCGTGGTGGCCGAACCGGCCAGAACCGTCACCGTCCCGTCGGCGGCCACGTTGATCGACCGGGTGTCGGCCGGGATCGTGATGGCCGGGTCGAGCACGTACCCGCTGGCGGTCACCAGCTTGCCCGTGGCGTCCACCCGCATAGAGCCGTCGCGGGTGTAGCGGGCCTCGCCGGCGGCGCTGGTCACCTTGAAGAACCCGCCGCCCTCGATGGCCAGGTCCAGGCTCCGCCCGGTGTTCTGCATCTCTCCCTGGGTGAAGACCTTGGTCGTTGACGCAGGGCGGACGCCGCTGCCGATCTCCAGGCCCGTGGGGGTCGTCTCGTCGGGCTCCTTCAGCGTCACGTACATCAGGTCCTGGAAGTCCACCTGGCTGCGCTTGAAGCCGCTGGTGTTGATGTTGGCCAGATTGTTGCTGATCGTGTCCACGATCATCTGCTGGGCTGTCATGCCCGTCGCCGCAGTCGAGAACGCCCTTAGCATGCCTCTCTCCTTACTGCCTAGCTCCGCGGTGGCCTGAGCCTCAGGCCATAGCCACCTGGAGAATGGTCTCCATCCGCTCGTCCTGAGCCAGCATTGCCGAGATATTGGCCTCGTAGAGCCGGGTCACCATGATCATCTCCACCAGCTCCTCAACGATGCTGACGTTCGACGCTTCGCGGTATCCCTGATGGACGGCCGCCGTCTGGTCGGCCTCGGGCGTGACGTCGGTCGGCGCCCGGAAGCAGCTTCCGCCGATGGGCTCGAGCTGCGTGGCGTCCTGGAAGCTCACGAGCTTCAGCCGGCCGATGCCCTGCCCAGCGGCCGAGATAGTCCCGTCGCGAGAGACCTGAACCTGCCCAAGGGCGACGCCGGAGGGGATGATTATGGGCCCGGCGGCACCGGCCACAGTCCGCCCGCTGAAATCCACCAACTGGCCTTCCTGGTTCGTGCGGAAGGTGCCGTTGCGCGTGTACAGCGGCCCGTCGGGCGTCTCCAGCTCAAAGAAGGCCTTGCCGTCGATGGCCAGGTCCAGCGGGCGATCGGTCTGCGCCAGGACCCCCTGGGTGAAGTCTATGCAGGTCTGCTCGCTGACCTCTTCGGTCCCGGCCTCGGGGGCCTCGCCGGTCTGCATCTGTTCCAGCAGCGACTGTGAGAACACGCTCAGGCGGCGCTTGTAGGCGGTGGTGCTGACATTGGCCAGGTTGTGGGCGATCGACCGATACTGGTCGGCGAGGGCTTCCAGGGTCGAAGAGGTAACTTCCACGGCGTCCGACATCCTAGAACTCCTCAGCGGCTGCGGCGACCGGCTGGGGCCGCCGGCCCACGACGGCACTTCTCACGTCCGTCTGGGCAGCCTGAATGGTCGCCTTCGCCAGCTCGTTGATATCCCTAGTGGTCAGCCCCACCAGCTCCACGGACATCCGCGTCCCCAGTGCGTCGCGGGCCGTGCGCCGCACGATGCCCACGCTCTGCACCAGCCGCTTGTCGTTCGGCTCCATGACGACGAGCACCCTCTGCCCGTTCTTTGCCTTCATGGGCGCGATCAACTGCACTCCCGGCCCGCCGATCTCGATCAGCG
The DNA here is from genome assembly GCA_965602635.1 of uncultured Planctomycetales bacterium. Lineage (GTDB taxonomy): Bacteria > Planctomycetota > Phycisphaerae > SM23-33 > SM23-33 > CBFCZU01. The sequence continues at coordinate 7,480 of CBFCZU010000028.1, read as the reverse complement.
CCGCGGGTATGAATTCGGGGACATCGCCCTTGCGCATCGGCTTGTTGAAGGGGAAGCTGGCCACGTACGCCGGCCTGCGGGTATGGGCCCGAACGAACCGCCTGCGGTTGATCCACCTGATCTCGCCGATAGGCTTCAGGACGACGCGCTCGCGGTCCGCCCTGAGCAGAAGGGCGTTGAACTCCCAGACGGTGCCTCCCTGTGCCAGCCGCAGCACCCAGGACTCCCCCGCACGCCCGTCCACCGGCGCCTCCGGGACGACGCTCAGCTCCTCGGAGCCCTTGCTGTCGGTCACGATCGCCTTGAAGCTGCTGTTGTCGAGCGGGCGGATCACCGCCAGGGAGGTGCCGGGAGATATGGGGGCGAGCTTTATGGCCCCGAGCTTGGCCTCGGTGGGTGGGCCCTGGAAGCCAAGCTTCTCCCGCAACAGAACGAGGAAGGCGCAGCCGACGCAGATCCCGTTGCCCACCTTCAGGGCGTCGTTTCCGGCCGCCATGCCGCGGACGCCCTTGTGAAAGGCCTGCTCCGAGGTAAAGATCGAGTTGAGATTGGTCAGCCCGGCGGTGCGGGCTATCTTGGCCAGGAGGTTCTGCTCTTCCCGGCTGAGTCCGGCCTCCTCGGCCTGGGCGACGAACGCCCGCCAGCCCCTCCTGCGCCCGACTCGCCCGCGGTGTGACAGCAGGGCGATCAGCGCGACGGAGATAAGGACCGCTGCCACGCCGACGGCTACCCACAGCCAGTAGCCAGCCAGCGGGCTGGAGAACCGCCCCTTGATGCCGCCCATCCGCTCCAGGGGTCCGAGTGTGAGCGCCCAGACGTGCAGCGACTGGGACTGGAGCGCCCCCTTCAGCAGGCTGGCGAGGCATTCGGCAATGATCGACGGAAGGTCCATTGTCTTTCGTGAGGCCGGCGGCCGCTTAGCGGATCAGCGTGCCGAGCTCTCTGAGCATTTCGTTGGCGATGCGAATGGTGCGGGCGTTGGCCTGGAATCCGTTCTGGGCCTGGATGAGGTTGACGAACTCTTGGGCCACTTCCACGTTGGATCGCTCGAGGGTCGAGCCGCTGACCGCCCCGGTCCCGCCGGCCAGGGCCTTGGTGGGGACCGGGTTGCCGGAGTTGGAGGTCGGCTGGAAGTAGTTGTTGCCTATGGCCTGCAGACCCTCCGCGTTCTGGAACGTCGCCAGCTTGATGGCGGCAATGTCCCGCCGGACGCCGTTGGTGAATACGCCCGTCAGCACGCCCTCGCGGGTGACCGACATGCCGGTGAGGTATCCCGAGGAGTAACCGTCCTGGTCGCTGGCAACGGCCGTCGAGGCGCCGCCGAGCTGCTGGATCCCGTCGTACTCGCCGATCGTTCCGAAGTCCACGTCGATGGTCCGCTCGTTGCTCGGGTCGTGGGCGAAAGTGAGCCTGAGCTCCGACACGGCCACGCCGCCGAAGCTGCCGTCGGCCTGGAAGGCGATGTCCTTGATCCGCCGCTCGTCGTTGTCGATGTCCACGTCCCCCTCGATCGACGTCACCACCAGGTCCCACGTGTTGGCCGCCGAGCGGACGAACGAGGCCGCGAGGTTGTGGGCAATGCCCTGGGAGTCGAAGACCAGCACGTTGGTGGCCCTGACTTCCTCGCCGCCGGCGGTCTCAATTTCGAAGTACTTCGGGAAGGTGATCGCCCCGGTGGATCCGCTCGTCATCGCCAGGTCCAGGTCCACCTGGCTGTAGCCGGCCTGGGCCTCGGTGATTTCGATCTTGCCGTTGTTCAGTGTGGCCGTGGCGTCCCCGCCCAGCAGGTCGTCGATCTTGCCCAGCAGGTGCCCGACCGTGGTGGCGAGGATGTCGATGTCGGTCGTGTCGGCAATGGCCGCGGCGGTCGTCCCGCCGTAGCCACGATCGACGGTGAGGGCGTTGGCAACCACGGCCGTCACTTCCATGATCTCGCTCGAGCCGCTCGCCTGAATCAGATCGCCGACGCCGAACGCCCCGCCGGCGGCCACGTCGATGGTCGTGACGGCCGCGGTGTGGTCGCCGTTGGCCGTGCTGGCGCCAGCGGCAGAGTCGGCGTCGAGGGTTATCGTCAGGTTGTCGGTGGCAGTGGTCCCGTCGCGCCGAATCACCGACACCTGAATCTCGTCGCCCGTCACCGGGTCGGTCGTGACCTGGCTCATGTCCTCCAGCAGGGCGCTCGTGGACACCGCCGCCCCCGTGCCCTCGACCGTGTAGGCGATGTCCGTGATGAGCGTGTGGACCGTGGCGTCGTCCGAGTCGGCGCTGAGGTTGCCGGTATAGCTGACCGTGGTGGTGGACCGCGCCGGCAGGGCCACGTCATAGGGGATCCGTATGCTGTCGTCGGCGATGCTCTGGAAGCCCTCGGCCACGCCCTCGGTGCCGATCCGCTGGACGCGGTAGCCGGTGGCCGGATCCACCAGGTAGAAGTCCGAGTCAACGGCAAAGGACCCGACGCGGGTGAAGACATCCATCGTCCCGTCGCTGAGGACGAAGAAGCCCGAGCCCTCGATGGCCATGTCCAGCGACTGGCCGGTGTTGACCATGCTGCCCTGGGTCATATTCTTGTCGATACTGGAAACCTGCACCCCGCTGCCCACCTGCACCGGGTTGGTGCCGCCGATGACCGTGGTGGGCTGGCCGGCGTCCCTGAGTGTCTCGCTCAGCAGGTCCGAGAAGGTCACCCGGCTGGACTTGTAGGCGGTGGTGTTGATGTTCGCGAGGTTGGCACCGGCCACGTCCAGCATCTTCTGGTGGGCCTGAAGTCCCGAAACTCCCGAAAGCAGTGCGTTTCCCATGGTTCAGTCCTTCCCATTATCCCAAGGCTACTGTTGGTTCCTGATTGAGCGGATGTCGGCGAGGTCAACCCTCAGGCTGCCCACCTTGACGCGGACGGCCCCGTCGGCGACCTCAACGCCCTCGACCACTCCGGCCACTTCTTCCTGGGCCTGCTCCCAGGTGAGGGCAATGTCCTGATCTTCTTCCGCGAACGCGTCCCCGAGGCGGAAGCTGATCTGCTTGCCTATCAGGTCGGAGGCCTGGCCCCGCTGCTCGGTCAGCAGCACGTGCTGGAACGTGCTCGACATGTTCTCCAACTGCTCCAACTGCGAGAACAGCGCCAACTGCGAGGACATGTCGTTACTGTCCATCGGATCCAGGGGGTTCTGGTTCCGCAACTGGGTCACAAGCAGGTTCAGGTAGTCGCTGCGGATCTGCCCGGCGCTGTTCAGGCTGTTCGAGACGGCGCTCATTAAGGCTCTCCTAGATCCAGACGTTGATGGACTCGTCGTCCACGTGGTATGCGTTCGGTATGGTCGCCGCGGCGTCGGCTTCGCTCCGGTCGCCCTCACCCGTCGAGTCCGGCGTGGTCTGCTGGCCCATGTCGGCGGGGCCGCCGTGTGTCTGGCCCTGGCCGCCGCGCGCGGGCGACCCGCCGGAGTCCGATCCCTGCGAGCCGTTGTCGGTGAGGTCAACGTCCAGCCGGCGGAGCTGAACGCCGCTCTCGGCCAGGCGCTGCACGAGCGCCCCGGCCTCTCGCTGGAGCTCGGCGAATGTCTCCGGGCTCTCGACCTTCAGCACGCCGCGGACGTCACTGCCGTCGGCGTGCAGCGTGAGGCGGACCCTGCCCAGCTCGGGAGGATTCAGCCTGACTACGATCTGCCGGCCGGTGCGGGCGGCATTGGCACGCACGACCCGGGCGATCTGGTCGATCATGGAGCTTTCCGGCGCCTGGGACAGGTCAGGCCCACCCAGTCGTCCCGGGGCCGAAGCGCCGTCGGACGACACAGCCCGGCCGGGGGCTTGGCCGACCTCGCCGACCTGCCCGGAGGAGAACTCGACGACTACCGCCCGGCCCGCGCCGGCGGAGGCAGCCTGGGCGACGTTCGCCGGCGCCTCGCCTGCCGCTTGAGGACCCTTGACCGATCCGACACGATGGCCTGGCTGAGCGTCACTGGCCGGCGCCGAGCTGCGCCGGGCGAGCCTGGCCTTGAGCTGCTCTGCCAGGCGGAAGCCTTCGCCAGCCGCCGGGGCGGCAACTTCCCCCGGGCCTTGTGCCCGCATCGCCGCGCGGAGCGGCTCGCCGGGCGTCGCGGCCTGGGGCTGGGAGGCCTGCTGCCTCGCCCCCGCGACCCGCGCTGCAAGTGCCTGATCGGCAGCCGGTTGCGCCACCCGCGCCGAGACGTTCTTCGCCGCGGCCTGGCCAGCCTTGCCGACTGCGGGCACCTGCCCGGACCCGGCGGGCTGAGCCTCGCCGGCCGGCCTGTCGGCCTTGGGCTGCGGGGCCGCTTGAGCCACCGCTTGGGGCGCCGTCGCGCCCTTGCCGGCGGTCACGACGGCCGGGGCGACAGATATGACCTTACCATTGGCCGGGGCCGGACGGGCAAGCGGTTTGGGCATCTCGCCAGCAGGCACCTGCGCGACTGACTTGCCATTCGCGGCGGCCGGGGCGGCCATCTGCGCCAGGGCCACCGCTTGCACGGCGACAACGGCCTTGACCACCCCAAGCCCCGCGGCACTGGGCTGCGCGGCCACGGGTGCCTGCGGCTGGCCCTTTGCCGGCTCGGACTTGGCCTCGGCCGGCTGGGCTGTCGGGGCCGCCGCCGTGCCGAGGCCGGCCACCATCCGCAGCAGCGCGGCAAAGGGCGACTTGCCTTCAAGGCCCGGCGAGGCCTCCGCACCGACGTCCTTATTGTTGAGGCGAGCGGTCGTCCCCCGAGTCGCGGCCGGCGGCGATTGACCTGCCAGCCCGCGCCGCTGCCGGGGTTCCGTCCCTTCGGCCTTCTTGCCGACGTCCCCGCGGCCGGCGGATTGCCTCTTACGCGATCCCTCGGCTTGGTCTGTTGAATTGCCTTGCCGCGCCGGCGATGAGTCTGCCTCGCCGCCCCGGTCCGGCACCATGCCAGCCTCGGGCTCGGCTACACGGCGCCTGCCGATGGGATCCTCGCGGCCGAGGCGCTGCGCCCCGCCCGACGGCGCCGCCGTCGGCACGATCACGTTCATTATGTTGGTCGCAATTTCATTCATCGCGCAAAGCCATTCGCAGACCCTCCCTAAGCAACCCCCATGCCAGACGCCCGCCGGCGCCTGGAAGCATCACATAAACGCCTGTTGCGTAGCAACTAATGCGACCGAATGCGTGGGCGCTCGCAGCGGCACCCAGCCCCCACGGCGAGGGGGAACCGGAAGATTCTTCCGCTCGATGACGGGGTATCGCTGTCGGTCGAGAACTCCGACCCCGGGGCCGTCCCTCTTGGAAGCCCCGGCAAAAGCGCAGTTTGCGGTACTTTTTCAGAAAAAGACTGTTGAACTTGGCCGCATAGCTCCGAGGATAATAGAATGCCGCTGGCGACAGCGGCGGTCGTCGGATGTTTGCTCCATGGTCGGGTCGGCTGGACCACCGGTCATATCCGTAAAGCCGTCCCAGAGGCGTGACGAGAGTTCGGCCCCTACCTCAAGCGGGGTACACGGGGACAGCTCTTAGCTAAGACAGCGTCTCGGCGGCACTTGTAGAAAGGGCTAGGTCCTTTGGAACGGACTCCTGGGACCAGGTTGCTCCATAACGGGACGCACCAGGTCGTGTGCGGCGCCGCGCCGGCTGGCGGCTGCCAGCGCGCGCTGCGGCTATCGGCAGCATCCCCCGGCTTCAACTGCGCCCGAGGCGATCCCGACACCAGCTTTCGCTCAGGGATAAGCTGAGCAATGGGCCAAGGCCAAGGTTTGCGTTTACGAACGGTGTTGGCAATCGGCTCCCCGGCCCCCTCGGCCGGGGCCGAGGCGCCCAGTCCCCTGCACAAGATTGCCGAGGAGGTCCTGTACGCCCGCGACGCCGCGGGCACCCAGGAGCTGCTGGCGCGGCACTGCCCGGACCTGGTCCTGGTTCTGGAGAGCGTTTCGGCAACCGGGGGGCTGGAAGCCATCACGGCGCTGCGCCACATGGCGCCGGCTACACCCGTCGTCGTCGTGGCCGAGAGCCCCAGCGTGGACCAGGCGGTCCGCTTCGTCCGCGCCGGGGCGTACGATTACATCCCCGGCCCGCTGGACGAGGAGTCCCTCGCCCGGCTGGTAAAGGGCATGGATCAGGACGTCTCCCGGCAGCGCCACGGGCACTACTTCAGCCCCGAGTGCCCGCTGGGTATCGCCAACGTCGGCACGAGCCCCGGAATGGTCGAGGCGCTTCAGGTCATCCGGGTGGTGGCAGAGAGCCGCTGCAACCCGGTGCTGATCCTGGGCGAGACCGGCACGGGCAAGGAGCTGGCCGCACGGTCGATCCACGCCTGGCGCTGCGGGGACGAAGAGAGGTTCGTGGCCATCAACTGCGCGGCGCTGACCGCCAGCCTGCTGGAAAGCGAGCTGTTCGGGCACGTGAAGGGGGCCTTCACCGGGGCAGACGCAGACAAGACCGGACTGTTCGAGCTGGCCGGGGGCGGGACCATATTCCTCGACGAGATCAGCGAGATGCAGCCCGATCTCCAGGCCAAGCTGCTCCGGGTCGTCCAGGAGCAGACCTTCCGCAGAGTCGGCGGCACGAAGGACGTCCGCTGCGGGGCGACGATCATCGCCTCCAGCAACCGCAACCTGTTCGCCGAGGCCGAGGAGGGCAGGTTCCGGCGGGATCTGTACTACCGCCTGGCGGTCTTTCCGATCACCATCCCGCCGCTGCGGTCGCCGGGGCGGCGCGACGACATCCTGCTGCTGGCGGAGTACTTCCTGGAGACTTCGAACATCCCGAAGCGGCGGGAGATTCGCGGCCTGGGCGAGCCGGCCCGCCAGAAGCTCCTCGAGCATGACTGGCCGGGAAACGTCCGAGAGCTCCGCAACGTCATCGACCGGGCGATCATCCTTGGGACGGGCCAGGAGATCTCGCCGGCAAGCCTGATATTCGAACGGTCGGCGGCGGCCGGGGCCCACGGCGCCGACGAGCCGACCAGCCTCAGCGACTTCTCCCTGGAGACCGCTGAGCGGCAGTTCATCCTGCGGGCGCTGCAGGAGACCGGCTGGCAGCGCACGCGGGCGGCGGCGCTGCTGGGGATCACCCGGGCTACTCTCCACGCCAAGCTCAAGCGTTATGACATCAAGCCGCCGTCCCAGGCCCGCCAGCGCCAGCCCGCCGAGGGGTCCGATTCTGCCTCTCCACCGTCAGAAAAACTAACACCGCTCGCATAAAATCCTGACGCCCCGGGGCGGCCACCACGGACGACTAGCACCTCGCAGTTCCTGCCTGTTTTCACAACACCCTTTCCAAGCGAGGGTTAGGTTCTCTTGCGCGCATCTGGCACGAGGCTTGCACCGCTGGCCAGCGACGGAATGCGCCGGCGGTCCCTTTGTCCCCACCTCGGGACGGGCAGCCGGGCGCGCAGAAAGACTGGTACGTCAGCCAAATGGCACGGGACAAGAAGCCAAAAGCAGACAAGGCCAAACGCCCCTCGAAGGCGGCAAAAGCCAAACGCGCCCCGAAGGCGGCAAAAGCCAAACGCGCCCC
>CBFCZU010000027.1:0-26478 GCA_965602635.1 uncultured Planctomycetales bacterium | reverse complement strand
CGAAGGCGGCAAAAGCCAAACGCGCCCCGAAGGCGGCAAAAGCCAAACGCGCCCCCCGGAAGGCACCGTCCTCGCGGTTCTTCCGCAGCCGCCTGAAGACGACGAAGGCGAAGAAAGACCAGGAGCAAGGCCTGGACGAGTCGCAAGCCCATCCGGGAGAGGCGGAGAGCTCGTCGGCAGAGGCCAGGCCGGATGCCAAGGAAACCGACGAGCGGCAGGACCAGGCCCCACAGCCCGAGCCGGTGGCAGCCGCAGCACAAGGCGCAGAGGACTCGGCAGAAGCGCATGCCGAAGCTGCGACCGAGGAGACCGGGGAAGCCGGCGAATCGTCCAAGCCCGATGACCAAGCCGTCCAGCAAGGCCGTCAGGAATCCGACGAGGCAATCCCCGAGTCACCCGAGCAGCCCGAGGAGCCGGAAGTACAGGCCCCCGCCGAGCCGGCAGACGATGCCGACCAGCAACACCCCGAGGCCCCCAGCGAAGAGCCGGACCAGCCTGCTGAGGCCGCCGAACAGGGCACCGAGGAAACGGCCGAACAGGCCGAGGAACTCGCACAGGAAGTCGAACAGCCAGAGGCCGAAGCACTCGGCGATCCAGCCGACGCTCAGGAAGAACCGCAGGCAGCCGCTGAAGAAGAGGACCAGGAGCAGTCTCCCGTAGCGGCGGAGCAGCCTGCCGAAGAGGCCGCTGAACAGGACGCCGCCGCCGAGGCCGAGCAGCCTGACGAGGAAGAAGACCTCAGGGGGCCGTCCTTGCAGGAGATCCTCGACCAGCAGCGGGGACACCTCGAACGGAAGCGGGCTAGAACGACCGAGACCGAGCGTGAGAAGCACGCTGCGCAGCTCGAACCGGACGAGGACTCGCCGCAGGCCCAAGAGGATCAGCCCTCCGAGCCGGCGGCCGAGGACGAGCAGCCCGAGCCCGAGCCGGCGGCCGAGGACGAGCAGCCCCAGCCCGAGCCGGCGGCCGAGGACGAGCAGCCCGAGCCCGAGCCGGCAGCCGAGGACGAGCAGCCCCAGCCCGAGCCGGCGGCCGAGGAGAAGCAGCCCGAGTCGGAGCCGGCGGAAGAGGTGGAGGCCCAGGAGCAGCCAGCGGAATCCACCGCGCAGGAGGCCGACCAACCCAGCCCGGCGCAGCTTATCGCAGCCGCGCTGGCGGGCCGACCGGCGGAGCCCGCCTCGGTCCAACCGGGCCTCGGTGAGGCCGGTCGAGGCGCCGCGGGCAGGGTAGCCCAGCCGGCACCTACAAAGCGGCGAATCGGGCTTGTCGGGATCGTCCTGTTCTTCAACTCCCTGCTGGTGATGCTGGTCGTGGCGGGGCTGATCGACCTGTACCTGCGGCGCGGCGAAGGCCTCTCCAGCGTCCAGCGTGCCCAGGCCGTCCAGGCCAAGCCGTCGGCACCATCATCGGCCGACGTCTCGCCTCCTGACATTGGGCCCGATGAAGCCGTCTCCTGGCCCATGGCCGAGAAGGAATTCCAGTCGCAGCGCTACGCCCAGGCGCTGATGCGGTACCGGAAGCTGCTGGAAGCCTCACAGAAAGTCCCCTCGGAGGACATGGTCAGCGATTTCTGCCGGCTTCGCGCGGCCGACTGCCTCAGGCAACTGGGCAAGGGCGCGGAGGCAAAGGACCTGCTGGAGAAGGTTACTCACAGCCGCTCGCCCATCGCCCGGGGCCTGGCCTGGTATCGTCTGGCCGTCGGGGACGTTGACGGGGGACAGTTCCTCCAGGCCCGCATGAAGGCCTGTCAGGCCCTCGCCGTCCTCGGGGCGCTTGCCGATGCCAGGGCGGTCGAGGCCGACTGCGACTACCTCATCTGCCGGGCGCTGACGGTCGAGGCGCTCGCCTCCCACAACCTCGACGTCGCGGTGGACTGGGGCGCGTTCGAGTATACCGACCCGTTCGCGGGCCTCGACGAGCCCGCCCTGCGGGAACTGCTCCGGCAGGGCGCCCGCCAACTCGCCCAGGCCGTCCTCGGGCCCCGGGTCCAGGCGGTCGAGTCCAACGCCCCGGCGCTGCGGCTGGCGGCGTCCTGCTCGCACTCGCCCCTGGAGGAGCTGCTCCAGCGGATCGCCACCGAGGCCGGGGAGGACGTCCGCTGGATGTCGGTGGACTCCAAGGCGCGCCGGCGGATGGTGGCTGTATGCTTCCGGTCGGTATCCGCCCACCGCCTCAGCGAGGTGGCGTGCGGGGCGGCCGGACTGGTGGCAAGGTTCACCGGCGAGCAGGTACACGTCCACGACCCGCAGTCCGCCGTCTCCCTCGCCGACCAGCGCGAGCTGATCCTGCGAGAGGCCGATTCAGCCTGGCGACGCTTCTTCCTCCGCGCGCCCAACGACCGGCGGCTCGCCCGCGGACGCTTCGCCGTGGCCAATCTCTCCGAGGCCGCCGGAAACCTGCTGGGAGCGATACAGGAGTACCAGCTTGTCGCCCACCGATTCGGCGCCGACCCGGTGGCCCCCGAGGCCATGCTGCGAAGCGCACGCGCCCGCACCGCCATTCGCGACTACGCCGGCGCCAGAAAGGACTTGCTGGTACTGCTGGACCGGCACCCCGGATTCCAGGCCTCCGACGAGGCCTACCTCTGCCTGGGCCAGGCCAGGATGAACTCCGGCCTGCACGACAAGGCGACGAAGGTCTTCTCGAAGCTCTACCATCTCAATCTCACGCCCGTCTCCCGGCGAGAGGCGAGCTTCGGGGCCGGCAAATGCCTCTACCGCAACGGCGAGTACAAGGAGGCCTCCAAGTGGCTGGCCAGGTATATCACCCTGGTCAAGTCGCCCTCGCCCCAACTGGCCGAGGGGTACTTCCTGCTGGCCAGGAGCGAGTCCCGCCAGGGCAACTTCGACGGAGCGGCCCAGGCGCTGCGTGCCGCCCTGGCCGCCAAGCCGCCGGTCAAGCGCCGCGCCGACGTGCTGATGGAGCTGGCCCGCACCGAGGCGGGGAGGCAGCGGTTCGTCCCCGCGGTCGCCGCCCTCAGCCGGGTCGAGCGGAAGCATCTGGACGAGAAGCAGTTGCCCGAGCTCCTGCTGCTCAGTTCGCAGATCTACCGGTCAATGGACCTGGCGGAGAAGGCGCTGGTCATGCTCCGCACGGGGGTCAAGGAAGTTTCCGACCCGGAGGCCCGCGCCGAGCTGGAAGTGGAGCTCGCCAGATGCCACGCCGACAGCGGCGAGCTGAAGGAAGCCCGCCAACTGCTGACCAAGACGCTGCCGGCGATCAAGCCCGGCCGGAAGGCCCACATCGCAGCCTGCGAGCTGGCCAGGATTTGCCTCGCCAGCGGGCAGGCAACGCAGGCCATCACCGTCACCCGCGAGCTGCTCAAGTCAGCCTGCCAAGACGACATTCGCCGACAGGCCCACCTCATCCTCGGGGCCGCCTACCTGGCACTGAAGGACTACGAGCGGGCGGCGCTGGCGTTCTCGGGAACCGCCGTCAAGGACCCAGGAGCAAAGGACAAATGAAGAACCTGGCTCGCCTCATGATCTGCCTAGTCTGGACCGGGATCCTGGCCGCCGCCGCGCTGCCTGCGAGCGAGGGGCCGGCAGTGGCGCCGGCCACCGCCGTCACTCAGATCCGCCAGACGATCCGCCAGCTTCGCCAGGAGAACATGCTGGCCCCGCCTCCCGCCGTTCCGCACCCGGGCCTGCGGGAAGCGGCCAGGAAGCTGCGGGCGATGGCGTTCCCGCCCAAGCCCAAGGCGACTCCCCAGCCGCGGGGCCCGGTGACCACTGCCCCGTACCAGCCGCCTGACCCGTCGGCGCCGGTGAGGCCCAAGATCCCGCCGCGGGTGCTCGCCGAGCTGGCCAGCGCCTCACCCGAGGCCGTCGCCGACCCGGTGGGCCTGGCCGACGCGCTGTACCTGAGCAAGCACCCACAGGCCGCCATGGTCTTCTACGAGCACGCCCTCAAGAAGGCCGAGAGCGACGATGACAAGGCCTGGCTGCTGTTCCAGATAGCCAACTGCCGGCGGGAGAAGGAGCCGGCCAAGGCCAGCGAGATATACCAGAAGCTCCTGACCGACTACCCGGATTCGCCGTGGAACGCGGTTGCCAAGGCCCAGGACGCGCTTATCACGTGGCGCCAGGGGCAGGAGATCGAGCAGCTCCTCGGCGAGCAGCCCAAGAAGCCCGCGCCGGGCACCGGCGCGCCCCTCAGGTAGGACCGAATGGCCGATCAAGTTCATCAAGACGTCCTGATAGTCTCCAGTGATTCGCGGTTGATCCGTCTGGTGCTGGAGGTGCTGGCGGGCAACGGGATTCGCGGCCAGGCCGTCGGCGACGTCAGCTCCGCGATGGACCGGACCCAGGGCCAGGAATGGGACCTGGTGCTGATCGACCCGTCCAGGGCCGAAGGCGACGCATTCGAGCTGCTGTCGCCGCTGAAGGTCAACTGGCCGGAGCTGCCGGTGGTCATGATCGGCCCGGAGGAGGCGGCGACTGAGGGGCCCCAGCCCGTCGCTCTCGCCGTCCGGGCCATGCGCGAAGGCTGCGAGGATTTCCTCCCCAGGCCGGTGGATCGCGAGGCGGTCAAGGCCCTGGTTGAGGCCCTGCTGCCCAACCACCAGGTGCCGCTGGCGGCGGGGGCGGAGGATCACACCCGCTGCCTTTACCAGATCGTCGGCAAGAGCCCCGAGCTGCTGGAGACGATCAGGCTGGCGCGCAAGATCGCCCCGACCTCCGCGCCGGTTCTCGTCACCGGCGAGAGCGGCACGGGCAAGGAGCTGGTGGCCTACTACCTCCACCGCCAGAGCAACCGCCGCCGCGGGCCGTACGTTCAGGTCAATTGCGTCGCCCTGAGCGAGTCGCTGCTGGAAAGCGAGCTGTTCGGGCACGAACGGGGGGCGTTCACCGGGGCGATCGCCCGGCGCAAGGGGCGGTTCGAAATGGCCCACGGCGGAACGCTGCTGCTCGACGAGATCGCCGAAACCGGCCGGGCCCTCCAGGCCAAGCTGCTGCGGGTGCTGGAGCAGCAGGACTTCGAGCGCGTCGGCGGCTCCGAGAGCGTTCGGGTCAACGTCCGGGTCATATGCACCTCCAACCGCGACCTCGCCGCCGAGGTCCGGGCCGGACGCTTCCGCCTCGACCTGTACTACCGCATAAAGGGCGTGCAGCTGACCATTCCCCCGCTGCGCCGGCGGCCCGAGGACATCCCGCTGCTGGTATGGCACTGCGTCAACCTTTACGCCCGGGAGGTCGGCAGGCACGTCGCCCAGCTCGACCCGAAGATGCTGGAGCTGTTCGGGCGGTGCCGCTGGCCCGGGAACGTCCGCCAGCTCCGCAACGCGGTGCGGACGGCGCTGATCCTGGGCGAGGGCAAGACGCTCTCGTTGACGGGCCCGGCCTCCCTCCAGGCCGAGCTGCTGGCCGGGGAAAGCACCGAGTCCGAGTGCCTGTCGCTCCGGGACGTGGAGCGGCGGGCGATCTTCGAGGCCCTGCGCCGGACGAACCGCCACCAGGCCAAGGCCGCCAGGCTGCTGGGGATAACCGATCGGACACTGCGGGAGAAGCTCCGCAAGTACCGCCGCGACGGCGAGGCGCGCCTCGCGGAGGCCGAGGCGACGCCCGGGTCGCTCTCGGAAGAGCGCCCGCTCAGGGCTGGAGAGAACCGATGGGTAACAGAATTGGCATGAGCGAATACCTCGAGGCCGGGATGCGGGCGGCAAGCCTCCGCGGAAAGACCATCGCCAACAACCTGGCGAACCTCAACACCCCGGGATACCGCCGGGTGGCCGTGGCCTTCGAGGAGGCCCTGGCCAAGGCGCTCAACTCGTCCGGGCCGATAAACCTAGACGAACTGGCGCCCAAGATCTTCCAGCCCATGTCCACCCCGGTCGACGCCGAGGGCAACGACGTGATCCTGGACACCGAGGTGGGCGAGATGGTGAAGAACTCGGCCATGTACAAGACGTACGTCCGGATGCTCAGCAAGCTCTACCAGCGGATGGAGCTGGCCATGCGCCTGGGGTGAACAGGACAACGGACCCCAATGAAAGAGGAACTCACAAATGGGCGTAGGTAAGACACCCACATCGGTGGACATAGCGGTTTCCGGCCTGCGGGCCGAATCGCTGAGGATGAACGTCATCGCCAGGAACATCGCCAACGCCAACACGTCCCGCACCGAGTCGGGCCAGCCCTACCGGCGCCAGCAGGTCGTCCTGAGCACCGAGCAGGAGGCCATGGCCGGAGTCTCGGTGGAGGAGGTGGCGATGGACATGCTCAACCCGTTGAAGCGGGTTTACCAGCCCGGGCACCCGGACGCGGACAAGGACGGCTACGTGCTGATGCCCAACGTGGATTTGCCTGTGGAGATGATGCACATGATGGCGGCCAGTCGGGCCTATCAGGCCAACGCCGCCGTGTTGAAGCGCTACCAGGAAATGGTCAACGTAACCCTCGAACTGCTGAGATAGAGGAGCAGCCATGTCCAGCATCAATGCCGCCTCGCCCGTCGGCGGGCCCAACTGGAGACCCAACGCCGCCGCGACAGGCCAGGACCAAGCCGAGGGGAAGGTGAACTTCGGCAAGGTCGTCAACAACGCCATCAACCAGGTCAACAAGCACCAGAATGCCTCGGAGGTTGCCGTCCAGCACCTGCTGACGGGCAAGAGCCAGGACATCCTGCCGGTGGTGGCCGCGGTCGCCAAGGCCGACCTGAGCTTCAAGCTCCTGATGGGCGTCCGCAACAAGGTCATCGAGGCGTACAAGCAGACCATGAACATGCAGGTCTAAACACCAGTTAGGGTAAGACCCGTGGGACAGCTACTTCAGAACCTCGGCGAAATCTGGCGGCGTGCGGGCCTCGGCCAGCGGGTGATGCTCCTGGGCGTCCTGCTGGCGTGCGCAGCGGCGGCAGTCTTGCTGGTCGGATGGGCACGCCAGCCCAACATGTGCCTGCTGTACAGCAAGCTCACCCCCGATGAGGCCGGAAGGATCGTCGAGAAGATCCGCGACGCCGACATCCCATACAAGCTCAAGGACGGCGGCACCACCGTCTTCGTGCCCGAGGAGAAGGTCTATACCCTCCGGCTGAGCATGGCCTCCCAGGGCCTGCCGGTGGGCGACCAGGCCGGATACCGGATTCTCGACGAAGAGAAGATCGGCACAAGCTCCTTCACCCAGCGGGTCAACTACATCCGGGCGGTGGAGGGAGAGCTGGCCAAGACGATCCAACTGATCAACTCGGTGGAGCACGCCCGCGTTCACGTGGTCCGCCCCGAATCGACGCTGTTCCAGAGGCAGGAGAGCGCGGCCTCGGCCACGGTGGCGCTTCGCCTAAAGGGCGGACGCCGGATGTCCCAGGCCAACATTGCCGCAATAGTCAACCTCGTCGCCGGCGCGGTGGAGGGGCTCTCGCCGGAGAAGGTCGTCGTGGTGGACAGCACGGGCAATCTCCTCTCAGCCGAGGGGGGCAGCAAGCTGGCCAAGAAGGCCGGAACCATGCTCAACTACAAGACCCAGGTGGAGGAGTATCTCTCCGACAAGGCCGAGACGCTGCTGGCGGCCGCCCTGGGACCCAAGCGGGCGCGCGTAAAAGTCAGCGCCGTCATCGACATCGACAGCGTCAACACCACCACCGAGACCTACGACGCCGTCAATCGCGTCGTGGTCGAGGAGACGGTCAAGAGCAGCTCGTCCACCCCGTCGGCCGATGGGGCCGGAAAGAGCAGCGGCAGCAAGGAAAAGGAAGAGGACATCGTCACCAAGTACGTGCCCTCGGTGACGCGCGCGCAGACCGAGACCATGCCGGGGCAGGTCACGTCGCTCCAGGTGGCGGCCTTCGTGGACCTGTCCGGCCCGGAGCCGAAAGAGGGCGAGGAGGCCCCCCCGGCGGCGAAGCTGACCATCAAGGACGTGGAGGAGATCATCCGCAACGCTATCGGCGTGACCGACAACGACTCCATCAAGGTGGTGGATACGAAATTCCCCCGCAGCGACGCCGAGCTGGCGGCCGCCGAGGCGAAGGAGCCGGGACTCTTCAGCAAGGGCTTCCTTCTCAACCTCGCCCGCCGCGGGTCGCTGGGAGTGCTCGTGATCGGGATGCTGCTGGCGCTGAAGATGCTCGGCGGGTCGAAGAAGGCCACCGGCGAAGGCGAGGGCGCGCCCGCCCTGGAAGGCCAGGCGAGCCCGCTCGCCGGAATGCTCCCGGGCCAGCAGGTAGAGGTCAACGCCCAGGCCTTGCGGGGCCAGATCACTCGGGCACTTCAAGACAACCCCGAAGAGGTCAGGAGACTCTTCCTCAGATGGGCCGAGAGCGGGAAAGGAGAGGCGTAAGTGGAAGCAGCAGGAGGAATACGTAAGGCGGCACTGCTTCTGATGGGTCTTGACCCGGCCACGGCAGCCGAGCTGCTCAGGTCCGCCAGCCCGGAGATCGTCACGCAGATCGCCGCCGAGCTGGCGTACCTGCAATCGACCGAGGGAAAGTCCGCCGCCGCGACCCAGCAGTCCGCCCAGGAGTTCTTCGGCCTGCTGGGCAAGGGCGGGCCCGCCCTCGGCGGGGAGTTGTTCCTTCGTGAGATGCTCAAGAACGCCGTCGGCGAGGAGCGGTCCCAGCAGGTTCTGGGGCAGGTGAACGGCCTCCTCCAGGCGCGCGATCCCTTCTGTGCGGTGCGATCGGCGGAGGCGGCCGAGCTTGCCCAGACGCTCTCCGGCGAATCGGCGCAGGTGGCGGCCATGGTGCTCATGGAGCTTCCGCCGGCCAAGAGCGCAGCCCTGCTGCCCCTGTTGGACGAAGAGGTCCAGCCCCAGGCCGTCCGCAGCATGACGGCAGAGCAGGCTATCTCGCCCGATGCCAGACAGACCGTGGCGGCCGCCGTCGGCGAGCGCCTGGCAGCGCTCCGCGCCGCCAGCGCCGAGGAGGGCCCGGCCGCGGGCGAAGACGCCCAGCAAACCAAGCTGAGAAAGGTGGCGGTCCTGCTCCGCGGGCTGAACACCGAACTCCGCGACAGCCTGCTCAACGGCATCAACGAGCAGAGCGCCGAGACCGGCGAGACGGTCCGCAACCTGATGATGGTCTGGGAGGACCTGGTCGTCGTCGCCGACCGGTCGCTGCAGGAGGGCCTGCGGACGGTCGATTCGGGCAAGCTGGCGTTGGCGCTGTGCGAGGCGGACGAGGCGCTGGTCAGCAAAGTCCGCACCAACATATCCGAGCGGGCGGGCGGGCTGCTCGACGAAGAGACCGAGCTGCTGTCGTCCCCCAAGCCGGAAGAGATCGAAGAGGCGCGACAGGCCGTGCTCGCAGGCCTCCGGGAAATGAACGCCAAGGGCGAGCTGGAATTCGAACAGAGCTGAGGGCAATGGGCGAAGACCTGACAGTTCGGCTTTCCGCCCCGCTGGCGGGGGTGAGGGTGATCGGGCACACGCCCTCGCCTCGGGCGCAGCGCCGGGCCCAGGCCGGCCCGGGGCCCCAAGGGGCGCCGGCCGCCGCCCAAATGCAGCAGGAGCTAGACAGGGAGAAGGCCGAGCTGGCCCGCGCCCGCCAAGCGCTGACTGAGGCGCTGAGCCAGTTCGACCGCCACCGGGAACAACTGCTCCGCGAGGCGGAAAACCAACTGTTGGACCTGGCCGTGGAAATCGCCCGAAAGGTCCTCATGCAGGAAATCCAGGCCGAAAGACATCAGATCGAACCCATCGTCACCGAGGCCCTCCAGAACCTCCCGGCCAGACAGCAGGTGGTGGTCCACCTCAACCCCCGCGACCTGGCCAGGTGCGAAATCGCCGGGAAGGCGGACGACGCGGAGAATGCCGAGAGCATCCGTTTCGTGGCCGATCCGTCCGTCTCGCCGGCCCAGTGCGTGCTCGAAACGCCGGAGGGAACCGTGGACTCGAACGTGGATACGCACCTTCAGGCGATCTCAGAGGCCCTCAAGCAACCGGAGTGACGCATGGCGACCGCAGACTTCGACAAGTACCGCACCAGGCTTCAGCAGATCAATCTCCTGCCGTGCAGGGGATCGGTGATCCGCGTGGCCGGGCTGACGGTCGAGTCCAAGGGCCCGCCGGTGAGCATCGGGCAGATCTGCGAAATTCACCTCAAGGACGGGCGGCGCGTGCCGGCGGAGGTCGTCGGCTTCCACAACCAGAACCGCGTGCTGTCCCCGCTGGAGGGCATAGAAGGCATCGCCCCGAACGACCCGGTCATCATGCGCTCCAGCCCACGGTACATCGCCCTGAGCGAGTCGATCCTGGGCCGAGTGATCGACGGGCTGGGCAGGCCCATCGACGGCAAGGGCCCGCTGGGCGGAACCGAGTACCGCGCCTTGGACAACACCTCCCCGCCGCCGCTGAGCCGACAGCGGATCACCACCCCGCTGGCTTTCGGCATCCGCTCCTTCGACGCCCTGCTGACCTGCGGCAAGGGCCAGCGGATCGGCATCTTCGCCGGCAGCGGCGTCGGCAAGAGCATCCTGCTGGGCGAGATCGCCCGCTCAAGCGAGGCCGAAGTCAACGTCCTGGCGCTGGTGGGCGAGCGGGGAAGGGAGGTCCGCCAGTTCCTGGAGGAATCCCTGGGCGCCGAGGGGCTTCGCCGCAGCGTCGTGGCCGTGGCCACCTCCGATACCTCCCCCATCCAGCGGGTGAAGGTCGCCTTCCTGGCAATCACCATCGCGGAGTACTTCCGCGACCAGGGCAGGCACGTGCTGCTGATGATGGACTCGCTGACGCGGTTCGCCCAGGCCCAGCGCGAGATCGGGCTGGCCGCCGGCGAGCCGCCCACGACCAAGGGCTACTGCCCCAGCGTCTTCAGCCTGCTGCCCAAGCTCACCGAGCGCTTGGGATGCAGCCACGTCGGCTCCATTACCGGCATCCTGACAATCCTGGTCGAAGCCGACGACATGAACGACCCCGTCGCCGACAGCGTCAGGGCGCTGCTGGACGGGCACATCGTACTTTCCCGCAAGCTCGCCGAGCTGGGGCATTACCCCGCGGTGGACATCCTCCAGTCCGTCAGCCGATTGATGGACTCGGTCGTCACGCCCGAACACGCCCTGGCCGCCCGGAGACTCAAGGCCATATACGCCACTTACCAGGGGGCCGAAGACCTCATCAACATCGGCGCGTTCTCCCCGGGCTCCAACCGGCGAATAGACAAGGCCGTCTCGCTCATCGACCGGGTCAACGAGTTTCTCATCCAGCCGGTCGGCACGCGCTCGAGCTTCGAGGAAACGCGGCGACGGCTCTTCGACATAACCAGCTCCTGGGACTTCCTGATGCCGGCCGAGAAGACCGAGACAGCCGCCGGCGACGCGGTCGGCGCACAGCCCAACGTTGAGGCCAGCAGATGAAGCGGTTCAAGTGGCCATTGCAAAGGCTTCTGGACGTGACGATCCAGCGCGAGCTGTCGCTGCGGGGCGAGCTGCTGGAACTCAGCCGCAAGGTATTCCGCCTGCGCCACCAGATTCTCCGCCGCCGGGCTGCCCATCGGACCGCCCTGACGGCACTGGCCCGGGAAGAATTCCTCAGGCGGATCGCCCGCCAGGAGGTCTTCTTCAAGTGCTCCGACGCCGACGAGAAGCAACTCCGCCAACTCAACGAGCAGCTCAGCGAGCGCGAATCCCAGCGGTCCGAAGCCATGCAGCGGTTCCTCAAGACCAAGGCCTCGCGGGAGACGCTCGAGCGCCGCCGTGCGGAGGCAAGGGAACTGCACATGCGCGAACAGATGAAGCTCGACCAGAAGCAACTGGACGAGGGCGCCCAGATCGCCTTCGCCCTGAACGCCATCCGCTCGCGGCTGCTGGAGCCGGAGATGGGAGCCTGAAATGTCCAAGAAGAAACTGATCGTCCTGGTGGGGCTCATAGCCGTGAGCTTCGGGATTTCCTTCGCCCTGACCTCCATGCTGAGCAAGCCCGCCACGCCGCCGGCCTCCGCCGAGGGGGCGGGCAAGGGGCCAGCCCCCGAGGGCGTGCTGCCGGGAGGAATCCAGATCGGCGCCATCGAGGCGATGCGGCCCAAGGAGCAGCAGCTCCAGGAGCTCGTCCAGGAGATGCGCCTCAAGAGCAGCGAGTACCGTACCAAGCTGCGGCAGCTCAAGGACCACGAGAAGCGCCTGGAGATCGCCCAGGGCCTGCTCACCCAGGAGGCGGAGAACCTGGAGAACCTGCGGCTCAAGCTCGTGGCCCAGCTTCCCCTGCTGAAGGAAGCCAAGGCAGAGCTGGTCCAGACGAGAATCCGCATTGGCCGGGCAGAGTCGGGCAACCTCGAGCGGCTGGCCAAGACCTACGAGAAGATGGACCCCGCCGCCGGCAGCGAGATCCTCGCCAAGATGGTCTCTCACGAACAGGAAGACGACGCCGTCAAGATCCTGTTCTTCATGTCGGAGCGGTCGTCGGCCAAGCTGCTGGCCGAGATCACGGACAAGGATCTCGCCGCCCGCCTGTGCGAGATGATGAAGAAGATCGAGAAGGAAGGCTGATCCGTTGGATATAGCCACAATCATCGGTGTGCTTGCCGGGTTCGCCTGCATCTTCGTGGCGGTCGTTTCCGGCGGCAGCGCGGCCGTATTCTGCAACATCCCCGCCATGATGATTACGGTGGGGGGGATGCTCTCGGCGACGCTGATTCACTTCTCACTCGCCCAGGTGCTGGGAATCACCTCCGTCGTCAAGAAAACGCTCTTCTGCAAGCTGTCGATGGAGAACGACCTGATCCAGAAGATGGTCAACTACTCCGCCATCAACCGGCGCGACGGCGCGCTGGCGCTGGAGCGCCAGATACAGGGCGCCAACGACGACTTCCTCGTCAAGGGCCTGCAAATGGTTATCGACGGCCAGGGCGAGAACGAGATTGAGAGGCAGCTCTCGATGGAGATCCAGTACCTTCAGGAGCGCCACGCCAACGGCAAGCGCATCCTGGAGTTCATGGGCGCAAGCGCGCCGGCCTTCGGGATGATCGGGACGCTCATCGGCCTGGTGCAGATGCTGGGCACCCTGGAAGACCCCTCCCAGATCGGCATCGGGATGGCCACCGCCCTGATCACCACCTTCTACGGCGCCCTGCTGGCGAACCTGGTGTTCATCCCGCTGGGCGGGAAGCTGGGAATCCGCTCCAAGCGCGAAAGCGTCCTTCGGGAAATGGTGGTGGAAGGCCTGCTGGCGATCGTCCGGGGAGAGAGCCCCACCGGCGTTCGCGAGAAGATGCAGGCCTTCGTCTCCGCCAAGAACCGCGAGGAACTCAAGCCGAGCATCTGAGTGATGGCAAGAAAGCCACAAGCCGAAGAAGAAGACGCCAACGCGGTTGGCGACTGGATCGTCACGTTCAGCGACTGCATGACGCTGCTGCTGTGCTTCTTCGTGCTGCTGCTGACCTTCTCCTCCTTCGAGGAGATAGAGTTCGGCCAGTTCGCCGGCCACTTCAGAGGCACGTCTCACACCTCGATCTTCCGCATGAAGCGAGAGACCAAGGACTCGGTGGTGCCGCCGCCGGAGCGCCCCGTGGACCACACCGAGGCCGGCAGCGAGAAGCCCGCAGAGGCGGAGATCAAGAGCGCCCGGCGAACGCGAAAGCCGCTGTATGTCGTCAGCTCCGACGCCTTCAGCAACCGCAAGACCTTTCACATACCCTCCCGCGAGCTGTTCTGGGCCAATGGGACCGGGCTGAAGAGGCGGGGCCGCAAGCGCCTGGAAATGATAGCCGACCTGATGAAGAAGGTGCCCTGCGAGGTGGTCATCAGCGAGAGCAGCTCAATCCCGGTCGATGCCCGGAGCGGCCGGGCCGCCGAGTTGGGAATCGACCGCGCCTGGACGCTCGCCGAATTCTTTGCCGCTCGGGCACAGGTCCCCCGCGGGCGGTTCAGCATCGCCGCGTCCACCTCGAGCCCTATCAAGCGCTTCGCCGGCGAGCCGGTCATCGAGATCGCCTTGACGGCGGGAGTGGCGTACGAATGAGACCACAGAAACGAGGTCCGGTGGAAGAGAAGCCCAAGGTTCCCGGCTGGATCGTGTCCTTCACCGACATGGTCACGCTGCTGCTGGCCTTCTTCGTGCTGCTGCTCACGCTCGCCAAAGACCGCGACCCGGAGCTGTTCTTCATCGGCCAGGGCTCGTTCCGCAGGGCGATCGCCGGGCTGGGCATCCCCAGCCTCTTCCCCGGCAAGCTGCCCAAGATCAAGCAGCAGTACCGCAGGGTCGTTTACTGCATTGAGGTAGACCCGAACAACATCGCCGTGGAACGGATCATCGACGACGAGCAGGAGCGGATAGCCAAGCTCTTCCACGAGCTGCGCAGCCAGATCGAAACCAGCACGTCCGATACCCGAGAGAAGGTGATCAGCGCTTCGGCGACGCCGATTCGCTTCGCCGACTCCCAGGCCAAGCTCGACAAGTCGGCGCAGGCGTACCTCTCATCCTTCGCCGCGAGCCTGACCGAAACCATCGGCGCGCGCGCCGTCAGGGTGGAAGTGATAGCCCTGGCCGCGCGCGAGCCCACGAGGGCGCGCCAGTGGCGTCTCTCTGCCCAGCGGGCAGCGGAAGTCGAGAGATACCTCAGGAAGGCGCTCTCGGCGGAAATCACCAAACATGGCTGGCAAGTCGGATCCCGGGGCGCCGGGGCGGGATCCCAACGTACCCGCCGGCTGGGTCTGATCCCCGGCAAGTCCTCCGTGGCCATCAGGATCCTGGAAGCGAGCACGAAACATGGAAGATGAAGCGGAAAACCTGGAAACGCAACAAGAGGCCCCCGAAAGCGAAGAGCCCTCCGTCGCCTCCGGCGGCTCGGGATCCATCATGTGGCTGGCGGTGCTGGCCACCGCGGCCGCGGTCGCCTCGGCTGGAGGCTTCGCGCTGGCCCGGTTCCTCGGCGCCGCCGCGGCACCGGCACAGGCCCAGGCGGCACAAGCCCAAGCGCCACCCGGGCCGAAGGCGACGCTCAGTGCCGATGGGGATTTCGCCTACTATCACTTCGAGCCCATCACGGTGAATCTCGCCGGCGACAAGATGAACCGCTACATCAGGGCCTCCATTACTCTCACCATCGAGGCCAAGCACTCCAAGGAGGCCACCAAGCGGATCGAGATCAAGAATCCGGAGCTGAAGAACTGGATGACCCTTTTCCTGGCCGACTGCACCCTCGAGAAGGTGCGCGGGGCCAAGGCACTCAACCGCCTGCGGCGGGAGATCAAGGATTCATTCAACGAGCAGCTCTGGCCGGATCAGACGCCGCTTATCCATGACGTGCTTTTCAAGGAATTCTTCATCCAATGAGCCAGCAAGAGCTTCAATCCCAGCGGGTGGCGCTTGGCCGGCTCCTCCAGACGGCCGGGGGGAGCGAGACCCCGGCCTGGACCGACGTGGAGGCTGTGGACTACGACTGGAGCGTTCCCCACCACTTCATCCCGGCGCAACTGGAAAGGCTTTCCGCCTTCGCAGCCGCCGCGGCAGGGAAGATCGCCGAGGCGCTGAACTCGCTGTTGCGGAGCGACATGCAACTGGCAACCGGCGCGATACAGGAGCAGTACGCACGTGACCTTCGCGGGGGCGACGAGGACGAAGCGGCCGAGTACTTCACACCCTTGATGACCGGCTCCGGCGAGCCGTACGGGACGCTCGCCCTGCCGGTAGGAGTCGCGGTCGGGTGGGTCCAGCAGCTCCTGGGCGGCTCCGCCGGCCAGGGCGGCGAGGGCAAGGAGCCCTCCTCGCTGGAAAGCTCCCTGCTGCAAGACATTTTCACCGCGCTGGCGACCGGCCTGTCGGCGGCGTCCGCCGACGCCGGCGGAGCGACGCTCCGCGCTGGAAAGGAAATCACAAAGGGCCTAACCGTCGCCGGCGACGATGGGAGCCAGGAGTATTTCCGGATCACCTTCCACCAGCAGGACTCCGATGAGCAGGCAGCCGTCTCGCTGCTGGCGTCGAGCCGCCAGTTGGAGTCACTGGCCGGGGCGGTGCCCTCGGACCAGACTCCCGAGCAGGCCCAGGCCGCCACCCGGACCCACCTGGACGGGGCGCCGATCGTCGCCGAGGTGCAGCTTGGGATGGCCACGGTGACAGTGACCGACGCGCTCTCCCTCGAGCCCGGCGACGTGCTGCTCATTCAGAAGCACATCGGCGAGCCGATCGACCTGTTAGTCGGCGGCTGCCCCCTCTTCTCAGGGCTCCCCGTCACCTGCTCGGGGCAGTACGGAATACGGATCACCCCACCGGCCGGTCCTCCAGGCCGGTAGCACCTGGACCTGGAATCGCACTGGAAAAGGAGCCGCAAGATGGCAGAACCAGAAGCACCCACCGCTGAAGCGACGCAGGAAGAGCAGGATTCGCAGGCCGGCGGGGTGGACGTGCAGGAGGCCCAGTTGCCGGAGGCGGCTGAGAGTGGCGCCGCCGGGCCAGGCGGGAACGTTGACATCCTGCTGGATACGGTCATACAGGTCACCGTCAGGCTCGGGCAGAAGGAGTTGACCGTGCGGGAAATGCTCCAACTCGGCCCTGGCTCAGTGCTTACAGTGGACACCAAGGCTGGTGAGCCGGTGACCCTGTATCTGCGGGGCACCAGGTTCGCCTCCGGGCACCTGGTCGTGGTCGGAGAGCAACTGGGTGTGAGGATCGCCGAGATCGCCAAGCCTTAGCGGGCCGACTGGACCGACCCGCTCACCGCACATCCCGCCCTGAGCGCGCAAGGCCCCCAGCGGCAAGAGGATGAGTCCGGCCAAGTCTCCCGGGCGCAGCGCGGGGGCCGCGATGGGCGATTCGCCCGCGGCCGTATATTTTTTCGACGCCGCGCCTGATTTTCTGCTGCATCGCCCTTGAGCCGCATTCCATAAGTTGCTCTTTAGAAGTATTTTACATTTGGCACGTCGTGTGCAAGGACCTCTGATATGACCATCGTGCGCGAGGTCTATCGACTGAGACTGCGGATCGCCCTGGCGGTGATGTTTGCCGCCTTCGCGCCCTGCCAGGGGGTGTTGGCGTCGGCCAGCGAGACGGCTCCGGCCAGCCGGCCTACCACAGCGCCGGCGACCCAGCCGGCCGGGCGAGCCCCGCAGCCTTTGCCCCTGCCCGGGGCCAACGAGACCACACGCCTGCCCACAATGGACGACAGCTCCGGGCCGTGGGGTCAAGTGCTTGCCGCCGTCATCGTCATCCTCGTCGTGGGGGGCGTGTCCTTGCTGGTCATCAAGAAGTTCATCCCGCGCCTGGCCGTCTCAACGGGCAAGACGATCTCCGTCGTCGAGTCGATCTACCTGGGTCCGCGTCTGACGGTGCACCTGGTGGACGTGGCCGGTCAGCGGTTCCTGCTGTCGAGCACGCGGGATCGCATTTCGATGCTGGCTGAGGTCGCCCCCCCGGCCGGGGAGGGCGTCGAGGGGCAGGGGGAGACGTCGCCGTGACAGTCAGAGGTATGCAAATCGCGGCGTTCATCTCGCTCACGGCGGTCCTGGCCGCAGGCGCCCGGGCCCAGAACGCCCCAACCACCAGGCCGGCCTCGTCCCTGCCGAAGATCAGCGACATGCTGGACGCGGTGGAGAAGGCCACTGCGGCCAAGGCGGGCGAGACAGGCAGCGACTGGTCCGCACCCGTGAAGCTGGCGGTGGTCTTCACCGGTTTGGCCATCCTGCCCAGCCTGCTGGTAATGATGACTTCCTTCACCCGCATCGTGATCGTGCTGGCGTTCGTCCGCCGGGCACTGACGACTCAGAACATACCGCCGACCATCGCCCTGGTGGGGCTGTCGCTTTTCCTGGCGCTGTTCACGATGTCGCCGACCTTCGGGCAGATCAACACCGAAGCCGTGCAGCCGTACCTCCAGGACACGATCACCTTCGACGCCGCCGCCGGGCGGGGCAATGAGCTGCTCAAGGAGTTCATGATCCGCCACACCCGCCCCAGCGACCTGGCGCTGTTCGTGGACATGGCCAAGATCAAGCAGCCCACCACGGTCGCCGAGGTGCCCTCGCACGTGGCCATACCCGCCTTCGCCATCAGCGAGTTCCGCACCGCCTTCGAGATGGGCTGCCTGCTGTTCATTCCCTTCCTGGTGGTGGACCTGGTGGTGGCTGGAATCCTGCTGAGTGCGGGGATGATGATGCTCCCGCCGGTGATCATCTCCCTGCCGTTCAAGATCATCCTCTTCGTGCTGGTAGACGGCTGGCGACTTATCGCCAAGTCGCTGGTCACCAGCTTTCAGTAGGCTCGACATGGACTCGAATCTCGTTCTGCACCTGGGACAGGAGGCGCTGAAGACGGGGCTGCTGCTGGCGGCGCCGGTGCTGGTGGTGGCCCTGCTGGTGGGGCTGCTGGCAGGGCTGATTCAGGCGGTCACCTCCATCCGCGACATGACCCTGGGGATGATCCTCAAGATCATCGGCGTGGGCGTCACGGTGCTGCTGTTCGGGGGGTGGATGATGCAGGTGGCGGTCCGCTTCACCAGCGGGATCCTAAACCACATACAGACGATGGGGCATTGAGCGATGGACGTCTGGATCAAGCTGCTGCTGCCATTCGCGCTGCTGCTGGGGCGGATATCGGCCTTCTTTGCCGTCCTGCCGCTGTTCTCCTGGCGGGCCCTGCCGATGCGCATCCGGGCCGCCATGGCACTGGTGGTGACGATCTTCTTCGCGACCATCACCCCGCGCCCGGCGCTGGCCGACAGCATCTCGCCGCTGGCCGCGGGCATCCTCCTGGCCCGCGAGATCATCTGCGGACTGGCGCTGGGCATGGCGGCGAGGTTCGTATTCATGGCCGTCCAGCAGGGGGGGCGATACATCGGCCGGCAGATGGGACTGGCCATGGCCCAGGTGATGGACCCCACCACCGGCGAGCGCACCCAGCCGATCGGAATGTTCTTCGACATGATCTTCGCCCTGTTCTTCCTCGCCGCAGGCTATCACCGCCTGCTTGTGCTGCTCATAGGCCGAAGCTACCAGGCCTGGCCCGTGGGGACCACCCCCACCCTGGGGGCGCTCACCGAGGGCCTGGTAAAGGCCGGCTCGATCATGCTGCTGTTCGCACTGAAGCTCGCCGCCCCGCTGCTGGCGGCGTTCCTGATCCTCTCGGTGGTGCTGGCCATCCTGGCACGCGTCCTGCCCGAGATGAACATCCTGATGACCAGCTTCCCGCTGCGGATCGGCCTGGGGATTTTCATGGCCGCCGCCATCATGCCGACAATGAGCTCCTTCACAGCCGAGTTGGGCCAGTGGATGAACCAGTTCCTGATCCGATGAGCGAGGCGACGTAACGACATGGCCGAGAAGCCCGCGGCAGAACAGACCGAGAAGCCAACCCGCGAGCGGCTGAGAAAGGCCCGGGAGGAGGGCAAGGTCGCCCAGAGCAGCGAGGTGCCCTCGGCGCTGGTCATCCTGATGCTGCTGGTGGTGCTGGCACTGACGGCCTCGACGCTGTACGGGTGGTTCGTCACCAAGATCCGCCAAGGCTGCTCGTTCGACGCCGGCGGCGGCGACGGCTCGGCCCTAACAGACGTCCTCAACGCCGGGGCCGCCGACTCCCTGATAGCGATAGTCCCGTTCATGCTGGTGGCGGGCGTCGCCGCCATCACAGGCAATCTGATCGCCAGCGGGTGGGCGTTCTCCCCCAAGGCGATTAGCCCGAAGTTCGAGCGGCTCAACCCGGTCACCGGGCTGAAGGCTATCTTCTCTCTCCGCTCGGTCGCTCGCCTGCTGGTATCGCTGGCCAAGGTCGCCCTGATACTGGTGATCGTCTGGACCTATCTCCAAAACAGGGTGGACGAGTGCCTGGGACTGAGGTGGGCCACTCCGGCGGGCATGCTGGCGGGGATCGCCCGGCTGATATTCGGTCTGGTGGCGCGGATCGCCGTCGGCCTGTTGGCCATAGCCGCGGCGGACCTGATCTTCCAGCGCTGGAAGCACAAGCGCGACCTGCGAATGACCAAGCAGGAGGTCAAGGAAGAGTTCAGGCAGCACGAGGCGTCGCCTGAGACCAAGGGCCGCATCCGCGCCGTTCAGACGGAGATGTCGCGCAAGCGGATGCTCCAGGCCGTGCCCACCGCCGACGTGGTGGTCACCAACCCGACTCACGTGGCCGTCGCCCTGAAGTACGAGGCTGAGTCCATGGACGCGCCGCAGGTGGTGGCCAAGGGCGGCGACTTCCTGTGCGAGAAGATCAAGGAAGTCGCCCGCGAGCACAACGTGCCGATCGTGGAGCGCCCCGAGCTGGCAAGGACGCTGTACGCGACCGCCGAGGTCGGCCAGGGCATACCCGAGACGCTCTTCGTGGCCGTCGCCGAGGTGCTGGCCATGATCTACCGGCTTCGCAACAAGAGGCTCAGTGGCATGGAGAAGAATCAATAGGCAATGAGTCCGGAAAGCGACAAGGCGCTGGACTCGCCGCTGTTGGGTGCCGCCAGCCCGGGCTTGCGGAGGCTGCTGGCCCACAACGACATCCTCTTCGCCCTGGGTCTGGCGACGGTGCTGGCGACGCTGGTTATCCCGCTGCCCACGGCCCTGCTGGACATGCTGCTGGGCTGCTCCATCGCCATCGCCATCGCCACCATGGTCATCGTCCTGTCGGCAAGGGAGTCGCTGGAGCTGTCCACCTTCCCCTCGCTGCTGCTGTTGGTGACGCTCTTCAGGCTGTCGCTGAACGTGGCCTCCACCCGCCTGATCCTCAGCCAGGCCAATGCCGGGAACATCATCCAGACCTTCGGCATGCTGGTCGCCGGGGGCAGCCTGATCATCGGGCTGGTGGTCTTTCTAATCCTGGTGATCATCCAGTTCGTGGTGATCACCAAGGGGGCAGAGCGGATCAGCGAGGTGGCCGCCAGGTTCAACCTCGACGCCATGCCCGGCAAGCAGATGGCCATCGACGCCGACCTGAACGCCGGGCTGATCGGCGAAGAGGACGCCCGCACCCGGCGCGAGAAGATCGTCCAGGAAAGCGAGTTCTACGGGGCGATGGACGGGGCCAGCAAGTTCATCCGCGGCGACGCCATCGCCGCCCTGATCATCACCGGCGTCAACCTCCTCGGCGGATTCGTCATTGGCATGTCGCGCGGGCTGGAGCCGAGCGAATCGGTCAAGACCTACGCCATACTCGCCGTCGGCGACGGGCTGGTCACGCAAATCCCGGCGGTGATCATCTCCACCGCCTCCGGTTTCCTCATCAGCAAGACCGCCACGAAGACCAGCCTAAGCCAGGACCTGATCCGCCAGATGCTCTCCCGCAGCAGGCCGCTGGGGATCGCCGCGTTCCTCTTCGCCGCGATGATCCTCGTGCCCGGCTTCCCGAAGCTGCCCTTCGTCGTGCTGTCGCTGGGGACGGGGTTCCTGGCCCACACGTTGGGGAAGTTCGAGAAGGACTCGCGCAGGCGCAAGGCCGACTCGGCCCCCAAGGGCGACGCCGACCAGCTCCCGGTCGAGGAGCTGCTGGACGTGGACAAGATCGCCATTCACGTCGGCCCGAGGCTGATAAAGACGGTCGATCCGAGGCGCAAGAGCAGCCTTTCCCACCGCATCGCCCCGCTGCGCAGGAAGTTCGCCCAGCAGTACGGGATCATCCTGCCGCTGGTGAGGCTGCGGGACAACGTCTCGCTGGACCCCAACTGCTACGAGATCCGGCTGTACGATCACGTGATCAGCACCGGACGGCTGGAGCCGGAGAAGTACCTGGCGATGGACCCGGGCACGGTAGCCGAGCCAATCGAAGGCCAGGACGCCCGCGAGCCGGTCTTCGACCTGCCGGCCCTGTGGATCGACGAGGGTCAGAAGGAGCAGGCCGAGATTAGGGGCTACACCGTCGTGGATCCCGAATCGGTGCTGATCACGCACCTTTCGGAGACGCTGCGGCGGCATGCCTACGAGATGCTCGCCCGCGACGACGTGCAGCGGCTGCTGGACAGGCTCCGCGACAAGCAGCCCGCCCTGGTCAACAGCGTGGTGGGGGAGATGGTGCCGATCGGGCTGCTGCACCGGGTCCTCCAGAACCTGCTTAAGGACGGCATTCCCATCCGCGACCTGGTGCAGATCCTCGAGACCCTCGGCGACCACGCCTCCAAGACGAAAGACCCGGGCATGCTCTCGGAGCTGGCCCGCAAGGCACTGGTCAGGACGATCACCGAGCAGCACGGGGACGCCAAGGGCGGCATCTCCGCACTGACCCTCCAGCCGCCGCTGGAGTACGAGCTGCGCAACGCCATCCAGAGCGAAGGCGGCGGCGAGAACCTCGCCATCCCGCCCGACCGCGCCGTCGCGCTGACCGGGCAGGTCACCGAGGCGTGGAAGACGGCCATGGATCAGGCCCATGACAAGACGGTGCTGCTGTGCGATTTCCGTCTCCGGCCGCACCTGGCGGCGCTGCTGGCCAGGCAGCTTCCGCAACTGGCGGTGCTCGCCTACGACGAGATCGCGCTGGGGACCGACGTCACGCCGGTGGGAACGATCTCACTACAGGAACAACCCGTCGCCGCCATCGAAGGCGGCCCGTGAGAAGAGGTGAGAAGTTGGCAAGGATCCGGAAAGGTTCGTGGAAACGACCGTGAAGCGAACGGCGACCATCGCGGCGGTGATGAGCTTCTTCGTGCTCGCCCTGGTGGGCTGGTTCAGCGACGTGCCCACCTTCACCTGCGGGGTGCGGGCGCTGATAGGGGCGGGCGTCGTGTACGTGCTCGTCACCATAGCCTCACGCATCCTCATCAGGATCGCGGTGGACGCCATGATCAGCAGCGCCACCCGGGCCAGCCGCACAGAGGAAACGAGCGGTGAACGAAGGACCTAGCGAAACGGCGGACGTGGTCCCGGCCAAGCAGCTTCGGGCAAGGATCACCCAGGCGTACGCCCAGCAATCGCGGGAGACGCTGGAAGAGAAGTGGATACTCGACCACCTCCCGCTGGTCAGGCACATCGTCCAGAAGGTCGCCGCCCAGGTCTCACGGAGGCTGGAGATGGAGGACCTGATCTCCGCCGGGACGCTGGGGCTGGTCAAGGCCGCTCGGTCGTTCGACCCCAACCGGGACGTGGGATTCAAGACATACGCCTACATCCGCGTCCGCGGGGCGGTGATCGACGAGCTGAGGCGGATATCGTTCGTGCCCTCCAGCGTTCACGCCGAGATTCGCCGGATACAGGCGGCCTACCGCGAGCACCTCGCGGCCAACGCCAACCCGCCGGCCGACGAAGAGCTTGCAGCCACCGTGGGCATCACCCTCGGGCGACTGTACAAGACGCTGGAAGAGGCGCGGAAGCAGCACTTCCTGTCCATCCATGGCCTGACCGACGAGCAGCCGGTGCTGGGCCCGCTCATCCCCGCCGACAAGACCCAGACGCCGGACGTTGAGGCAGAGCAGAACGAGCTGCTGGAAGGACTCACCCAGGCGATCCAGGAATTGCCCAAGCGCGACCGGACCGTCCTGCTGCTGTACTACGAACGAGACCTGACGATGAAAGAGGCCGCTGAGGTCCTGGGCGTGACTGAGTCGCGCGTCAGCCAGATTCACGCCGCGGCCGTGTTCAAACTGTCAATGAAGCTGAGGACACTGCAATGAGCCCCGAACCAAGCCCTCCCGTCAACCAGCCCAAAGGGCCCAAGGAGATCCCCAAGCCGATCCGGCCTACCCGCAACCGGGACCGCCAGGCCAGGGGCAACGGCCGGCGGCCCAAGGGCAGACGTAGCGAAGAGGTCCCCGATCCCCAGACGACCACGCCCGAGGAGGATCAGGCAGGCACCTCTGGGACCGACGCCGCGCCCGACGACGAGCACACCGTGGACTACCTGGCGTAGGCAAGTGTGGGAACGAAAGGACCGGGACAATGAGCGAAGCCATGAGAACGGTGCTGAAGAAGGACATGGTGAGGATGAGCGCGCCCGGCGGAGGCGCCGCGGCGCCCGGCGGACAGCCGGCGGCGCAGATCCTCGAGCAGGACGCCTCACACGCCGTCATCCAGGTCACCTGCTCCTGCGGCAGCACCATACGCATCAACTGCGAGCACGAAGCGGGCCCGGACAAGGCACCGCCACAGGCCAAGCCCGAGGAAGAAAAGGAATGACAGGTTCAACCAACCAAGGAGATCAGGCGATGCCCAAGACGATGTCAATTCTGACGGCCCTGGCAATGATGCTGGCCATTGCGGGCTGCGACAGTGCATTGAGGCCCCAGCGGTCGGCCGAGGTCAGGGCGTCAGCGCCCGAAGACGCCGACGCCAGCTACCTCGTGGATACAACCGTCCGGGGCGACGAGAACACCGGGGGGCCCAGCGCCGTGCAGAGCGCCCTGGCCTGGTCGGACAAGTACGCCCAGGCCGCCGAGAAGCTGGTGCGCCTCCAGCAGGCAAACCAGGCCCTCGAAGGGAAGAACCGCCAACTCCTGGCACAAATCGCAAAGTCGCAGATCGACACCGAGACGTCCAGGAAGGAGCTCAACGAGGCCAACGCCATGCTCATCGAACTCCGCGGGGAGCTGACCAAGTGGAAGTCCAACGTCCTGGGCTTCAGGCAAGAGATCCAGACCGCCCAGCAGGCGCAGTTGGAGGCGCTGCAGAAGGTCCTGCGGCTTCTGGGCGGCGAGGTGCCCGAGCCGACGACCCGGCCCGCGGCTGCCAAGCCGGACACGACCACTCAGGCCCCCGCCTCCGGGGCAGCGAAGGAAACGGCAAGTGCGTCCACCAAGTGAAAACGCCATCCGACTCGCCGGCGGATGCTGCGTGCTGATGCTGCTGGCGGGCTGCGCCAAGCCGCCGAGGATCGGTCACTACCTCGACTCCCCGCAGAGCCTCTGGCGGATCCGCCGCGTGGTCTTCGTCGAGCTCAGCGCCCCCGACGGCTACCCCCGCGTGGCCGAGGAAACCACAGACGCCCTGTTCCGGGCGCTTCAGGAGAAGCAACTGTTCCACCTGGACGTGATCGACCGGACCGACCCGGCCTGCCAGGACCTGCCGCTGGAATCGCGCCAGGCCTTCACGTTGGCGCAGCTTTCGGCCATGCGCAAGTCGCTGGGCTGCGACGCGATACTGTTCGGGTCGGTCACCGGTTTCCAGGCTTATCCCAGGATGCGGCTGGGCCTGTACGTAAGATTGCTGGACCTCAAGGACGGCAAGCTCGTCTGGGCGGTCGATCACCACTGGGACACCACCGACAAGGCCACGGAGCGCAGGATCAGGCGGCACTTCACCAGTGAGATGCGCAGCGGGTACAATCCGGTGCGGTGGCGTCTGGGTCTGCTCAGCCCCAAGTTGTTCCAGAATTTCGTGGCAGATGAGGTGGCCGACACGCTTCCGGAGAGGCCCCCGCCGGGGCAGCCGGTGACCCCGCGCAGGCCTCGCCGGCGACTGAGCTTGGGTCAGGAGCCGACGAATATCAGCAAAAGTTAGCCAAAGGCACTCAAGAACTTGGGACTCCCTGCGACAATCCTTGTGGCAGGACTGAATAGGAAGCCAGGACCGTGCGAATTGATCCGACACATGGACCGGAGCCCCACGGCCTGCCGGAAGGCAAGCCGGGGGCAACGAAGCCCACTGGCCCCGCGGGAGCAGAGCAGAGGCCCACTACCGACTCGGCGGAGTTGCTCGCCACCCATAAGCCCTATGTTCGCAAGGCCCTGGAGGCAGACGAGATCGACCTTCAGGCCGTCCAGGAGGCCAAGAGGCTCCTGGAATCGGGCCAGCTATTCAGCCCCGAGGCAGTCCGCCGAGCCGCCCGGAACCTCCTGGCAGACGGACCGTAACATCTGCTTTCATAGCGATTAACATCGTTCTTCCGCCCCGAATGCTCCCATCGCCGCCTGGCAGGCGAAATCAGAATATCCCTCCTTTTTGCCTAGAGTCCTTAAGTTCTCCAGCTTCCCCTCGATAATGCCATTTGGAAGGCGGGGCCCAGTGGCGCCGCACTTCCAGGCTGCGGTCCGTACCCAGCCCCAGAGCGCGGGCACGGGTCGGGGCCCCTGAAAACTTGAATCTACGTGTCCCAGGTCCGGTGGAGGGCCAGGACGAAGGAGTCTCTTTTAGAGGAGATGGGAAATGCTGGCAATCAAGAACAACCTGATGGCGGAGAATGCCGCCAGGCACTTGGGCAAGAGCTACGATGCCTTGGCCAAGTCCGTTGAGAGGCTCTCGTCCGGCCTCAGAATCAACTCTGCGAAGGACGACGCGGCCGGCCTGGCCGTGCGTGAGTTGGTGCGTGCGGATGTCGCGATGCTTCAGCAGGGCTCTCGTAACGCCTCGGACGCGATCAGCATGCTTCAGACGGCTGAAGGTGCGATGGGCGTCATCAACGAGATCCTCATCCGCATGAAGGAGCTGGCAGAGCAGGCGGCGACCGGTTCGTACTCGACAACGCAGCGCACGATCATGAACGACGAGTACACCGAGCTGTGCGCCGAACTCGACCGTATCGCCAAGACGACCACGTTCAACGCCGTGCTGCTGCTGAACTCCTCGGCGACGGTCAAGATCCACATGGGCACGTCCGACACCATCGACATCACGGCTCAGAAGATGCTCTCGTCGGTGCTGGGCGTGAAGGTCAGCATGGGGGTGCAGGAATCGCAGATCAACCTGCGCGGCGTCGCCGAGGCGGGCGACATCTACGT
>CBFCZU010000026.1:0-26955 GCA_965602635.1 uncultured Planctomycetales bacterium | reverse complement strand
CGCGTGCGGCCTTGACCTTCTCGATGGCGGCGAGGGCCCGCTCGTGGGCGGTTCGTCGCATCTCCATCAGGCCGTCGAGTGTCGCTCGGTCCGGGTTGGCGATCTTCTCGGGCCAGTCGGGGTTGATGTAGCCGTCGTACATCCAGTACAGCTTGGTGGTGTGCAGGCTGGCGAGGGGGGCGCGCGAGGACTTTCCGCCTCCCCACTGCAAGCCGCGGTCGGCGATCTCGTCGGCATTGAGCAGGGCCTCGACGGCGGCCTGGGGCTGGGGTCCGTCGAACTCCCGCTCAAGCCAGGCGGCGACCAGGTCGGCGTCGCTTTGCTCGTCGCCGGCCAGGAGCCTCTCCAGCAGCCAGGTGTTCATCCGTCCGAGGTTGCCGGTCTCGGGGTCCGAGTCGCGGTCGTCATTGCCCATGTTGACCGGCAGGGCGAGGAAGCCCGCTAGGCTGTGCCCGCCCGCGGCTTCGAGGCCGTTGCGAATGTGGGCGATCTTGCACCACGGCCAGGGCTTCTTGTGATACTGCTCGTAGGAGATCTCCAGGATCTGCTCGCGGCCGGCGGGGTACTTGCCAAGCGCCTCGGTGATCGGCTGGGCGTCGGCGATGTCCATGTTGGTGGACTTGTACATGATCGGCACGTCGGCCGGCAGGGCGGCGAGGACCTCCGGCAGGACCTCGTCGGGGTCGTTGTGGGGGCGGCAGATCGGCGCCATCAGCTCGTCGGCGTCGGCGACGCCGGTGATCTCGGCGATGAGGCGGTGGCTGTCGAGGTAAACTCCCCTGGGCCAGTTTCGCCCCCACAGCCGGAAGCAGGCGATGCAGTCTTCGCGGACGCCGCGGACGCCCTCGCGTGCGCTCAGCGCCGTCCGCGCCAGGCGCTCGTGTATGGGCATTTTGGCCTTGGGCACGCACCACCGGCTGCCGGCGCCGTCCCAGGTGGTGATGATGACCATGTCCATCAGCGGGAACTCGCGCGCCAACTCGGCGTACTTGCTGCGGACCAGCTCCCAGACGGCGGGGTCGTCGGGGTCGAGGTGGCTGTGGACGTCCACCGTGCCCGCCTGCGTGGGGCGCTTCCAGACGCCCACCAGCTCGGGGTACTCCAGCTCGAAGGCGTCGGGCAGGCGCGGCTCGTACATGTGGAAGGCCACCTTCAGGCCGTTGGCGCGGGCCCGCTCGCACAGGGCCCGGACCTCGCGGCGGATGGGCTCCAGCCACGCCGCGTCCTGGTCGTGGCGGATGCGGGCGATCTTCGGGTAGTCCTCGAAGTAGATGCCGAACATGTCGGTTTCCCGCCCGGTTTCCGGATCGACGGCCCTGCTCTCGATCCCGGCCGAGTGGACTATCACCCAGTTGCACCCCAGCTCCGCAGCGCGGTCGATGGTGTGCGCCGAGGGGGCGTTGAACATGCGGTACTTGAATACCATGCTTGCTCTCCTGCCCGGCGGCGCCGCGGCCGCGGCCGGGACTGGAACTATCAACTCCGAATCACTTGGCGCCGCCCTTGGGTTTGCCCAGAAGCTTCGCCCAGGCACGCGCCAGCCGCAGGTAGCCGGCGCCGGCCCGCAATCCGTCCTCGGCCTGCTTGAAGTCCTTCTCGGCCTCCGCGGTCCGGCCCTCGCCCGCGGCAAGGTAGCCGCGCAGGAACGCGACGTAGGCCTTGCCCTGAGGCGGGCGGTAGTCCTCGAAACGCTCGAAGACCTCCTTGAGCTGCCCGACCAGCTCGTCGGCCTGCTTGCCCTGCCCCAGTCGGCGCATGGCCATTGCGGCGTGGACAATGTCGAGCGACCGCATAGGCCGCCACGGGCCGACGCGCCGGCTCATGCGCCCCAGGGCGGCGGCCTGGGTCCAGGCCTGCTTCGCCAGGGCGGCCTTGCCCTGCTTATCGAGAGCGACGCCGCGCCAGAAGTGTATGGTGGCGCCGCCCCTGGCCCGCTCGGGCCGGCCTATGCTGAGGTTCTCGGGATACTCCAGCGCCGCCGCCAGGTCGGCGAGGGCCTTGTCGTCTCGACCCGCGGCGAGGTGCTTGACGGCCCGGCCCATGAGGGCCATGGCGTAGTCGTCGTGCAGATCGTACTCGGCCTCGGCCACGCGGAACTTCCGCGAGGTGTAGATCTTGACGGCCTCGTCGTAGCGCCCGGCGTCGAAGTAGGCCAGCGCCAGGTTGTGGGCGAGTTCGTGGCGCCGCGGCATACGCGCGACGGCCCCTTCCATCGCCTGGATTCGCTTGTCCACCTTGCCGGTCTGCTGGTAGGCCTGGTCGAGGTCGAGGTACACCTGCAAGGCGTCGGGCGCCTTCTGCGCCGCCCGCTCGAGGTGCCTGATCGCCTCGTCGGGGTTATCGCGGAGCAGTGCCCTGCCGATGCAGTGGTACACGGCCGCGTCCTCGTGGCCGAGCTTCTCGGCCCGGCGCCATCGGGCCATCGCATCCTGCTGGCGTCCCTTGGTGTAGAGGATCAGCCCGGCCAGGTAAACCGCGCCGGCGTCGTTGGGCTCGGCGGCGAGTGACGCGTCGAAAGCCGCCAGCTCCGCCAGGCGGCTGGGCATGCACCCCCGGACGCTGGCGCGGCGTGCCTGCTTCCGCAGGCGGTCGGCCTCGGCCGCCTTGCCCGCCAGGGTCGCCACGTGGGCGCGCAGGTACGCCGCCGTCGCCGACGCGACCGACCCCGGCGCCGGCCTAAGCAGCATCTCGGCCACGTCGTATTGCCTGATGGCCATGTAGCCCGTGGCCGCCTCTATCCGCTTCTGCTCGTCCCGCAAGGCCGTCAGGCCGTCCACGCCCCGCCCGAGGAGCAGCGCCAACTCCACCTGCCCCAGCAGCATCAGCGGGTCGCGCCGCAGCGCCTTTTCGAGCAGCGCCTCAGCCTGGCGGGTCCGCCCCATCTTGCGCATGGCAATGGCCGCATACACGGCCACCGTCGCGTGGGGGGAACGCCCTTGCGTGAGCGGCTTGAGCCTGTCGAAGGCCTTTTGCCAGCTCCCCTCGGCCAGCAGGAGCCTTGCCGCCTCGATCGCGGCGGCGGCGCCCAGCTTGCTGGCGGGGCGAACCGCCTCCAACTGCTTCAGCGCCTCGGCCGAGCGCCCCAGGCGGGCCTCCGCCACGCCGAGGTAGTATCGCGCTACGTCCGCGTCCACGCCCTCGGTGCCCTGGAGCTTCTCAATCGCGGCCTTGCCTTCGGCGGGCAGGCCCTGCTTGATCTTGCCGACGGCCTCGTCGAGCCGCTCGGCGAGCGTCTGGGGGCCAGGCGCGGCCCCGCTGTCGCGGCGGCGGCGGCGCTGGCGAGGATCTATCAGCGGCTCGCCCGGGGCGTACTTGCCGTAGGTATGGGCGATGACCTCGGCCCCGGCCGCGTCGGCGACGCGCAGGTGCAGGCTGGCGGGCTCGGCGCCGCCCAGGTTGACCCGCTCCACGAACGCCGTCTTCGGCGAGATGTCCTTCCGCCATCGCTTCAGCGTCTTCCCGTCGGCCGACAGCTCGATGCTCGCGCCGTCGATCCGCCGGGTCGCCAGCACGCCGACCGTGGCGACGCCGTCGGCGGCAGTCAGGCGGACGACGGCCTGCGGGTTCACCCGCGCCGGCAGCCCGATCCGGGTGATCGGAATCCAGTACTCCTTGAACTCCCGCTCCTCGTGCGGCTGGATGTCGAACTGCTGGCTCTGGGTGAGCGGGCAGCCGCTCTGGATCTCCACGTAGGCGCGGTGGTCGTCGGTGAGGATGTCGGCCCAGCGCATGCCCGAGGGGCCGACGCCCCACGTCCACCACTTCCGCCCGGGCATGACCCGGTGGTCGGCGTACTGGGCCAGGGCCACGTCCCGCCCGTGGTCGTAGGCGGCCATGAAGTTCTCATCCCCAGCCGCGCGGAACGTGCTGGTCGCGCTGCGGTGCTCCTTGTACCAGCTCACGTCCTTGCCGTCGCGAATGGGCCAGTCCAGCAAGCCCCCCCCGCCGTGCCCCGCGACCTTGTGGAACGGGAAGACGAGTTGGGTTCTGTCGTTGGCCGGGAAGGTCGCGTTGGACCACCAGTAGGCCTTGTGAGGCACGGACGTCCGGTTGCGGCAGATGATGCTGGTCTCGACGCAGGCCTGCCCCGGGCGGAGGCGCAGCTTGACCGTCCATGACATGCCGAAGCACCGCTCGGTGTCGCCCACGACGATCGTGGCGCTGCCGTCATCGTCGCGGATGAGCTGGCAGCTCACCAGGTCGTGCGTCGTGACGCTGTGACTCCGGGGGAAGTTCCACTCGATGCCGCCGCAGATCCAGGCCCCCCGCAGACCCACCAGCCCCGGCTTGATGGAGACCTGGCGGAAGAGCACGTCCTGGGCGGTGACGCGGTCGTACATGGCGAACATTCGCCCGCCCAAGGCCGGCAGAACCTCGATGCGGAGATACTCGTTCTCGAGCTTGTAGGCCTCGTAGCCCATGTCCTGGCGGTCGAAGCTCATGTCGTCCTGGCGCGTGTAGGGGTAGATGTCGCGCCGCCCGAAGCTCGGGAACTCGCTGGCCGGACCCACCGGGTAGGTCGGGATCACCACCGTCTCCACCCAGCCCCGGACGGCCGGCCCCTCCGACGTGCAGCCGGACGAGAAGGTTGCCAACAGCAGTGCTGCCGCGAGGAAAATGCCCTTTGAGGCGCGCATGACGTAGCCTCCGTAGCCTGACAGTAAGTGGCGGGCGCTGCCGACGATCCCAGCCAATGGGAACCGCGCTCCGGATTCAGGACAATAGCAGTTGCCCCGCCCAATTCAAGCCCCGGCCCGAAAACTGACGCGGGCGGGGCCTGGCCCCCGATCAGCCGTCACGGAGCCTTGTAGATCAGATATAGGCCGCCAAGGATCACCAGCGCGCCGCAAACCTTCTTGAGAATGATCGCTCCCCTGGACTTCTCATTCCAGTTGAGATATCGCTGAAGCAGCTCCGTGCACGTGCCGGCCAGTACGATCACCGAGCAATGGCCGATCCCATAGACCGCCAGCAGGAGGATCCCGTAGCCGACGTCCGTGGCCGCCAGCTTGAACGTCACACCGAGCATGGGGGCCATGAAGGCGAACGTGCAAGGCCCCAGGGCAATGCCAAAGACCAGCCCGAGGATCAGCGCCGCCAGCGGGCCCTTTTGCTTCATGCCGACCTGCCCCGGGCCGGACCACGGCATGGGGATCACCCCGAGCAGGTGAAGCCCGACCACGAAGAAGATGATCGCCACAGCGTAGTTGCTCCAGGACCCGATGTCGCCCAGCATTCGCCCGGCGGCTGCCGTGATGGCGCCGATGGCGGCGATGGTGATCAGGATGCCGACTGCGAACAGGGTGGAGATGGCCAGTGCCCGGCGGGTCGAGATGCGGCCCTGCTCGTCGATGAAGGCCACGATCAGCGGGATGCTGGCCAGGTGGCAGGGGCTCAGCAGGATGCTGAGGATGCCCCAGACAAAGGCCGCGGCCAGGGCGACCGCGGGCGTGCCCTCGACGGCGCGTGTCAGCGCGCTGAGGAGTTGTTCCATAGCTGCTTAGCCCTTATTTTCGCGAGCTTCTCTTGGACCTAGTCCCGAGCGGTCAGGCCCCAGCGGCGGGGGCGGCGCTCAGGTCAACGCCCAGCTCCTTCCACTTGGCCAGGATGTCAGCCTTGGAGATGAATCCCACATGCCGCCACAGCTCCCTGCCCGAGGCGTCGAGGAATATCTGCGTGGGAATGAGCTTGATGCCGTATCTCTTGCCCGGGTTCGGATCATTCCAGACGTCGATGAACTCGACGTGTAGGCTGCCAGCGTACTCCTTCTTCAACTCCGCCAGTATCGGGGCCATCCTCTTGCAGGGCACGCAGGTCGTCGATCCCAACTCCAGGAGTCTGGGCAGGGGCGTCCGCGCGGAGGCCGGGCCCGCCGCCGTCTGCTCCGCGTCGGGCGCGGCGCAGCCCCTCTTCATCAGGAGCAGCACGCCGACGACAACGACGAGCGCGACCACCACTGCGATCTTCGCCGTCCTGTTCATCTCGGAGGCACCTTCCTTCCTTCACGTTGCGGCAATCCCGCGAGTCGTAAGCCGCGGCGCCCAGCCGTGCGGATCGACAGGCGGCCCTCACGCCAGCAGGGCTTTGATGGCCTCCGGGTCGGGTACCTTGCCCACGACCTTGACCACGCCGTCCACGGCCAGGGCCGGCGTGAGCATCACGCCGAACGCCATGATCTCGTTGATGTCCGTGACCTTCTCCAGCTCGTATTCGATGCCGGCGGCCTTGGCGGCGGCCTCGGCGTTCTCCGCAAGCTTCCGGCACTTGGGGCAGCCGGTGCCGAGTATCTGAAGTTTCAACATGGCTGGACTCCTACTTGGCGGCCACGGCCTCGCTGACCCCGGCGACCACGGCGGCCACCTGCTCGTCGGTGCAGCGGACGCCCTTGGCCTTCTCGATGCCGAGGTCCGTTACCTTGACCTGCACGTAATTCTCTACCCCGCAGTTATCGAAGACCGCCTTTGCGCAGTTCACGTCGCAGCCGTCGATGACGACGTTGAGGTCGGCGTCCTTGGCGGTCTGCACCATGCCCTGGATGCCGGCGCCCAGCCCTGCGAGGCAGAACATTCCGCCCTCCCCGGCGAGGCTCAATTCCCTGGCCGCCTTGTCGGCGATCTCGCCCACGTTGGCGCCGCCCGAGCAGCCGTAGAAGAGGATGTTCTTGCCGCCCTTGCAGTCGTCGCAGCATTCTGACATTGTGTTGCTCCTTAGCCGGATTGAGAAACCGCTCCGAAGATCATCCCGCTGATGGTGGCCATCACCACGACCAGCGATACGAATACAAGCGTCTTGCGTGTTCCCATCACGCTGCGGATGACGAGCATGTTGGGCAGGCTCAACGCCGGTCCCGCCAGCAGCAGCGCCAGGGCCGGGCCCTTGCCCATGCCGGATGCGATCAGCCCCTGGAGGATGGGCACCTCGGTGAGCGTGGCGAAGTACATGAACGCCCCGAAGACCGAGGCGAAGAAGTTCGTCCAGACCGGCCAGACGGCCCGAGCTACGCTCTCGAACCCGCCGCCGCCCCAGCCGGTGATGGCGAAGAACGTATCGGGGCTGTCGCCCACGAGCATCTCGACGTATTGGCCGGGGATCAGTCCTTCGTGGTCCGGCCGGCCCAGCAGGAAGCCCGCCACGAGCACGCCCAGCAGCAGCAGCGGCAGTATCTGCTTGGCAAAGCCCCACGTCGCGGCGAACCACTCGCCACCCTCGCCCTTGTTGGCGCCGAGGACGACCGAGAGGGCGATGATGCCCGCCGAGAACGGGATGAGCACCCACAGGCCGCCAACGGGCAGCAGGAGGGCCAGTGCGGTCGGCGGAATCGCCGCCAGGGCGATCTTCCACCAGGTGATGCCGAACCAGAACACCAGCACCGCTCCCAGCGCGATGGCAAAGACGGAGGCGATCGACCACTTGCTCCGCCAGAGGGTCGTCCACACGCCGGGTAGCGGAGCCTTCTCGGCGATCGACGATGCGGCGATGTCGGTCTCTTTGCCCTCATCCAGGCCTTCTAGCATCTTCACGCGGTACGTCGCCCCTTCGGCCGAAGCGTCCTCCGGGGCCTTGGTCACGGCCGCCCTGAACGCCCGTCCGTCCGTCAGCTTGAACTGGAAGTCGTTCGGAGCGCCCCAGTTCGAGAAGACCAGCACGCCCACCATCACGAAAAAGAACGCCGCGTTCTGCCACAGCGGCCGGGACACTTCGGGCTCGGGCATGCCGAGTTGGCCGTTGGCCTTCTCCGACTCTTCCTTGCGGTAGATGAAGTGCATCGTCAGGCCGATGATCACGCTGAACGCGACGGCCCCCACGGCCCGGGCGATGCCCAACTCCAGCCCGAGGATGCGGGCGGTCAGAATGATCGCCAGGACGTTGATAGCGGGGCCGGAGTAGAGGAACGCCGTGGCCGGGCCAAGCCCCGCGCCCATGCGGTAGATTCCCGCGAACAGCGGCAGCACCGTGCAGGAGCAGACGGCCAGGATCGACCCC
This sequence comes from uncultured Planctomycetales bacterium, assembly GCA_965602635.1. Classification (GTDB taxonomy): domain Bacteria; phylum Planctomycetota; class Phycisphaerae; order SM23-33; family SM23-33; genus CBFCZU01. The sequence continues at coordinate 18,972 of CBFCZU010000026.1, read as the reverse complement.
GACACGCTGGCCACGCCGTAGGCCAGCACCTTGTTGGCCTTCGCGCCCAGGTACTTCATCACGGAGTTCTGGCTGACGAAGACGCCGATGGCCCCGGCGATGAAGAAGGCCGGCACCAGGCACAGCAGGACGTGCTCGCGGGCGTACCACCTGGCCAGGTGCAGGGCCTCCGAGATGGCCGTCGCGAATCGGCCCCAGCTCACGGGCAGCCAGAACAGCGCCAGCAGCGCCGCCACGATCGCGGCCAGCTTCGTCCACTCTTTCTTCCAGTCAACCATGCCCAATGTTCCGCCTTCGTGAGTGCGTTACCACCCGCTCACATAGTTTGGGAAAAGGAAGAATTCCGCCGGTGTCACAGTCTCCTCAGCAGCGCCCTGGCATCGCGGGCCCGCTCCCGCAGGACGCCCTCGACGCACTGCATGAAGTTGAGGATGCAGGGCGTCTTGAGCGAATATATCATCCTGAGCCCGTCCTTTCGCTGGTCCACGACGCCGGACTTCAGGAGCACGGCGAGGTGGCGCGAGACGTTCGACCGCTGGGCGTCCACGTGCTCGGCTATGTCGCAGACGCACTGCTCGCCGTCGCTAAGGAAGTCGATGATCGCCAGACGGATCGGGTGGCCCGCCGCCGCGACCACGTCGGCCTTGAGCTTGTAAAGGCGTCTCTGCTCCGCGTTCATCGCTCTTACCTCCGTGAGTGTATTACAATATACTCACATTATGCCGTCCACGGCAAGCAAATCCTGAATCTTTTTTCGAGGACGTTTTCGCCTTCGTCCGTCGGGAAATAGCTGTAGTTTCACCCTTGTCAGATTTCAGGAGGTCGAGTATACTGGTGCGACTGGCGGAGGCCATCGGCAGTGTGCTTCGGCACTGCCCGATCACGCGACGGCTCGCTCGCTCAAGCACCAAAGCAGAAGCAGACTTGTTGCACATCAGTAGCCACGGGGCGTTTGTGCCGGCTCTTGGCATGACGCCCGGAAGGCTCAAGGAGGAGTTCGCAGAAGAGAGGTAAAGCGCTCGGCGCTCAAATTCACCCCCAGCCGGCGCACCTGTCGTGTTGCAGAACGGCGTGACCGGTGCCTGCTGGCGGGCTGTATAGGCCGAAGGGACGCGGACCCTGAAGACTGGAGGATGGATCGCTCGCTCGGCTCAGTAAACGAATCGGAGGAGGGTAGCAATGAACGCTCGCAGCATTTCGGCTCAGACTCTTGCTTATGCAGTTGCGGTCTCGGCGACCGCGCTCGCGCTGGCCGTTTCGCCGGCCGGGGCGGCCCTGATCACGGACACGGACATCGTGCCCGTAGCCGTCCGCCACGAGATCCACGCCGGCAACGGGCAGATGGACTGGATCCTCTTCAACTTCGGCGGCGGCTACGGCGTCAACGGCAACGAACTCAAGGAACGCGGGGTCGTCGTCTTCAACGCCGACGACGCCAACAGCCTGATGCCGGTCGGCACGGGCAACAGCAGCGGCAATGGCCCGGGCAACGGCAGGGACACCTGGGTGTCCCAGTCGTACATCACGTCCATCGGCGATCTTCGGAACTTCTACAGGCTGGCCTTCTCCGACGGCGAGGGCGGCTCGGAGATAGACGCGATCGTGCTGTTCGTGGACCTCTGCGAGACCGGCCAGGGCGTGGGCAACAATCCCAACGACTTCATCACGCTCACCACGCTCAATATCGTCGTTGACTATGACGCCTTCCCCGGCGGCGATGCCCGCAACGACCCGTTCGCCAACGACCTGGACACCGACACGCAGAACAGCACGGGGTCCGGCTTCACCGGCGGCACCACGGCAGCCTCTCTCGATCCCGCCATTGCGCCCAAGGCGCTCTCGGTTGTCGCGCCCGGATCGGGCTGGGCGGACTACATGATCAACACGGGGATCAATCCGTTTGACCCCAGCTTCACCGACGACACGAGGATCCTGTTCTTCTGGGAAAGCATCAACCACGAAGGCGGCGGGACGGACATCTTCATCAGCGGGACGACTGCTCCCGAGCCCGGCGCCATGATACTTCTGGTCATCGGCGGCGTGGGAATGCTCCTGCGGCGCAGGCGGCGATAGGCCCGGACGACCGGGAAGAGATGTCGGAACAGATTCGACGGCCCCGGCCTGGGTAAGGCTCGGCGAGCACTGCCCATGGCCGGTGGGTCGTGGGGGGTCAGTCGCGGCGGCTCTCGCTGCGTTGGGCCTCGGCCAGCCAGGCCGGGCTGACCGTCACGCCCCATCCGGGGCCGTCGGGTATCGCCACGTGCCCGTCGCGCGCTTCCAGCGCGGGCTGGTACAGGTCCCTGGCCCACTGGGCCGGCTCGATCGAGAACTCCATGTAAGGCCCGGCATTGCGGATCGCCCCGAGCAGGTGCAGCGTGAAGACGCTCACCATCGAGAGATTGGCCGAGTGGGGCACGCATGGCAGTTCGGCATCGGCCGCAATTGCCGCCACGCGGAGCGCCCGCGTAAGCCCGCCGACGTAGCAGACGTCCGGCTGGACGATGTCCACCGCGTGCATGGCGACCATCCGCCGCCATTGGGCCAGGTCGTTGTCCTGCTCCCCGCCGGCCACGGGCACCTCCAGGGCCGCCGCCACCTCGGCCGTCCACTCCAGCTCCCAGTACGGGCAGGGCTCCTCGAAGTGGCAGAAGCCGTGTTCCTCGAGCAGCCGGCCGACCTCGATGGCCTTGGCGGGCGTGTAGCAACTGTTCCCGTCAACCAGCAGCGACACGTCGTCCCCGACGGCGCCGCGGACCGCGGGGACAAGCTCGTCCGTCCGCCCCGGCCACTGGTCCTGGTCGTGCCCGCAGACGCTGCCTATCCGGATCTTGAACGCGGTGAAGCCCTGGCTGTCCCTGAGTCGGGCGAGTCGCTCGGCCTCGGCCTGCGGGGTGATGTCCCTGCGCATGCTCGAGCCGTACGCGCGAATGGGCCGGGGCCGCCCGCCCAGCAGCTCGCAGACGCTCTTGCCCTCCAGCCGGCCGCGGAGGTCCCACAGGGCCGTATCCACCCCGGCCAGGGCGCGGCACGCGAACGACCACGGAAACTTGTAGTTGCCCTCGACGCAGCGGTCGGAGATCGCCTCCACGTCGAGCGGGTCGGCCCCAAGGACGTGCGGGGCGATGTGCCGGTGCAAGACCGTCGCGGAGATATCGGCGCTGAACGGCGCGATCTGCCCGTATCCCTCGGTGCCGTCTTCGGTCCGCACGCGGACGATGCTCAGATGGTCTCGGGTGAATGTCTCGATGGACTCGATCTTCATGTTCGCTCCGTTCGTCGCGCCCGGGGGCTCACCCCACGGCCGCTTCAATTCCCTGGCCCCGCGCCAGGGCCAGCATGCGTGCCAGCTCGTCGGGGCTCTGGGTCCGCCCCTCGATCCGGTACGGCAGGCCCAGCCATTCGTATTTCGCGCCCGAAGATGGATTGTACGGCAGCAGCGAGGCGCTCCTCAGGCCGGCATCGTTCATGAACTCGAAAACCCCTCGCAGGTTCTCGTCGGTGTCGGTGACGCCGGGGATGAGCGGGACGCGGACCTGCACCCCCTGCCCGGCCAGGCGGCGGGCGTTGGCCAGGATCCGGCGATTGGACACGCCCGTCCAGCGGCGGTGCCGGCGGTCGTCGATGAGCTTGATGTCGTAGAGGATCAGGTCAGCCAGCGCCGCGATCGGCTCGAGGACCGCCCAGTCGCAATGCCCGCAGGTCTCGAGGGCGGTGTGGATTCGCTTTTCCCGGCAGCCGGCGAGGACCGCCTCGGCGAAGTCGCCCTGGGCGGCGGGCTCGCCCCCTGTCAGGGTGATGCCGCCGCCGGAGTGCTCGAAGAAGGGCCTCATTCGTTCGGCCCTGGCGACGATCCGCCCGGCGCTGACTTGGCGCCCCTTGATCGCCAGCGCGCCGCGTGGGCATCGCCTCACGCACTCCCCGCAGGCGGTGCAGTCGCGCCGCTGCATCTCGTGCGCTGCCTCGCCGATGCGGTGAACGCCCGCCTGGCAGGCGGCCTGGCACGCCCCGCAGCCGACGCATCGGTCGCGCATGAAGATCAGCTCGGGCGACGGGCTTTGGCTCTCGGGGCTGTGGCACCACTTGCAGCGGAGCGGGCAGCCCTTCAGGTACACGGCCAGGCGTATTCCCGGCCCGTCGTGAACGGCGAACGTGTCAATGTCGAACACCGTTGCGGTGAGTTCCTGGCCGGGGCGGCCGGTCACTGACTGCCCTCCTGCCGGCGGATGTGGTGGTCCTGCTGCTCGCGGCTGAGCATGGTGAAGTACGCGCACCAGCCGCCCATGCGGACGCGAAGCGACTTGTGCTTGTCGGGCTCGCGCTGGGCGGCGCGCAGCTCCTCGACGTCGGCGACGGTGAGCGTCATGATCGTCCCGCCGGTGTCGACGAAGCTCCGCACGAGGGCGGCCATTCGGCCCGTGCCCTCGGGTCCCTCGATGAGCCTCCTGGCCACGCGGAGGTCGAGCGGCCCCCCCGCGGGCAGGTTGGCGTGGTGCATCTTGGCGTAGGAGAGGATCGCGGCCGGGAGGCCCTCAACGTCGCGCCCCAGGGCGGGCGAGAAGTTGGACGAGACGGCCTCGCCCGCGAGGCGCCCGTCCGGCGAGGCCCCCAGCCCTTCGCCGATCCCGATGTACCAGGAGAACGTCGCGACGCCGCAGGGGAACTTCACGCGGTCGCGGTGCGCCTCGGCGTGGCGGGCGACGGCGGCGGTGAACAGGTCGATCATGTCGCGCCCGACGGCGTCGGCCCGCTCGTCGTCGTTGCCGTACTTGGGCGCGTCGAGCAGGCGGTTGCGGAGCAGCTCGTGGCCCTCGAAGTCCGCCTCCAGCGCCTCGCACAGCTCGTACATGGTCGCGGCGCGGTCCTCGAAGACCACCTTCCTGACCGCCGCCAGCGAGTCGATCGCGTAGGCGGCGCTCTCAGCCAGCAGGGCGAAGGTGCGGAACCTCGCCCCCCCGGCCGTCATGTCGCGGCGGGACTCGACGGCGCCGTCGATCAGCGAGCTGAGCAGCGGCACCGGGGCGAGGATGCTCCGATCGTCCAGGCCGTCGGCCACGCCGGTCACCACCCTGGCGACCATGCCGTCGACCTGGACGGCGAAGGCGCCCCACAGGTCATCGAAGGAGGCGAACTGCCGCGCCTCGCCGGTGTCGATCCCACCCCGCGCTGCGTCCATCCGGCAGACGCCCCGGTTGAGCGCCCACTCCAGGCAGAGCATCATGCTCAGCCGCTGGAAGCGGAAGTCCGTCCGCCCGGGGATGATGATCTCCCAGCACCCGTCGTTGGTGTAGTCGCGGGCGTCGGGCGTGGGGATGCCGATCCGCTCCAGGGCTGGCACGATGGCCTCGTCGTTGAACAGCGCCGGCATGCCGCCGCCGTCCTTGAGCACCTCGCAGGCATAGGTCACCAGCTCGTCAGGCGAGCCCTTGTGCAGCCGGGCCGTCAGCAGCGGGTTGGTCATCTCGTTGCGGCGGTAGGCCTCCAGCAGCAGCAGCGTCAGCGGGTTGGTCCCGTCGGCGCCTTCGGGCGTCAGGCCGGCCACGACGATGTTCTGGAGCCAGTGGTTGGTCGCGTCGAGGCGGTCGCGGCCGCGGCCGATCTGGGAGGAGGTGTGATGCCGGGTCTTGCTGCCGAAGTCGATGGGCTCATCCTGCCGCCGCTCGGGTAGCTGGTTCTCGGTGGTCTTCGCCCGCTCGTTGAACTTCAGGCAGAAGCACCCGGCCAGCTCGGCCGCCCGCGGCAGGTCCAGCAGGCCGCTCTCCAGGTCGCGCCGCAGGTGCGGCCAGGCGTACTGGTCGAGCCTGCCCATCGCGTTGCCGTTGCCGGTGGAGTGGAAGATCATGTGCAGCAGCCAGACCGACTGGAGCGCCTGCCAGAAGGTCTCCGCGGGCCCGGCGGGCGACTGGCGGAGGTTCTCGGCCATTTGCCGCAGCTCGCCGGCGCGGGCATCGTCGCCGCACTGGCCGGCCTGGGCGTCGCACTGCTCGGCAAGGCGCCCGGCGAGCGCCATCACGCCGTCCAGGGCGATCTGGACGGAGTCCAGGAAGGCCGATTCGCCCTCGTCGCGGGCGCTGGCCCTCTGGGCCTCGGCCTCGGCGCGAATGCCCCTCAGCCCCCTGGCCAGCAGGCGTGGGTAGTCCGGCACGATGTGCCCGAAGCAGCCCGCGGCGAGCCCGCGTGCGGCGCCGTCGGCCAGCTCGCGGTCAGTGAGGTATTTCGGGAAGCCCCGCTCGGCGTGGACGCGGGGCGATTCGAGCGTCATCGACCCGGCGAAGAGCTGCCCGGCCCAGAGGTCGGCCGGCATGGCTGAGAGCTTCAGGGCGATCGCCCGGGCCTTTCGCACGGCCACCGGCTCGGACATGAACCGCTCGTCAATCGCTGCGGGACACTCCCACCCGGCCGGGGGCTGCTCCATCGCCCGGCGCACGCGCGCGCGGAGGTCGAGCAGGCGCGGCGAGTCGGCGATGGCGGCAACCTGCCGCGAGATGCCCTGTGTGTCAACCGTCGTCATGTCCGATTCGCTCCGGCAAAGTCGAGGCGCCGGGGCGCCTACCCGCCGAGCAGGTCCTTCAACGCCGCGACCAGGGCGGCGACGTGCCGCGGCGTCGCGCTCTCGCCCATCAGGCCTATGCGCCATGCCTTGCCCTTGAAGACACCCAGTCCGCCGCCGATCTCGATAGCGTATTCGTCGAGCAGCCGCTTGCGGACGGCCGACTCGTCCACGCCGTCGGGGGAGGCGACCGCGTTGAGCATGGGCAACAGGTGCTCCGGATCGGCCAGGTACCGCAGACCCATGGCCTCCAGCTCGCCCTTGAGCTGCTCGTGGGCCTGCCGGTGGCGCCGCCAGCGGGCCTCCAACCCCTCGCCCAGGACGATCCGAAGCGCCTCGTGCAGGGCGTAGTTCATGTTGATCGGGGCGGTGTGGTGATAGAGCCGCTCCGATCCCCAGTACTGACGCACCATGTTCATGTCCAGGTACCAGCTCTGGACCTTCGTCTTCCGGCTGGAGATGACGCCCTCGGCGGCCTGGCTGAACGTCACGGGCGCCAGCCCCGGCGGGCAGGAGAGGCACTTCTGCGTGCCGCTGTAGCAGGCGTCGATCCCCCAGCCGTCCACGTCAACGGGCATGCCGCCGAGGCTGGTGACGGTGTCAACGAGCAGCAGTGCGCCGGCATCGTGAACGGCGCGGCCGATGGCCTCGATCGGCTGGGCTGCCCCGGTGGACGTCTCTGCGTGAACGATGCCGACGACCTTGAACGGCCCGTCGCGGCCGATGGCCTGGGCGACCTGATCGGCAGTGAACACCTGCCCCCACGGCACCTCGATTGCGGTCACCTCCGCCCCGGCCCGCGCGGCGACGTCCTCCATCCGCCGGCCGAAGACGCCCGCGACGCAGACGAGCATCTTGTCGCCCGGCTCGATCAGGTTGACGACGCACGTCTCCATTCCGGCCGAGCCCGTCCCGCTCACCGCCAGCGTCAGCTCGTTGTCGGTGCGGAACACGGCCTGGAGCATGTCGCGGATGTCGTTGAGTATCTCCAGGAACTGTCCGTCGAGGTGCCCGATCGTCGGGCGGGCCATCGCCTCAAGCACCCGCGGGTGAACGTCCGACGGGCCCGGGCCCATGAGCATGCGTGCCCTGATGTCCTTCGTGTCGGCCATGGTCAACTACTCCTTATCTGCTCCCGGACCGTGCATCCGGTCGTCGGTCTCGTAAACGGCGGCGGTCCCGCGCGGCAGGTCGGCCATGTCGAACGGCGGCTCGAACGACTCCGCCAGGGCGACGTTCCTGGCGACCTCGTCGGGCCAGCGCATGCCCACGTTGGCGACGTGGACGCGGCTGTCGGCGAGGACGAACTTCAGCGCCACCTCGTACAGGTCGCGTGCCTGGTGCCACTGCGGCGCGATGTGCCCGGCCAGGCGCTGGAAGATGCCGGAGGTCATCGGCCTCATGACCGCCACGCCCACGTCGGCCTCGCCGGCCTCGTCGAGGGCGTGGTGGGCGGCGGACTGGTAGATGAGATTGTAGCGCAGTTGCACCACGTCGAACCGCCCCGTGGCGATCAGCGGCCTGGCGGTCCAGGGCTCCTCGGTCGTGAAGCCGATGAAGCGCACACTGCCCCGGTCGCGGAGGCCCTCCAGCGCGTCCAGCAGCCCGTCGTTGAGGATGTGGTCCACGTCGGCCTGTTCGTACACGCCGCCGTGGAACTGGATGACGTCAATGACGTCGGTCCTCAGCCGGCGGAGCGACGCCTCCACGCTCTCGGCGACGGCCTGGGCGGTCAGGCCGGCGTAGCCGACCTTGGTGGCGAGGATGAAGCTGTCGCGCCGCCCGCGCGTGGCCTCGCCGACGATCGACTCGCTGTTGCCCTCGCCGTATGAGGGGGCGGTGTCGATGTAGTTGATCCCGGCGTCGAGGGCGGCGTGAATGGTGCGGATCGCGCCCGCCCGCCCGTCCGGGGAGAACGGGTCCCAGCCGCGGGCGCGGTTGACGCCGCCGAAGGGATAGCCGCCCAGCGCGAGCCGCGTGACCTCCAGGCCCGTCCTGCCGAATCGCGCCCTGGGGATCATTTCTTGCCCTTTCGCAGCTCGGCGCCCTGTGCGATCAGGGCGTCCTGTAGCCGCCGCACGTCGAGGTCCCGCGGCCTGACGCCGTCGCGGCAACACAGCGCCGCCGCCGCCCCGGCGGCCTGGCCTATCGCCATGATCGGAACCATCGCGCGGTGCGACTCGTAAGGCTGCTGGTGGCTCGAGATGCACCGCCCCGCCACGAGCAGGTTGTCGATCTTCTTCGGCACCAGGCAGCGGTAGGGGATGTCGTATCCCTCGTGTTCGAGGTATCGGCGGTAGCCGTAGTAGTGGATGATCGCGCAGGGGCTGATGGCCACGACGTCGTCGAACCTGCGGCCCTCGATGGCGTCCTCGGCGGTGAGCTTGTACTCGCCCTCGATGAAACGCGTCTGGCGGACGCCCAGCAGTGGCGGGGTCTCGACGACCCGCGCGTCCGCCAGCTCGGGGTGCTCGTCCTGCTTGGCGGCGAAGTCGGCCAGCACGCGCAGGCGGGTGTCCGTCTCGCCCCGCGAGAGCTCATCGCCGTCGGCGCCGTTGATGGGCTCGGCGACGGCCGGCCCCCAGACCACCGCGTTTGACCCGAAGTCGCAGGCGAACGGGCCCTCTGGCCGCTTGCGGCCGAACTCGATGCGATACATCAACGCGTCGTTGAGCCGCGGGGCCTCGTCGTGGACGACCTGCCAGAAGGGCGCCCCGGCCCGGGCGGCCACGTCGCCGTCGCCGCTGGCGTCCACGGCGATCTTCGCCAGCAGCGCCTGGCGGCCTGACTTGTTCTCGACGATCACGCCCCGCACCGCGCCGCCCTCGACGATGCTGTCGCAGAAGTAGGTGTGGAACATCAGGTCCACGCCCGCGTCCACGCACATCTTCAGGGCGACGAACTTGAGCTTCTCGGTATCGACGGCGTAGCTGTATTCGAGCCTGCCCGGCTCGGTGGGATAGGGCTTCTGGGGGTATGGGCTCCGCCCCAGGCCGCCGAGGCCCTTGAGGCGCAGGACGATCTCCTCGGCGATGCCTCGGACCACCTGTGTGGCGTCGGGCTCGACCTGGTTGCGGAAGCCGTTGATGCAGGCCATCAGTGACGCGGTCGCCGTCCCGCCGAGGTAGCCGAACTGCTCGACGAGCACCGTCTTCGCGCCGCCCCTTGCCGAGGCGATAGCCGCGGCCGTGCCCGCCGGTCCGCCGCCCACGACGATAACGTCGGCCTGGCGGGTGACGGGAATCTCGCGCGCCGGTTCCGTGTGCGTGGTCATGGTCGCTCCGCTATCGGGTCCGGTCGCGGCGCCAGCAGCACGCCGTCGTCGCACAGCCGGCGGCGCAGCTCTCCGGCGTCCACCTCCCGCGGGGCGATGCCCTTCTGCGCCGCCATGGCCGCCGCCGTGCCCGCCGCCTGGCCGCAGACCAGGCAGCAGGCCGTGTTCCGCGTGCTGTTGTGCGCCACCAGTTCGACCGACATCATCCGCCCGGCGATCAGCACGTTGTCCAGCCCGCGCGGGATCAGCGCCCGGTAGGGGATGCCGTAGGCCCCGGCGTCGCGGACCAAGTACCGCCCGTTGTCGATGAAGCCGAAGACGCCGACCTGGTCGTCGAACTGCCTGCCCTCGGTGCAGTCGTCCTGGGTGAGTTCGTATTCGCACCGGATTGCCCGCCCGCGTCGCTGTCCGGCCGACGGCGCGGCCCCGGCCGGGTAGCACGCCTCGCACCCGGCGAAGTTCTCGCGGAAGACCTCGGCCACTTCGAGCATCCTGCCGCGGAGGAATGTCTCAGCCGCCGACAGCGCCGCCGGGTCCAGCCCGTCGTTGGGGCCGAAGTTGATGCAGTTGCAGTACGTCAGCTCGCGCGGGCGCAGCGAGGAGGAGAGCATCCCGCCCGGTGCCTTCTCGACCCCGGCCTCGCGGAGGGCGTTCATGCGCATCCCCAGCCGGACGAGGTCGGGGCGGTCCATGCCGCCCTTGACGGCGTGGGCGAGTTGCGTGATCCACCCCCGCCGCTCGAGGTCGGCCTCCAGGGCCGTGAGGTCCACGTTGACCAGGCGGAAGGTGAAGCCGGCCGAGTACGCCCCGTGGTCGCCGGCGGCGAAGTGCTCGAAGGGCGCCCCGGCCCATGCGGCCAGATCGCCGTCGCCGGTGCAATCGACGTACTGGGCGGCGCGGATGACGGTCCGCCCGGCCTTGTTGGCGACGACGACGCCCTCGACGTGCCCGCCGGCCGAGCGCGCCTCATCCAGCGTCGAGTGCAGCAGCAGCTCCACGCCGGCCTCCAGGGCCGTCCGCGCCGCGGCGAGCTTGAATGTCTCCGGCTCGACGGGCGTGAGCATGCTGACGAAATCGCCGCCGCGCTCCATCAGCACGTGCCCGACGCCGCCGCCCATGGCCCCGACGCGGTCGACCAGCTCCTGGGCGATCCCGGCGACCAGGCGGGTGCGCGGCGCGCCCTCGCAGGCGGCGAAGATGTTGAAGAAGCTGTGCAGCCCCGTCGCGCCGGTGATGCCCATGCCCCCCAGCCAGCCGGCCTTGTCTATGAGGATGGTCCGCGCTCCCGCCCGGGCGGCGGCGATGGCGGCGGCTATGCCGGCCATGCCTCCGCCGGCCACCAACACGTCGAAAGGCTTCTCGCGGCTGTCGCTCATGGTGCCCTTCCAGATGGCGCTGCCCATGGCCTCCGGGCGATGATACCACCCCGCCGCTCCCGCGGCCAGCGGCAGCTCGACCCCGGCGGCGCGGAGGCTCGACCTCGCGGGCCGGGTGTGGTATGTTCACCGGCGCGGGGCCGGGCGACGCGCGGGCGTCAGCCCCGCGAGCTACTGCCTTACAGACCGGGAGGTCCTTCAATGAGGCGCGCAACTGTTCTGATTATCCTAGTGGGTTGTATGTTGGCCGGGTGCAGCCAGGTCATTCAGCCGGCGGACGTCGCCAAGCGCGGCGAGCTGTCGGCGGTCATCGTCAGCAAGGGACCGGCCATCGACGGCACGCTGAACGACTCCATCTGGCAGGCCTGCCCCGCCCTGGAGCTGGGCGAGTGCCAGAGCGACGAGATTGGCGAACTCAAGTCCACCGCCCGAGTCCTGTTCGACGCCAAGAACCTGTACATCGCCGTCGAGTGCGTCGAGAAGGACAGCAGCACGCTGAAGACCGACGTGACGGGGCGCGACGCCGACCTCTGGGGCAACGACCACGTGGACGTGTTCATCCGGACCCAGGGCAGCGAAGAGAGCCGCCATTTCATCGTCGCGTGCAACGGCGATCTGTTCGACGCCAAGGGCACGGACCGCGACGACAGCGACACGACGTGGGACAGCTCGGCCGTGGCGAAGGTCACGGTCAACAAGGACAAGAACTGGATCGTCACCATGTCGGTGCCGCTCGCCGAGCTTGGCGCCAAGCCGGGGGAGAACCAGACCTGGCTGCTGAACCTCAACCGCACCAGGCCGATGGGCGGCGACCAGTGGGTCGAGTCGTCCTGGTCGGCCAAAGGCTCGAGCGACTACCACGACTACGAGTGCTGGGGCAAGATCACGCGCGTGAACATCCCCTGAGGCAGGCAGGGCAGCGGGAGGCGACGACGATGATAGACAGAGGCGTTGCGCGCGAATCGGCCGATCGAGTCGGGCGGGTGCGCCCGGCCGCGGTTTGCTGGCTCCTGGCCGCGCTGGCGGCGGTCTGGGGAACTTCCTGCGACGCCAGCCCCGAGGCCCGCGCCCCCTGGCCGCCGGCGAAGCCCGCCGAGGCCCTCAAGGCCGAGCCGAAGACGAAGATCGACCGCCAGATAAGGACGCTCATCGCCGACTACGAGGGGCGGATCGCCGGGCTCACCCACAGCGACCCGATCGTCCGCGCCAACCTGCCGCGACTCCGCGACAACCTCCTACCGCTGTACAAGGAGTACAACCGCGACAAGGCCCGCTACAGCAAGGACTGCTTCACCCCAGCCGAGTGCATCGCCTCGCTCAAGCAGGACATGGCCCTCTACCTCGACGCGCTGGAGAAGGGCACGGACCCGGCCACGCTCATCAAGGGCGGGCAGGTGCGGGCGAAGGCGTGCTGGATCGACGGGCCCGAAATCATGGGCCGATATCACTGCACGGTGGCGGCCGGATATGAGCCCGGCAAGTCCTGGCCGATCGTCATCTCCTACCAGAACGGCCCGGAGAAGGCACAGCGGCGGAAGCTGCCATACTTCTTCATCTCCAGCGTCCAGAAGGCATACCCCAAGGGCTGGACGATCGTCGAGGGCAAGACGCGCAGCTTCCTGAAGGACGTTGCCCGCGACTTCAACATCGACCCGTTCCGCGTGTACGCCACCGGGTTCTCCTTCGGCGGGCGGACCGACCAGGTCATCGGCTGGCGGTTCCCGCACTGGTTCGCCGCCATCGCTCCGGTGTGCAGCGACCTCCGCGACGAGCAGGCGACCCTCGCCAAATACCTCAGGAACGTCCCGGCCCTGCTGCTGCACGGCACGGGCGACAGCTTCCTGGCGGCGGGCAGGAAGGTTCACGAGCACATGAAGGCCGCCGGCTGCGACGTGACGTTCGAGACATATCCGGGCGGGCACGACCCGAAACGCATCTTCGCCAACCCCAAGCGGCTGACGGACTACTTCGACAAGCACCGCTCCCAGCCCTGCCCGCGCCTGGTCAGCCACGTCGTCGAGCACCCGCGCTACTCGCGGGCGTTCTGGGTCAACGCCGGCCTGGTCAAGCGCGGCGGCGCGCCGGCGACCTTCGAGGTCCGCGTCAAGGACGGCAACCGCATCGAGATCGACGCCAACGAGCAGATCGCCGAGCTGGACCTGTGCCTGAGCGACAAGCTCGTGGAGATGTCCAGGCCCGTCACCGTGGTCGCGGGCGACAAGGTGCTATACCGCGGCCGGGCGAGCGGCAAGCTCACCGTCAAGCTCCGCGACGGCGAGAAGTACGACCGCGGCGAGGGCGACACGCTCTGGCGGGACATACTCGAGATCCGCAAGGCCGCGCGCTGACGGCGGCGGCCGCCGGCGCGACCAGGAAGGACAGGGCGTAAACGCGATGCACATCGGACACGCCGTGCAGCGCCAGCCGCTGGAGCTGGCGTGGGAATCGCCCAGGAGGTACGGCGACCCGTTCAACGAGGTGGAGCTGGACGTGGTCTTCACCGCCGGCCGGCGGTCGTGGCGCGTGCCCGCGTACTGGGCCGGGGGCAGTGAATGGCGGATCCGCTTCGCCCCGCCGCAGCCGGGTAAGTACCGCTTCGAGACCGTCTGCTCGGACGCGTCCAACTCCGCCCTCCACGGCCTGACGGGCACGCTTGAGGCATCGCCCTACGCCGGCGACAACCCCCTGCTGGCCCGCGGGGCGCCGCGCGTCTCCCGCGACCGCCGCCACTTCGAGCACGCCGACGGCACGCCGTTTTTCTGGCTGGGCGACACCTGGTGGATGGGCTTCACCAAGCGACTCGCCTGGCCGGAGGACTTCCAGCTCCTCGCCGCCGACCGGGTCGAGAAGGGCTTCAGCGTCGTGCAGATCGTCGCCGGGCTGTACCCGGACATGCCCGCGTTCGACCCGCGCGGCGCCAACGAGGCCGGCCTGGCGTGGGAGCGGCGTTTCACCCGCGTCAACCCGGCCTGGTTCGACCTGGCCGACCTCCGCGTGCAGTGGCTCGTGCGCAGCGGACTGGTGCCCTGCATCGTCGGGTGCTGGGGCTACTACCTGCCCTGGATGGGCGTCGAGAAGATGAAGCGTCACTGGCGCTACATCATCGCCCGGTGGGGGGCCTACCCGGTCGTCTGGTGCCTCGCCGGCGAAGCGGCCATGCCGTACTACGGCCATGTCTTCGGCCCCAAGTCCGGCGCCCGCAAGGCCGCCCGGGCCAAGGCCCAGCAGAAGGCCGGTTGGACCGAGCTGGGCCGATACGTCCGCCGCACCGACCCCTACGGCCGGCTGGTGACGATCCACCCGACCGACCTGGGGCGCGACCAGGTCAACGACGACGCCGTGCTCGACTTCGACATGCTCCAGACCGGCCACGGCGGGCGCGACAGCGTCGCCAACACCATCCGCAGCCTGACCGCCGAGCGCCGCCGCAAGCGGACCATGCCCGTGCTGGTGGGCGAGGTCAGCTACGAGGGGATCATGCACGGCTGCAACGACGAGATCCAGCGGCTGACGTTCTGGGCCTGCATGCTCTCGGGGGCGGCGGGGCACACCTACGGCGCCAACGGCATCTGGCAGGTCAACACCCGCGCCGAGCCCTTCGGCCCGTCACCCCACGGCGGCTGCTGGGGCAACCAGCCGTGGGAGGAGGCCTACCGGCTGGCCGGCTCGCGTCAGCTCGGCCTGGCGAAGCGCCTGCTGGAGCGGTTCGAGTGGTGGCGCTTCAAGCCGCACCCGGAGTGGATCGCCCCGGCCGCCAGCGAGAAGGACTACTTCCTGCCGTACGCCGCCGGCATCCCGGGCGAGGTGCGCGTGTTCTACTGGTGGCATCCGGCCGCGCCCTGGAGCAAGCCGATGAAGGTGCGGAGGATCGAGCCGGGCGTCCGCTACCGGGCGATGTTCTTCGACCCGCGCACGGGCGCCGAGCATCGCCTCGGCGTCGTCAAGCCCGACGCCAGGGGCGCCTGGGCCGTGCCCATCCAGCCGGAAATGTCCGACTGGGCGATGGTCATGGAGGCCCGGTCGTCGAGGCGCGCTTAGCGCCGGCCGCCTGGAGGGCGCCGAGGCCCTTTTCCGCGGCACTGGCGGCGCCCGCCGGGGTTGAAAGGGCATAGGCGCTCACGGTGTAATACTATCCCACCAAGGAGACAGAGATGACGGCAATCCGTCACATCCGCGGCCTGGCAGCCTGCGGGATATTCGCCGCGCTGGCCTTCAGCGCCTCGGGCGCATCGACCCCCGTCAAGGCGACGGAGAAACCAGCGGCCACGACCGTCCTCGACGGCTCGAGCGTCTGGCGGGCGCTGTATTCGCTCAACGCCCCGCTGGCCAAGACCGACGAGGGGCTCAAGGAGCTTCGCGGCGGCCAGAAGTTCGACTTCATGACGGTCTATCCCCCGGCCGGCTGGACGAAGGTCGAGTTCGACGACGCCCGCTGGGCCCGGCGGCACTTCTTCAGCAAGTACTACAACGGCGAGCTGGACGCCCGCGCCGGCGGCGGCGCGCCCAACGTCAACATCCGACAGATCAGCCTCCGAGGCAAGTTCACCGTCACCGACCCCTCAGCCGCGAAGGACCTGACGCTCACAATGCTGTTCCGCGGCGGGGCGGCCGCGTACGTCAACGGGCGGGAGATCGCACGCGCACACCTGCCCAAGGACGCCAAGGCCGGCGACCCGGCCGAGATGTACCCACAAGGGGCGTACCTCAAGCCCGACGGCAAGCCGTGGAGCTGGTGGGACGACCGCAAGACCATCGGCAAGGAGTGCCACCCGCTGCGCGTCCGCCGGATGGTGAAGGTGCCCGTGCCGCCGGCGGCGCTGCGGAAGGGCACGAACGTCCTGGCCGTGGAGATCCACGCCGCGCCGTTCCCGGCAGCGTTCACCAGGGCGAAGATCAATCCCCGCTGGTCCTCGGCCGGGCTGTGCGAGCTGCGCCTCCAGACGGCCCGGGGCGAGGTGGTCGTCCCCAACGTCGTCCGCCCCGCAGGCATGCAGGTCTGGAACGCCGACCTGGCCGAGGAGGTCGGGCCACGCAGCTACGGCGACCCGCACGAGCCGCTCAAGCCCATCGGCCTTCTGGCCCCGCGCAACGGCGTCGCCACGGGGCGGGTGATCGTCAGCAGCGACGCCCCGATCGCGGGCCTGAGGGCGACGCTGGCGCCCCTGGCCGGGCCCGGCGGGCGGAAGCTCGACGCCCGCGCCGCCAAGGTCCGCTACGGCAAGCTGGTCCGCATCAACCGCAGCGCCCTGCGCGACGACGTCCTGCTGGACGAGCCGGCCCCGCGGGTCGCGCCCCCGCCGCTGCCCCAGCGCGACCGCTGGACGCCCGCCCGCCACAAGGCCCGCAGCGACGACGGCCTGCCGCTGGAGATCACGCCCGGCGCATATCAGCCCGTCGCCGTCACCGTCGAGGTACCCGCCGACGCCGCCCCGGGCCGATACCGCGGAACCCTCACAATCGCCGCCGACGGACAGAAGCCCGTCGCCGTCGCCGTCGAGCTGACCGTGGCCGACTGGCGAGCGCCCGACCCGGCAGACTTCGCGTTCTGGTTCGGGCTCATCCAGTCGCCAGAGGGCGTCGCCCTGAAATACGACGTGCCCCTCTGGTCGCAGGCCCACCTCAAGCTGCTCGACAGGAGCTTCGCCCTCATCGCCCGGACCGGCGGCAAGGTCCTGTTCATACACCTGACGGCCGAGACAGAGTACGGCAACCGGCGGTCGATGGTCATCTGGGACAAGGGCCCCGACGGCAAGCTCACCGCCGACCTGACACCCGTGGAGAAGTTCGTCAAGGCCGCGGCCGGGCACTTCAAGCCCACCTTCGTGCCCGTCTGCGTCTGGCAGTGGCCCGACTTCGGCAAGGCCCCGCTGGTCACCGTCCGCGACCCCAAGACCGGCAAGCTGGAGAACGTCTCGGCCCCGGTCAACGGCTCCGACGAGGCGCTGGCGTTCTGGAAGCCGGTCCTGACGGGCGTCAAGGCCATACTGGCCAAGGCCGCCCTGGGCGACCGCATGCTCCTGGCGACCGGCTCGGACCGCTACCCCAAGCCCGCGACCGTCGCGATGTTCCACAAGATCCTCCCCGACGTGGGCTGGGAGGCCCACCGCCACCACCCCCGCGGCGGGCAGCGGATGCGCGGCGAGGGCACCAACGTGCCCGTCAAGTACATCTCCAGCGTCTGGGGGCAGTGGGGCAACTGGGACCCCTCCGAGCGGCGGGTGCGCGGGTGGCAGTACGGCGCCGACGTGAGCAGGACGCTGTGGACCTGGCTGGACCGGCGCACCTACGACCCGGCCGGCTTCACCCGCTTCCGCGTCATGTGCGAGCAGACGCTGCTGGCCGACCGCCGCGGGCTGGGGCAGATCGGGGCGGACTTCTGGCCCGCCCCGCCCGAGAAGAAGGGCGCCTTCCGCTCCGGCACCCTCTATAGCCGCTTCCCCCGCTCGGCCAACGTCGGCGGCGGAAACAAGGGATGCACCACGAACCAGCTCTTCTACCCCGGGTCGAAAGGCGCCGTGCCCACCCTGCGGTACCAGCTCATCCGCGAGAACATCCTGGAGTGCGAGGCCAGGATATTCCTCGAAAAGCTCCTCGTCGCCGTGCCGTGCCCTCTGCCGCCGGCCCTGGCGGCAAAGTGCCAGGAGGTCCTCGACGAGCGCACCCGCTGGCACCGCATCGGCTTCAGTCAGTTCACCGGAGACGTCAACATCTTCTGGGCGTACTCCGGCTGGGCCGAGCGGGCCGGCAAGCTCTTCGCCGCCGCAGGCGAGGCCGCCCGCGCCGTCGCCAAGAAGTGACGCCGCCACACCCCACCGAAAGGAGCACGCGCAAGTGCGAGAGATCATACTCGGCAAGAGCGGCATCGCGGTCTCGGCCGTCGGGCTCGGGGGCATACAGTTCTCGAAGATCACCCGCCAGGCCGTCGCGAAGGTCATCGGCGCCGCCATCGACGAGGGGATCACCTTCCTGGAGACCGCCCACGGCTACTTCGACAGCGAGAAGAAGATGGGCTCGGCCCTGCGCGGGCAGCGGGCCGGGCTGATCCTCGCCAGCAAGAGTTCGGCCCGCGACGGCAAGACCTTCACCGCCCACCTCGACGAGAGCCTCCGGCGGCTGCGGACCGACACGATCGACGTCTATCAGCTACACGGCGTTGACACCGACGAGGACCTGGCCAAGGCGATGGGGCGGCGCGGGGCGGTGGCCGCGGCGCGAAGGGCCATCGACCAGGGCAAGATCCGCTCGCTGGGCATCAGCAGCCACTCGATGGACGTCTCGCTGAAGGCCCTGGAGATGGACGTCTTCGACTCGCTCCAGTACCCCATCAGCCTGATCAACACGGAGATTCCGCGGAGCGGCATGATCGGCCTGGCCAGGCGGCGGCGCGTCGGCCTGATCGCCATGAAGCCCCTCGGCGGCGGGCGGATCGGCAAGGCCAGGCTCGCACTGGGCTACATCTACCGCTACCGCGGCGTCGTGCCGGTCGTCGGCGTCGAGACGCCCGCCCAGGTGCGCGAGCTTGCCCGGCTCGCCCGCCGGCCGCCGAAGCTCTCACCCGCCGACAAGCGGGCCATCGCCAAGATCCGCCGGACCATCGGCACGACCTTCTGCCGCGCCTGCCGGTACTGCGAGCCCTGCCCGCAGGGGATATCCATCTTCCGCGTCCTGTACCTGCCGATTTACATCAAGCAGATCGGCGCCGGCCGCGTCCTGGCAAAGGGGATCCCCGACTGGCTCGCCAAGGCCGAGACCTGCATCGAGTGCGGCCTCTGCGA
>CBFCZU010000025.1:0-26962 GCA_965602635.1 uncultured Planctomycetales bacterium | reverse complement strand
ACATGCAGTGGCGCGTCTTGACGCACTGCGGCAGTGTCCGCAAGTGGGGCCGGACGCCGGAGGACAGAACTCAGCCCGCCGGCGGGGTGGTGGTCGGCTACGCCAACGTGGTGCGGCGGAACTACTCGCGGCGCCTGTTGGTGAAGGACGCTCCCATCGACGTCCTCAAGCGAGACGGCGTAACGTCGGCCCCCACGGACTACCTGACGATGGCGCCGCTGGGACGGATTGCGGCGAACTACAGCGGCAGCGGCTTCCTGAGCTTCGACGGCTGGTCCTGGCCGACCGCCGACGGCAAGCGGCGCCGGCCGATACGCTCGTACGTGAGCTTCGGCAACATCCACCCCAGCGGAGGTCCGTTCGTTTCGCCCGGTCCCGACGGCGCCGCGCCCAGCCCACAAATCGAGGCCTTCCGGGAAGGGCTCCAGATCACCGAAGCCGTCCTGCACCTGCGTGCCGCGCTGGCCGATCCGCGGCGCAAAGGGGCCGTCAGGCCCGAGCTTGCCACCGAGGCCAGGGCCACGATCCAGGTCCTGATGGATGTGATGGAGAGCAACCGACGGGTCCGGCCCGCCGGCACTGCCGACGTCTGGCCGATCGTCCGACGGATATACCGATTCGTCTGGGAGGTCGTCACCCGCCACGGAGCCGACTCCCGCTCAGCGCTGCGCCCGAACGGAAGGGGGTCCTGAGAGAGATCGACAGACGGCCCGCAATTGCCGCAAACCGTTCATGTGTTCCACCGGTTGAATACGTGGACACAAGGCGACGGCTGTGTCGCAGCTTCGGCCGGCACCCGGGGCTCCCGAGGGACACGAGCGGCCGGTCTGAACCGAACGAAGGGCGTAGCATGACAAGACGTATTGCGAGGCTGGTGGTGTTGTTACTCGTATCCGCATGGCATAGCGGGATGCGGCCGTGCGAGGCGCGGACGCGCGAGTCACCCAACCCCGCCAAGGTGGTGACGGCGACCTTCGTGGGGGGCAAGGGCAGCGAATGGCTGTCGGCGGGTATCTTCCTGCCTAGCGGCGACATCCTCGTCTGCGGCGTGACGTTGGACGCGGACATCACGCTTCGCGGCGTGAAGGCCAAGGCGATCGGCACGGACATACCCCCTCTGCCTCGCTTCTCGGCGTAACGGGGCCTGGGGGCAAAGGACACCGGCAAGGTGGCCGTGCCGGACCCGGACAAGGCCATCGGCTCGGACCCGGGCGGCCTGGCGGGCCGGTCCGCCCTGGAGGAGCCGCCGACGAAGGAGCAGATCAAGCGGAAGCAGAAGGAGGTGACCCAGGCGATCCGATCGTGCCCGCGGGGGATGCAATGGGGCGAAGGGGGCCAGACGGTCGAGAGCCAGGTCATGTACCGCAAGCTGAGCTGGTTCCAGCCGGAGGCAACCGGTTTCCTGGCGGTGCTCAGCCCGGACCTGAAGACAGTTGGCAAGTTCTGCCGGCTGCCGCGCGGCGCGGGTTCGATCACGGCCGCCGCGTTGGGCAAGGACGGCGCGGTCTATATCGCCGGAACGGCGACCGAGAGGATCGCGAAGCTCTGCGGCCGGTTCGAGACCGAGACCGTGCCGGACCCCAAGGGGGTGACGGACTCGACGTTCGGGTGTCGGCACACGTACCTGGCGCGCTGGAGCCCGGACCTCTCGAAGGTGGAGTGGCTTCGCGACCTCAATGGCTGGAGCATCGCCCCGAGCCTGCGCGTTCTGAACGACGGAACGATATCGTTGCACGGCCCCGGCCTCCGCACGTACACCCCCGCCGGGCGGTGCGTCCGGGCCGTCTCCATCCAGAACACGCGCGTGGTCAGCGGCCTGGCCGTCAACCCCGTCGACGGGCGATACATTCGAGTGGGCGATTGGATGAGCGGGACCGGGCGGGAGCCGTACCGCAACCCGCGCCTGTACGTCTACAACCCCGACGGCACGACCCACAAGCACCTGTACGGGTGGCGTGGTCCGTTCGTGGGCGTCGATTCGCTTCGCCTGGTCGCAGACTCGGCCGTGCGGAAGTGCGTCTACGACGACGCCGGCAACCTGATCGTCTCGACGTGGAGCCACGGCGGGAACAACGCGATGTTCCGCTACCCGTACGACATCGAGCGCTACGTCCCCAACCGGCTCGGTCACACGCCCATGTCCACGTGCGTCAGCGTGATCAAGATGGGGCCCGACCACAACGTGGTCGCCTCGACGCGGACGTCGGCGTGGCGGATCCAGGACATGGCCCGCGCGGTCGACGGGTCCATCGTGTGGCAGGCGTTGACGAAGATCGTGGCGCTGAGCAATGCGCTCTCGGACGTGGAGTCCGCCAGCAGTATCGTGGTGACGGACCCGAACCTCACCGGCTACCGGTTCTTCTCGCCGATGCCCGCCTGCGGCACGCGGGTGGCGGTGGGCGGCTGCAACGATATGGTCGACGGCTGGGCGTTCGCCACGGGCCGGTCCAACGGACGGCCTATGCTGCTGTGCCTGACCGGCGCGCTCCCGGAGGAGAAGATCGACGGGAAGGCCGTTCCCCCCCCGCTGAAGAACGCGGTCCAGCCGACGTTCGGCGGCGGGCTGATGGACGGCTACGCGCTGCTGCTGGACCTGACCGCCACCAAGCCATGGCCCGAGTACGTCGAAGAGGCCAGGCCGCCCCGCAAGCGCAAGCCCTACGACGGCCCGCCGCTGGCCTGGCCGGCCGAGGGACAGGTGTTCGACATGGGCACCGAGAGGTACGTAACGGTCAAGGCCACCTTCCGCGATGAGAATGACGCCAAGTGGCCGAGCTTCTACGCCGGCCGGGCCGTCCTGGGGGGCCGGTTCGTCTACGGGGCCAAGAAAACCGCTGCCGACTTCGTGCTGGACTGCCCCACCGTCCTCCAGGAAGAAGGACTCCAGAGGCAGCGCGTCTGCGGCGAGCTTGTCTCGTTCACCGTCAGACAGGGCAAGGACAGGAAGGGCCGGCCACGACAGATCTCGGACCTGGACAACAAGGTGAAGCTCGTCGTGAAGGATGTCAGCCCGTGGCAGCGCGAGGGTGAGGTGGCGCGCTATGGCACGCGCTGCTATCCCCGGGCCCGATGCACGATCGGCGGCGAGCTCCAGGTCGGCTCCCGAACGGTTGCGGTTCGCGGCGCCGAATGCTCGGGCGTTTTCCTCGTCCCCAAACGCACCGACACGTCCAAGCCCGGCACGCGCCCGAACAAGGCGCTGCTCGTGACCCGCTTCAAGGTGCCCGGGAAAGCAATCGGGCTTGGCGGCGGCCTGGCCGAGAAGACCATTCGTGTGAAGTTCACCTGCTCGGCGGCGTCGGCCGTGGACTACTCTGCGCAGATAGAGAAGACAAAGCTGCCGACGCTGGATTGACCCTTCACGCTGGCAGGGAGACATGTCCAATGTGCAAGACCAGATGGAGTCGACGGCTCTTGCCTGTGCTACTCGTCACGACGGTTACGGCCGGTCTTGTCGATGCCGCGCCTCGGGAGAATAAGACGGTCCGGGAGGAGGACTGGACCTGCATCATCGAAGTCCCAGAGCCCCCGAAGCGGGGAGAGCCGCGGCCGCCTGCGCCCGCATGTCTCTGGCTGCCGGAAGGCGTGGGCAAGGTCCGGGGCCTGTTCTATCCCGGCGCCGTCATGATCGAAAGGAAGCTGGCGACCGACCGCCAGGTGCGCGCCGCCCTGGCCAAGGAGAAGATGGGCATCCTCTACTACCACCTCGACGCGTCGATCATCAAAGGCGGGCACAAGTACCTCCAGCGGGCCCTGACCGAGCTGGCCAGAAAGAGCGGCCATCCGGAGGTCGAGTTCGCGCCGATGCTCACCGCCGGACACTCCGCCGCCGGGCTGTTCTGCCGCAACGTCGCCTACTGGAAGCCGCACCGCGTCATCGGCGTCGTGATGATCAAGAGCGGCAACTTCCACCATGCGATCGAAGACATGAGCTGCTCCCTGCGCGGCGTGCCTCTGATCCACTTCAGCGGGGAGTTCGAGAGCTGCGGCCCCGAGGGCGGCGACCTCGGCCGGGGGCTGCGCTCGCGGTACGCCACCACGGGCGACGACGGCAAGAGCAGGAACCAAACCCAGTGGGTGATGACCCGCATGCAGATGCTGGACCGGCGACGGAAGCACGAGGACAACGTCTGGTCGTTGGTGGTCCATCGCGGCGGCGGGCACACCAGCTGGAACGAAGACATGACGGCGTTGTTCATCCGGTACATCCACAGCCTCGCCGCGGCCCGGATCCCCAGGTCGGAGCCCGACGGGAGGACTGAGGTGCGATGCCTCCCGATGACGGCCAGGGGCGGCTGGCTGTATGACGCCGACATCAAGAGCCCGAGGCACAAGCCGGCCCCCTACGCTGAGTACACGGGCGACAGGAAGCTCGCGTTCTGGGCGCCGGACGAGGCGATGGCGAGGGCGATCTGGGAATACCACCAGCGCTACCCCTGGCCGCACCCGGACCCGACGGCCAAGGACCCCACCGAGCAGCGATTCTACCCGCCGCCGGTTCTGAAAGACTTCGTCGATGGGCCCCCGCCGCCGATCCTGGAATGGTCGGGCGGAGGCGGCGTCTGGGACACGGAGGGCAAGCGCTGGCTGGATGGCGGCAAGGCCGTTGCATGGGACATCGGCAGGCAGGCCGTCTTTGACGGTGAGGGCGGGACTGTGACCGTGCCCGAGAACCGGACCTGCACCGGCCTGGTGGTCGGCAAGGGGTACTCCTTGGATCTGGGCCGAAGCAAGCTCCAGGTTCGGTGGCACGCCCGGCTGGCCGACGGGGCAGGGCTCCGCATCCGGCTTCACCCCAAGTCGTCAAGGGGCATCGGACGGAACGCCGCCCTGACGGTCGTCGGCAACGCCGACCTCGGTGGGAGCCTCACCGTCGACGTCGACGAAGGGCTGAAGGACGGAGACTACGGCGTCTGCACCGTGCAGGGCATTCGGAAGGGCAGCTTCACCAAAGTGGTTCTCCCGAAGCAGTACACTGGGCGCTGGGTCGGCTCGGGCTTCTACCTGACCGCCCCCAGGCCCGTCAGCCCCCAGGAACTCAGGAAGCGGAAGCAGCAGGAAGAGCGCAGGAAGGAAGCCGAGATCAAGAAGAGGCCCGGCCTGCCCGGGGAGAACACTGACCCCGGCCCGCCACCCGTCGCGCCGCGCTTTGCTCCGTAGGCCCGGCGCCGCCGGCGACGACGGGAAGGGCGCGTCGCGGCTGGTGGACGTGGCGAGATGGGCGGGCGCCGGGAGCGAGCCCGGGCCCGGCAGAATCATCATCTCCGATGCGAAGCGGCCATGACATGGGGCTGCATCAAGGGCCGACAGCGATCTTCTTGCCGTCGAAGCGGAGCTTCTGTTCGCCGACGGTGACCGTCGCGCCAAGTCCCGCGTCTACGGCCTTGACGGTGGGAGCGTCCTTACGCTGGACGGTGACGACCACGAGGAAGTCGCCGGCCTTCGGGTCGGCGCCATCTACGAGAATGCGGCTGACATCGCCGTGGAAGCCGTGCCGCGCCTCGCCGATCTCGATGCGCTCGCTTCGGTGCTGGACCTTGGCGGCGGCCGGGGAAACCACCGTGCCTCTCAGAAAGGCGTCGCTGTAGGAGATCGTGAACGTGTTGCCCGAGACGCTGACCTTGGGCGCCTCGCCGCGGCGGCCCTCGGCTGCGGGGACCTGCCACATCCAGACCTTCTTCCCTCCTCCCTCGATCCGATCCAGGACGGCCATAAGGCATGGCGCACCGCTCTTGCCGCTGTAGTCCACCACGAACGACCGTAGGCCGGTCAGGCCCGAGTCGGCCCAGCGGTCGGCCATCCGGAAGCCCTGGCCGTCGCGAAGGGGCAGCTCGCGGTCGACCATCTCGCCGCCGACCTTGATCGTCCCGCCGCCGGGGACCTTCTTGGTGGTCTCCTTGCTGCGGACCTTGACGGTCTTCCGGCCGCCATACAGGTCGTTCATGTCCATCGTGACCGCGCCGGACCCGTCCTTGCCGAACTCCACGTGCGTCAGGCGGGCGCAGTCATTGCGGACCTTGTCCTCGGGCAGCAGGACCACGTTCTCCTGCTCTCGCACGCCGTTGCGGGAGTCGGAGCCGGTGTTCCAGTAGTGGCCAAGGCCCATCAGCCGGAACGTGCCGGCGTTGGGATGGTTCCACCCGCCGACGGGCTGGGCCTTCAGGAAGACCTGTGCGATGAAGTCGTCCTTGCCCTTCCAGCCGTCGCGGAAGAGGTAGAAGCCGAACGACCTGGCTTCCCAGGTGAGCGGCATGCACGCGGACGAGGGCGACGGCTTCATGTCCAGCGGGTAGTGCAGGAAGGCCATGGCCAGATCCAACCCGGAGGCCTTGGCGAGACTGGTGATGACGGCATCGGTCGTTTCCGGACCCTTCACGCCGGCGAGGTGGTTCCACGCCCAGAGCATGCCGGGCTTGTAGCGGTCGGGGATGATCGGGAACCCGACGGCGATCCAGTCCAGGCGGAAGTCGGCGCTGGTGGAGATCTTGTGGTGGCGAGTCCGCTGCCTGCCCTCATCGAGGAACACCTGCTGCATCATCTTCCGGACCATCAGCAGGTTGATGTCGGCGTGCGGCGAGACGTCCTTGCCGAACATGAGGAAGTACAGGTTGGCGTAGACGTGCGGGTACCGGGCGGCGATGCCCGCGTACCCGCCCGTTTCGGCCTGGAAGCCGCCGTCGCCGACGCCGAGGCGGTAGTGCCGCAGCATGTGCATTCGCCCGGTGTGGAAGGCGTGGAGCTTGGCCCGGTTGCCGCCGCCGCTCTCGGCCCAGGCGTGGTGGGCGGCCTTCCAGCGGGCGAGGGCCTCGCCGTACTTCTTCTTCATCGCATCGGCCTCGCCGCTCTGCTTGAGCAGCATGGCCTGGAAGCCCCCCGCCTTGAGCAGCTCTTCGGGCGAGGCGGGCTTGGTTGGCTCGGGGCCCTTGTCGCCGTAAAACGCCAGGCTGGCGATCGCCATCGATCCGCGCCCGGGTCCGTAGTAGTTGCTGCACGGGTGATAGTTCGCGAAAGAGATGGGCAGGACCTTCTGGAAGAAGTCGACGAACCGCATCATGCGCTTGGCGATCGCGTCGCGGAAATCCCCGGGCCAGGCGTCGTAACACAGGTCGTAGGCCAGGGCGGCGTTGACGGACTTGTGCCCCACCCCCCCCGAACCGGCGCCCCCGGCGTCCGGGCCGAAATTGCCCTCCATCGCCTCCAGCAGCTCCCGGGCCTTCCGGGCGTACGCCGCCTCGCCGGTGAGTTGATACAGCACGCCGAGGCTGACCATGTCGCCGGAAGCCTCGGCCGCGGCGAGGTAGGCCCGCCCCAACGGGGTCTTCAGCTTCTCGCGCAGGGTGGGCAACTGGTGCTTGCGGAACAGCAGGCGCGGGTGCTCGGCAGGATCCAGCGGCTTGTAGCCCTTCAGCCGCACCGTGCGAGGCGGGCGGTGCTCCCCGAAGATCTGCCCCGTGAGTTCGTGATCCTTGAACGTGCCCTTGTACGTCCCGGCGAGCGCGCCGCCCGGGCCGCGCTTCACGTTCACTTCATACCGCGCGATGCCACCCGCCACCCAGCGGTCGCTGCCGATCGTCACCACAAGCTTCAGCCGCAGGTTGGCTCCGCCCTCATCCGCCTCCTCAACGATCCCGAAGTGGTCGCCCTGGTTGTACCGTAGCGACATGCCCGTCACGGTCCTCCACACGCCGTGGTCTCTCTCCAACTCCAGCACGAGGTTCGGGCGAATCGGGCCCGGCTCGGCGCCCTGGAATAGTGCCTCGCGCAGCACCAGTTGGTACTCACCGTTGTGGCCGCTGCCGGATTCGGGCGAGGCGCCCTGGGCGCAGAGTGTTGAGGCGATCGCAGCCGTCAGCGATGCTGTCACGAGTCTGCAATTCATCGTGTCGTCTTCTCCGCGTACGGACACTACCCTATGGGCCATGCTGAAGCCCTTGGCAGCGCTCCTGCATCGGGGGCGCCTTCTGCTGAAACACTGGCGAGGGCTGCGTGGGCTGGGCGTTCGCTACCTCGCCAGGCAAGGCGACAGTCGCGCTCCGTAGTGAGGTGTTCTCACGGAACCTCCGTGGTGGCGCCCGATTTAACGTTGCAGGTCCGGCCGGGCGCCTTGGGTCCGGTCTCCGTGGGGGGGTGCCACAGATCGGCTACGTGAAAGGAATGTGCGGTGCTGCGAAACCAACCACTCTGGCGGATGTCAGCCTTGATGCTCCTACTGATCCTCACCCTTGCCAGCCAGCATGCCTACGGGTTGAGTCCGGGGCAGTACTGGACGGAGGTGCAGACCTGGTTCCGTTCCGGCGGCAACACCATGTGGTTCATTCTGGCGTGCAGCGTGGTGACGGTGGCCTTCACGCTGGAGCGCCTGATGCGGCTGCGGCGCTCGCGGATCGCGCCGGCGAGGTTCCTCAGCCAGGTGCGCGCCACGTGGAAGGAGGGCCGCTTCGACGAGCTGATCGAGCGCTGCCGCAAGACGGACAATCCGCTGGCCCGCGCGGTCCAGTTGATGGCCGAGAACCGCAACGTGCCCGTGGCCGACATCCGGGCGATCGTCTCGGATGCGATCAGCACGGAGCTTCAGATCCACCACCGCCGCATCCGCCCGCTGATGCTCAGCGCGACGGTCGCGCCGCTGCTGGGGCTGGCCGGAACGGTCTCGGGCATGATCGGGGCGTTCAGCCGGTTCCGCCTTCTGGGCGAGACGGGCGACCCGACGGTCTTCGCCGGGGACATCTCCGTCGCCCTGATCACCACGCAGGCCGGGCTGATCGTAGCGATCCCGACGCTGGCTCTGGCGTCGCTGTTCGGCGACCGGACGGCCCGGCTGACCGACGAGCTGGACATGGCCGTGCAGCAGTTGCTGATCGAGTGGTTCGTGAACCCGGACAAGGACGCCGCGCCGGGCGAGTAAGACCTCCAGGCGGGAGGTGTTCGAGATGGCGGATAAAGACAACGCATCCGACCGGTCGACCTTGTCCGAGGCGTCCGGCCCGGCCCCGGCGGGCGGCGGGCGAGCCCGTAGCGACTGGTATGCTCTCTACAAGCGGCTGGTGCGGTCCCGGCGAGTGCGGGTCTTCTTCCTTCTGGCGCTGCTGGTGCACGTGGCGCTGGCGGTGGCGGTTTCCCAACGGACGATCTACGAGGCCCTCGCCATCGGCGAGCGCGAGGAGTTCGAGGCGCCCCCGTGGGAATTGCAGCGGGCGCTCGACGACCTGGCGCGGATCTATCGGAACTACTTCACGCAGTCCTACGACGAACTGGTCGAGATCCGCGGGCGCCTGGAAGAGATCCGATCGCAAGCGCTGACGGCCATGCAGAAGGGCGACCGCCGGCGCAAGGAGATGATCGAGCGCGGCCAGTGGCCCAGCCCCGAGAAGCCCAACCGGTCGATCCGGTACAAGCCTCGCGTTGATGTCGACCCCAACGCGGTCACCGTCACGGAGGCGGCGCCCGCCGCCAAGCTGTCGCTGTACGACCTGTACCAGGCACACCAGGTGATCGAGGTCGAGGCGCGCCGCCTCTTCGAGCGCTACCACGCACTGCGGCTCGCGGAGGACGAGTTCGCGATCCTCCCGCTGAGCGAGGCCATCGAGAAGACCCACTTCAGCGACCCGCCGCGCCAGGACATCCGCTTCCACGAGCAGCTCAAGCACGTTCGGTCGTCACTCGGGCAGGAATTCAGGGACTACAAGCGGATGCTGGTCAATGCCTACCTGGAGACGCAGGACATCCTCGAGACCGCCCGGCTGATGCGGGACGAGGCCGAGGGCAAGTACGCCCTGCCCGCCACGTCGGTCCTCTTCGGTGACGCGGTGGACATCGTCCCCGCGCCCGTGCCGTACGAGGGCGACTACCTCAACCCGCTGCTGCTGGAGCAGCGGGACCTGAAGCAGATGATCTACCCCGAGGTGGTCTTCGGCGTTCGGATCGGCCGCAACGAGTCGTCCTGCCACGTCGTCAAGTACGCCGACGGGCAGCCGAAGCGGACGCGCATCGACTGGATGTGCGTCGACCGCTGGTACTACGTCGGCCCGTTCCAGCACCCGGGCCACGAGCGGAGGATGATGCAGCTCGAGCACAAGTTCCCGCCCGAGCAGCACGTCGATCTCGGGCAGGTCTTCACGGGCAAGACGGACCGGGGGACGGGCAAGCCCCGCAAGATCCGCTGGAAGTACCGCCGGTTCGGGCCGACCATTCCCGACGTCAACTGCGGCCAGGCGCACAAGGTGCATGTCGATCTCAGCCACGACCTCTGCTGCATCCGCCCGTACGTGACCGACAACGAGCGCCTGGGCGTATGGTACTTCTACACGCGGATCATGTCCGACCGCGACCAGACCGTGCTGGGCTCGTTCGCCAGCGACGATTACGGCGTCTGCTGGATCAACGGCAAGCGGGTATTCCAGGCCCCGCCGATCACGCGCCCCTGGGTGCCGTTCACGCTCCAGGACTTCCGCAAGGTGCCCCTTCGCGAGGGCGTCAACGAGGTCCTCTACAAGCTGGAGAACTCAAAGGGCCGGACGGGCTTCAGCATGTTCCTGATGACCCACACCAACGAGGCGCTCATTCGGGCGCTCGATGAGATGCGCAGGCAGGCCGGTCAGAACTGACCGGCCCGGCCGATCGCAGCCGACCAGGCAGGAGACCGACGCCATGGGATTGGTCCGACGCGACAGCAAAGAGGGCGAGGGCGGCGTGCCGATGACGTCGCTGATGGACCTGGTGTTCCTGCTGCTGATCTTCTTCATCGTGACCGCGAGCCTGAAGAAGCCGCAGAAGGCCCTGAAGATCAGCATGCCCACGGCCGCCCACGCGACGGACGTGCGGCTCCAGGAGGAGGTCGTCATCTCCGTGACGGAGGGCGGCGAGCGGTACATCCACGACGGCGTCAAGTACAACAACCAGGCCCCCGTCTCGCGAAGCCAGCTCATGGCCGTCATGAACGAGGTGGCCGCCAAGCGGCGCAAGGGCCGGAACGTGGTGATCCGGCTGGACATCGACCAGGCCGTGCAATACACCCACCTCATGGACATCCTGGACAACCTCCACTTCCTCGGCCTCGATTCGGTCTACTTCCGCAGCTACAGCCCCAAGGCGGACGAGCATGCCATCGGCACGGACTAGGAGGCGCGCGGCGACGCGCGGTGCGGTCGGTCGGGTCTGTTGCGCGGTCCTGGCGTCCGTCGGGCTGTTCGGGTGCGACTCGGACCCGGCCGAACCGGCCAACCCGGAGGCGGCCCGGTGGATCAGGCAGCTCGATACAGGCAACGTCGAGAAGCGGGCCGAGGCCATCGCCGAGTTGGCGGCGATCGACGATGCTTGCGTAATCGGCCCGTTGCTGGAGACCGCCCGGACCGACAACCAATGGAACCTGCGGGTGGAGGCAATTCGCGCGCTGGCGCGAGAGGGTGTCCTTCGCGATCCCGGCCCGCTGATCTCACTGCTTGCCGACCCGAAGAAGGAGATCCGCCAGACGGTTTGCGAAGCCCTCGGCCGGCTCAAGGCGCCCGCGGCCGAGGACGCCCTTGTCGAGCGGCTGGGGGATCCGGACCCCGGTGTGCGGCTGGCGGCGATCCGGGCGCTGGGGCGATTGGGCGAGGCGGGCCGAGCACGCTTGGGCAAGCTGCTCGACAGCGGGAAGGTCGACGAGAGGCTGGCGATCATCGAGGTCGTCGGAGTCGAGAGCGGCGCGGGGTGGACGGACTCGCTGATCGCAATCCTGAAAGAGCCCCGGTCCGACCTGCGGCGTGCGGCCGCTGACGCCTTGGGCCGTTTGAAGGCCCCCCAGGCGGTGGGGCCGCTGGCGGAGCTGATCCGCGAGCCGCTGCCGCAGACGCAGCAGCAGATCAAACGGACGATCCAGCGCCACATCGGCCGCACCAGGCACTCGGGACTGAAGGCGATCCTGACGGAGGCCTACGAGGCGAACTACCCCGTTCCGGTCCTCCGGGCCCGATTGGCCCGGGAGTGGTGGGAGGGGATCGTCAACCCGCTTCGGGCCCTGATCGCCGAAGTCGAGCCTGAGCCGCGACTCACCCGCCAAGTGGCGATGGCCGCGCTGGTCAAGATCGAGGGTCCCGTCACGGAAGCGGCCCTGACGGAACTGCTGGCCTTCGGCGATCCTGACGTGGTGGCCATGGTCGCCAGCGTGATGGTCGATCGCTCCCCGCGACTGCTGGCTGATCTCGCCACGGATCGCAAGCGATCGGCCGAGGTCCGCGAGCAGGCCCTCCGAGCCCTGGTCGGCTGCCACGTGGCCTCGGAGTCCAAGACCGACGCGGAGAAGCTCGCGGAGGTCCTTCGCACCGGCGGCGCGCCGGCCGCACCGGACGCCGCCGCCCCCGTGCCGCTAAGCAAGGAGCTGCGTGAGCTGCTGGAGGCCGGGCTTCGAGACCCGAGCGAGTCCGTTCGAGCGTACTGCGCCGGGCAGTTGGCCCTCCGCAAGATCGAGTCGGCTTCCGAGCCGCTGCTCGCGCTGCTGAAGAGCGGCGACCACGCCGCGAAGCTTGCCGCCGTGAGGGGGCTGGCCCATTACGAGGACGCTCGGGCCCTCGACGAGTTGCTGGCGATCCTCCGCGAGACGAAGGCGACCCGCGCAGAGCCGCCGGCAAAGGACCTGCGCCGCGCGGTTCTCGGCACGCTGGCCGCGGTGGGCGACAAGCGGGGCGTGAAGGACGTGCTGGAGATCGCCACCGATCCGAAGTCCCCGCTGCTGACGGAGGCCATCGGGGCCGTCGGCGCGATGGGGGATCCGAGCGTGGGGGAGGCGCTGCTGGCGCTTCGGGAGCAGTTGGCCAGGGAGCTGGAGGCCGCCAACAAGGCCAAGGACAAGCAGCGCGCCAGGACGCTCTCCGGCGCGGCCAACGCCGCGCTCCGCGCCCTCGGCCGCGCGAAGGCCCGCCAGGCCGTCCCCGCCCTGATCCGAGTGATGCAGGGCGATCCTCGGCGCGGGCCGGTCCACGAGGCGATGGAGGCCCTCGGCGACATGGGCGACCCGGCCGCCGTCGAGCCCATCATCCAGCGACTCCGCACGGGCCCGCACCGCAAGAAGCTCGACCGGCACGCGAACTACACCACGCAGGCGGGCATCAACGCCCTGGTCAAGCTCGGCGACGCCCGCGCGGTCGAGCTGTTCAAGCAGTACGTCGCTTCCCCGCCCGACGATCCGACCTACAACTACGCCTTCGACGCCCTCGGGAAGCTGAAGGTCCCCGCCTCGGCCGAGCTGCTCGCCGGCTACCTGCTTCGCGAGGACATGGACATCGCGGTCAAGTCCGCCAAGGTCGGGCCCGCGCTGGCGGCGCTGGGCAGCGTGGCCAAGCCGGTGCTGCTGCGCCTGCTCGTCGAAGCGCCGAAGAAGCCGGAGACCTCTACCTACGACGCGGGCGTCTTCGCCGCCCAATTGCTGGCGATGCTCGATGAGGAAGCCCTCCCCGACCTGGCCCGGATCGCGGGGGCCGCCAAGGAGCAGCATGTTCTCGGCCGGGTTGTGGTGGCGGCCGCGAACATGCGCACGGTCAAGGCGGTGGGGCTCCTGGCAGGCCTGGTGAAGCACGGCGATACGCAGGTGCGGCTGTGGGCGGCAGGGGCGCTGGGAGGCTTCGCCGCAAGCAAGCGGGACGCCGCCCGCCCAATCCTCCAGGCCGCCGCGAGCGGCAGCGATCCCGAGGTCGCCAAGTGGGCTGCCGAAGCCCTTCGCCGCTGGGACACCCAGGCGGCGTCCCAGCCGGCGTCGCAGCCCGGCCCGGCGAACGTAACGGAGAGATCGGGATGAGGCACGCAACCCGCGGACTCGCGATGCTCTTGTCCACCGCTGTGATGATGGCGACGGCCGGCTGCGGCCAGGAGCCCGAGACGCCAGAACAGGCCCTGGCCGACCTGGCCGAGCGCCTGGGCTCGAAGGTCCGTGCCGGCTGGAAAGTCGGGCGCGTCCGCGACGTTTCCTTCGCCGTGCTCGAGGAGCGTGTCGACGTCGGGGACCTGCATCTCTACCGCGAGAGCGCCGACCCGAATGACATTGTCGTCTGGCGCTCCGAGCCCGTCCGCCTCCAGGAGCGGGCCGACGGGTCGGCGCCCGATCCGAACCCCGGGCACGTTTACTTCATCCTCAGCCGCAAGGAATTCATCGCCCCAGGCGACTATGTTTCGGTGCGGCGGAAGAACGACGATGCGCTCAGGGAACGCAAGTGGCTTCTTCGGGACGTGGCCCACGTTTCCCGCGACGCGGAAGGGAACCTGAGCCCGCGCGGCGCGGCCGAGGCCACGCAGGTTACGGCCTTTCGGGGCAAGTACGAGAAGCTGCCCTCGTACAACGCCTTCGATCCACAGTACCACCACGCCTGCGTCGGCATCCGGCTGAGGGACTACCGCACGGTGCTCGTGCCCGTGGAGAGGGACCACCGCCAGGAGATGAATCAGACCTACGTCGAGATCGTCCAGATCCTCTCGGCGTACGAGCAGTAGCCGCCGGCCGGCCGTGGGCCCAACACGCTCCCTCCGTCCCGGCCCGATCGACATGTAAGGAGCGATGCGATGAGCGATATGCGTGCTCGGCCACACTGGGCCCTGCCTGCGGCGGCCGTGCTGCTCGCGGCTTGCGTCACCGCCTCGGCGGCCGAGAAGCCCCTGGCCGAGCCGCCGCACTGGCCGGTGGGGCTGAGGCTGCCCGACGAACGGGTTGGCAAGCGGCGAGGCAAGGGACCGGCCAAGGCCGACGTGCTGGTCTGGGCGCCGAAGGACGCCCAACGCATCCGCGCGGTGCTGCTGATCCCCGCCAACAGCGACTCGAAGGTCTTCGGCGAGCACGCCGCCCTGCGCGAAGTCGCGGCGCGCCGCGAGATGGGCATCGTATACCTGCGCACGTTCCAGACCGGCATCGAGCATCGCAAGGACCCGCCGGCCGAGCCTGCCCGCGTTCAGAAGGTGCTGGACCTCGTGGCGGGCGCGACGAGAATAGCGGAGTTCCGTCACGCGCCGTGGATCACGTTCGGCAAGTCGTCCCGCGGCGAGTTCCCCTTCCGCATGGCCTGGCTGTTCCCCAAACGCACCATCGCGTCGGTGACGTATCACGGAGAGACGCCGACCTGGCCGATGCTGCCGTGGGCCAAGCCCCAGAACGAGACCATCCTCCAGGTCAACGCCAACGGCGAGACGGAGTGGGGCGGGACGTGGTTCAATCACGTCCGGCCATCGCTGCTGAACTACCGTGCCCGGACGGCGTGGCTGCCCCATCAGGTCGTCGCCAAGGGCGTAGGCCACGGCGACTATCCCGATACCCATGGCGGCAAAGGCTGGGGCAAGCCGGTTCCCGCCGGCGTGATGAGCGTCCTGCGAATCTGGGACTACCTCTCGCTGTTCATCGACAAGGCCCTCGCCCTCCGCGTGCCGACGGACAAGTACGCCACCGACGGCTCGGTGCAGCTCAAGCAGGTGGACCCGGCCGGGGGCTACCTCATCGACCCGTTCGCCGTGGAGGAGTTCTACCGCGTGCCGCACCTGCCCCTCCAGGAAGGGCCCGACGGGTACGTCCTGGGCGGTAAGGAGGAATCCCCCGTCAGCGGATACGCCGCGATGGCGCCGCCGAAGGGCTTCACCCCGCCCGAAGGCGTGCCCATCGTCAAGCCCGACACCTCCCGGCAGGGCCTCAACGACTGGGTCCTCACCTCGCTTGCGTTTCCGATGAAGGCCGACCCGATGCTGGAGCTGGGCGAGCTGCGGCAGCTCACGCCCAAGCCGGGCGATACGGTGACCATCGACGGCAAGACGGCCGCGTTCAGCCGCATCGAGCCAAAGCACGTCGCCAAGGAAGGCGGCATCTCCCTGAACACCCCCCTGCGCCCGGCGACCAAGTTCACCATGCTGGCCTTCACCGTGCTGGAGATCCCCGAGCGGAAGCACTACCGGCTGGTCGCGCCGTTCACGGCGGCAACGCGGCAGCAGATCGTCCTCAACGGCGTGCCGGTATTCCACAAACAAGTGCTCGAGCTTCAGCCGGGGCGGTACCCGCTGCTGATGGTGCTGCGTATGACGGTCAAGTGGGGTCGGGTCGGCCCCTGGCTGGAAGACGTGACCGATGCCGACGTGGCCCTCGCGCAGAAGCTCCAGGCCGAGGTCGACAAACAGGCCGCCGAACTGGCCCGCATCCGGGCTGCCGGCCCGACTGCCCCGGAGACGCTGATCCGCAAGGCTACAGACGTGCCCGAGGCGAAGCGCAGGAAGATGTTCTGGGTCGCCGACCGCAAGCAGGCCGAGGCGTGGCTCAAGCTCCACGCCATGCACGGGCAGACGCTGAAAGGCAAGTAGTCTAGCGCCCCGGAGAGACAACCCATGGCACGGCACAGGATGGCTTGGCGGAGACGCTTGCGAGCTACGGCAGTCGGCTCGCTGCTGCTTCTAGCG
Source organism: uncultured Planctomycetales bacterium (assembly GCA_965602635.1). GTDB lineage: Bacteria > Planctomycetota > Phycisphaerae > SM23-33 > SM23-33 > CBFCZU01. The sequence goes on along the minus strand of CBFCZU010000025.1, from coordinate 10,570 downwards.
GCCAGTGTAGAGCCTGCCGCGGCGGGGGGTGAGTTAACGCGGGTGCTGGAGGAGATCAAGCCGCTTGCGCGATTCAAAGGCCACAAACCCAGATTCCACATAGCTAAGAAGCAGCACACGTGGTGGTGGTGGGACTGGCAGAATCCCGACCGTTCCAAGCGATGGATCCCCAAACAGCACAAGGCGGAGCTGGAAATCTTGATGGACGGCGAGATGCCGATCGGCCTCGCGCCCGACTGGCTGTGGTCGCCGTTCCCCGGTGCCGACACTCGGAACCGGCTCGACGAGACCTACACGCCGGGCTTCAAGCGGTTTGGCATGGGAATCCCTTCAGCCGCGTTTGGCGCGTTCCCGATCAGCCACAAGGTCGCCCGCACCGGCGAGACGATGGATATTGTCATCAAGCAGGGCGTCTGGCCGGAGGAGGGAATCGCCGAAGGGCACGGACCCTCGCACCCGCACCGGAAGGCAACGCCGCACATCGGCTGTGTGACCAGGCTGACGTTCCGGGTCGATCCCGTTCTGGGGTACGTCGTGGACCGCGAGACCCGGTGGCGTCACAAGGGCAGGCCGAAGGACAAGAAGACGGGCAAGCCGGCCGAGACGACGGGCTCCGGCTCGTTCTTCCCGTTCGGCGTGACGATCATCTGGCCGGGGGCGATCACTTACGCGTATTCCGGCTGCACGCCGGATGCCTCCGACCGTCGCGTCAGTGGTGAGCGCTTCGCTGTCTGGTCGAACAATTGCGAATCGCTGTACCGCAAGTATCATCCCGTGATACGGCCGGACGGCTTTGCGGCTTATCTTTCCGACCGGTCTGGCTGGGGGATGGCGCTTCTTCCGCAGAGCGGCGTGCCGGTGCGCTATCCCCAGTGCCCGATATGGGGGGAGTTCCACACCAGCGCGCCCGTCGTACCACTGAGAGAGAAGGACGGCTACTGCTACGGGACGATCCGGCAGCGAATGGTGGGTCTGCCGCCGGAGATATGCCGGCACGTCGTCAAGAACGCCAAGGTCGTCAACGGGCACGGAACGACCGTGCTCATCCGGCCGGGAGGGGAGGACTTCGAAGACCAGCCGCTCCCCGCGAGCACAACGCTCCGCGGCTTCCAGCCGGTCGAAGGCAAGGTGAGTGATCGGCGGGCCCACAGCGGCAAGAAGTCCCTGGAAGTCAACGGCGTCACGGCCGAGGAATTCACCAAGACGAAGTTCTGGCCGCGGGACCGGGGCCACACGCGCTTCCTTCCCGCCAAGCGCTACCGGCTGGAGTGCTGGGTCTTCGTCGAGGGGGAAGATGCCAAGGCGTTCGTCATCCCCACCCCGGGGATGGGCTACGAGCCGAGGGAGCTGTTGGGCGCGGAGACGGCCGGCAAGGGCAGGACCCGGCTCGTGCGGAGCGGCGACCGATGGCAGAAGGCGGAGATGGAGTTCGTCTCGGCGAAGCACGGCAACCCCATCAACGTCCGCTTCGTGGTCATCGGCCGGGGGAAGGCGTACTTCGATGACTTCAAGCTGGAGCGGATCAGCCGAGGTGGCGCATGAAGACACTCGTGATGCTGACGGTGACTATAGCGGCCTGGCCGGCCATGGCGGACGAGCCGAGGGCGATATCTCCGCCGACACAGGCTGAGGCGTGGGCTGCGGGTTGGCCCAGCTACCGGGGGCCGCGTGGCGACTACTCCGCGCTGGACACGGGCGCAGGAATTCTCGCCGACCCGTCGAGGGCCAGGCTGCTGTGGAAGTCTGAGGCCTACGACATGCCGAGGGGCAAGGCCTGGAGTTCCACCGACGGAAGCAGCGGCGCGGCGGGGCATCCCGGCGGGGGCGGGTGCTCGCCGGTCGTGGCGTTCGGGTGCGTGTACCAGTTCTACACGCGACCGGCCGGCGACGTGTACTACGACGTCCCACGCGGTAGGAAGTACTCGAAGGCACTGTTCCGGGTCGAGGCCGATGACGTCGCCCACTGTGTCGATTTGGCTACTGGCAAGACGCGCTGGGTGCGGACGTTCGTTCGCCGGTCGATCAACGGCCAGTCGATGAAGAGCTGCATCCCCGACAACAACACGCCCTGCATCGTGGGCGACACTTTCGTGTTCCTCGGCCCGTCGTGGCGTCTGTACGGCATCGACGCGCGGAGTGGCGAATGGCGCTGGGAGCGGCCAGCCACCGACCGATGTGCGCAAGCTGAGCTTCTCAAGCTCAACAGCCTGCTGCGAAGGACCAGGACGATCGCTGGCCACAACATGGGCCTGGGCTACCTCCTGCCGGTCGGGAACGACTTGGTCCTGCTGAATGACCAAAGCGGGGGCATCCACGCGATCAATGCGGCTGACGGGACGACGCGCTGGCAGGCCGGCGGGGGCAGGGGTGCCTTGCGCGTGTCGAACTGGCACTTGCCGGCTATCTGGCGCCACGGAGACAAGGACCTGCTCTTGCTTTCTACGACGACAGGCATCCTCTGTCTGGATCCCATTGACGGGTCGACACGATGGGGCATCGACGAGGTGACACCACAGGGGCACCTGACGGTGATCGGTGACCGGCTGGTGGCCCTGGGCGGCAAGAAGCGTCTCAACGCGGAGAGCAACCCCTTGGGCCATCGCGGCGGCGCTTTGGGCCATCCCGTCTGCTGGCATCTCACCGGCAACGGGGCAAGGCAGCTTTGGCAGCGCGACAACCTGGTGACTGATGGCAGCAAGTGGGCGTATCGTCTCGACGGGAGGCGGGTGGCCGTGCTGCATTGGGCGCAGGAAAGGGAAGGTCGGGTGAAGCGGACGACGGCCGTCGAGCTTCGCGTGCTCGACTTGGCCACCGGCAAGGACCTGGCCAAACCCGTCAGCGCCATGGATCTGTTCGCGTCGAACGCCACGCGGAACGGCTACGGCATCGCCACCGACGGCGTGGTGATCTTCGAAAGCGACATATCCCACGCCTATCACGACTTCTTCAGCATTTTCCCCCTGGCCACGATCGCGTCGTTCTCCGGCGTGTGGAAGCCGCCGCACCCGACCACGACGGCCTACGACAGCTATATGGCCAAGCCGATGATCGCCGGCCGGAGGGTGATGCGAGGCGCCTTGGGCCTGCTGTGTTACGATTGGCGCGAGCGGCCTGTCGACGACGGCCTCTTCGTCGGACCGGACATCCCCGATTGGGCCCGCAAGCTCCCCAAGGATCTTCAGGGCCTGGCTCATCCGTTTCGGACGGTCCGCGATCGGGCCGCGTCCGAAGCACCGTGGCGTGCGGACTACCTGCCCGCCGGAGAGGTGCTGCTGGCCCGCGCCGATCGCGGCTCCTGCGAGGCATTGGCCGCGGGGATTTGCCGCTGGGGCAAAGACGCGGCGAAGCTGGCCGAGCCCGTGACGGCACGGGTCAAAGTGCTTGTAGAAGCCGGGCGAGGCGACAGCGCCGCGTTCCTCGCCAGGGCGCTGCGCCATCTCGACGCAAGGACTGCTCGGACGCTGCTTCGGCAACTGGCCCCGGAGCTGGCGGCGAAGGAGCCACGGCGCGCCCGAGCCGCCTGTGAGGTGATCGGCCGGCTGGGCCCCGGCCTGGGCAAGGCAGGGGTTGCCGTGCTGGCCACCACAATGCAGCGCAAGGACGTGGTCGCCCAGTGCGCCGCCCGGGCGCTGGTTCGGGCCTCTGCCACGGATGCCGCTTCCGTTGACGCCTTGATCCAGGGCATCGGGTCATCTGACGTCCTGCTGAGCGTCGCATCCTCCCAGTCGCTACGGGCGATGGTCGTTCTCCACTCCGGGGATGCAGAACTGCTGGGCCGCATCGCCGACCGCTTGCCCACCAAGCCGCCTGATGCGCGAAGTGAGGCCAACTCGCCGACCGCCGCGGGATTCATCCGGGTAGCGGAGCAGCTAGGCACGCGGGGCCGGAACTACCTCATCCCCCTCGCCGAGGCCGGAAGCCAGTTGGCCCTTCACGCCCTGGTCAGGGGCTTCGGCAGCGATGGGCGGGCCATGGCATGCGCCAAGGAGATTGTCAATGGGGAGCAGGACGCAAAGCGAAGAGCGCGCCTCCTCAGCATTCTAAAGGGCAGCCTTGGCGGCGACTTGCCCGAACTGCGCACTTTGGAAGCCCGACGCTACTGACGATGGCTTCACCGCGGCACGATGGAGCCCACCAGTCCGGGATCTGCTCTGATGGCTTGCCAGCGAGTAGATGTTGCGCCACACACCTTGATTGCTCCCTATGTCTTGGCATAGGCAGCTTGGATGAGGCCCTTGATGTAGCCGTAGGCGAAGGCGAAGTGCTGGAGCCCCTGGGGGTCTTCCTCGTGGTGGGGAACATGGTCCGGCATGAGGATGCCAGTGTAGCCGACGGACTTGTACGTCCGTACGGCCTCGAACATATCAATGTCCCCCTCGTCATGGAATGTCTCGACGAACTTCTCCCGCCCGCCACGGAGGTTCCGGAAGTGGACGTGGAAGATTCTCTTGCGGCCGCCGAACCAGCGGATGCCTTTGTAGAGGCCGGCGGGCTTGACCTCTTCCGGCAGCATTTGCCAGAAGCATCCCTGGCAGAAGGTCAGGCCGTGGTATGGGCTGTCGCAGATCGTAACGAACCTCTTGAGGCCTTCGACGGTGTCGAGGACCTGGGCGGTCTTGAAGGGGTTGGGCTTCGGCATCGGCGGGTCCGGGGGGTGCAGGCCCAGGCGGACCTTCGCTTCCGTTGCGACCGGGACGACCTTCCGGAGGAAATACGTGATGCGGTCCCACATGTCGTCTTCGGTGACGGGCCCGATGCCGCGCCGGCCGGGCTTGGCCGTCGCCTTCGCTAGGTCCCAGGCGCTGTACAGCCCGCCGCCGCGGCCGGGCTCGCGACCCGTTCGGGCCTGCCAGTACCGCACGTTCAGCGTGTACGCCAGGCAGGGGATCCCCCCCTTGCCGGCGGCTATGACCTGCTTGCGGCACCGTTCGATTGCGGCGTCTCGTCTATCGGGAACGAGGACGCCGATCGGAACGCCCCAGTACATGCTTTCCGCGGTCATGCCGACGGCCTCGACGGCCCGGCGTGCGGCCTGACAGGTCTCGGCCGTCCAGATGCGATCGGGGCCGGGCTTCGCCGGCGAGATGCAGATTCGTCGCACTCCGCACCTCAGGAGGAAGCCCAGCCGCTCCGGGTTGCTGCCCCATCGCTGACACCCGACGGCCATGCGTTTCTCTCGCCGCGCCGCCGGCTTGGCGGCGGCGGGCGCGGGAGCGCCGTCGCTCACGGTGACTACGGCCGCTGCCGAAGCGGTCGCCTTCAGGAAAGCCCTTCGGTCCATCCGCTTCCTCTCCTTCCCAGTTCCCGGGCGCGTTAACAGCGGTGGCGGTCTGTCACGGTCACTTGCCTTCCTCTTCCAGGGCGTCCAGGTAGCGTGTGGCCTTACGGGCGTATTCGGTTCCCGGGAGTATCCGGGCGACCCATTTCAGTTGCGGGCGGCTGCGGCGGACCTGTTCCAGCCACACGGCGCGGACGGCCGACGGGTCGTCGGCCTCGAGAAAGGACGGCGAGGCGCGGTGTTCCTCCTCGGCGGCTCTGACTCCACCGGGGGCGGGGAACTTCGACTCCAAGCCGCTTGTGCCGCCCGTTGCGAGCCCGCCGATGGATGTCAGCGACCAGCCCTTACTCCCCGGCTGCACTCCCACGGCCAGGACGTGCTTGCCCTTCGTCACCTCCACCGCGAACGTGTGGGCGGCGGCCATCGTGGCCGCGCGGGCGTTGCCGCCGCGCAGCGTGCTGTACACGCGCTTGCCGTCCACGTGCCACGTCATGAACCAATCGGCGGACGCGTTGACGATCAGCTTCCCCTCAGCGGGGCAGTCTACCTCCGCAAAGCAGTAGGCCGTCAGGTCGCTGGGAACGCGAACGGCCTTGCCGTCCTTCGGGATGCCCAGGAGCCTCGTCAGATCCACCGGGCCGCCCGTCGAGGGCAGCTTGCGGGCAGGGAAGGTCGTCCGGCCGAGGGTCACTGCCGCGGAGACGGCGGCAAGCTGGTCGGCCTTGAGCTGTCCCGCAGCCTTCGGCATCGGGCCGAAAACCGTCCACTTCACGGGCCAATTCACGTCGCGCAGGGCCCCGGCGTCCAAAGCCTCCCGAACGTCTACCGGCTCCTGGGGCTTCTTTCGTCGGAACGCGTTCGGCCGCACGCGGATCAGCAGCGGGTACAACCCGGCGTCGAGGCGGATCGGCTCGCCCAGGGCGACCTTCCTTCCCCCGAGCCACGCCACCATGCCGGGGGCCTCGATCATGGAGAGGACAAGCCGAGCGCGCGGATTGTCGAGGATCGTGTGGAGATACAGCACGCCGTTGGGATCGGGACCGGCAAGGGCGGCAACGTCGATCTTCCGTCGCGTGACGCGCAATTGCCAGTCATCCAGTCGACCGTCGTTGTGGAAGCTCGTGTCAGTGGCGACCGCCTGCCTGTCCAGTGGCTGGAACCTGCGTGTCACTCCCGCGATCGTCAAGCCATCGCCGATCCGGGGGAGTCTGGTTTGCGGAACAAGGCTGGCCGGAATGGCGCCGTCTTCGTGCTCGGGAAACGGCCCGGCCACCAGGCAGCCCGTGATCGCGTCGCCCGGAACGAGCTTCACTACGGGTGTGGCCGCGGGCACGTCGGCGTCACGGATCGGGGCGATCACCGTGGGGCTGCCCATGTCGGGCTCCCTGTATATCCGCTCGAGCAGCGTCTTGGCGAGTTGCTCGTCCTGGTATCGCTTGCCCTCGGGCGTAGTGACAGCGACGCAAACGATCTCATCGCCCAACACGACGTACATCCGCTTGCCGTCGAACACGGGATTCGCCGCGTTGTTCGGCGCGGGGCTGTCGCAGGCGACTTCGGGCAGTCGGCCGCGTCGAAGAACGGTGATTCGCCTCTCGGGCGGCTCGCCACCGCTGTGCGGCCCGCCGCGGCTGTCGGCGAGAAACAGGTACTCCCCCGCCATGACGGGTGACATCCGACGATTCGTGCCGCGGAGGACCGGATTCAGCCAGCCAACCTGGTTGCCCGTCGCGGGTTCGAGGAAGTCGAGCGACAGGGCGTAGGCGGGACAGTGCTTCGCGTGTTCGGGCACGAGGCGCAAGGCGTACAGCAGCTTGCCGTCGCTGACCGTCCCCCCGGGCCCGCCGGCTACGAAGGCGTGGTGGCGTTGCCTTCGCCAGAGCATCCGGCTGCCGATCTGGCCGTCGGCGTCGATCCAGAATCGAACTGCGGTGCTGCCGTTCTCGAAGGTCGAGTACAATGTGTCGCCGCCTTGCCAGACGCCGTCCCAGTTCCATTGCTCGGGGCCCGCCCGGCAGGGCAGCACCTCGCCTGTGCCAACGTCGATCGCTTCCCAGGTGCGCGTCAGCAGCACGTCGCGCCGCGTCCGGCCGTGGGTCAACCTCAGCAAGTGGCCGCGCCCGGCGTGAGCCCCGCGCGCCGCGGCCGTCCAGACGGCCCTGCCCGTCGCGACACCCAGCGCGGCCAGTGGGTGCGTGGCAATGCCCCTATTCCTGCCATCGGGCGCAGCACCCTCGAGGACCAGCCTGTCCTCGGCGAGGACCATCGACGCGCCCGCCATGTGCGTGGGGACCATCCACTTGCGTTTGCCCGCGAGGTCGTAGCACGCGGCCACTCCGGTATCGTATAGGACGTACACGTGCTCGCCGTCCGAGGCCGGCGGCCCGCCGCGGAGCCCGTCCAGCGACTTGGCCTTCTTCGAGAGCACGTTGTGGTTCTTGAGCAGAGCGAGGCGCTCCGCGTCGTCGGCCCGTGCCCATGCCGCGAAGTCGGCTCTGTCCAGCAACTGAAGGACGTTCGACTCTCGCCGCCAGAGTTCCTTGCCCGTTTCCGCGTCGAGGCATACAAGCGCGTGCGGCTTGAGGTTGGCCAGGATTTTCCCGCCGGTTACGAGCAGCGGCGGAAGGGCCGAGGGCACCAGAACGCTCTGCCCGCCGCCGGAGACGCCCGTCCCGTGGCCCCGAGCGACGGCAAGGGGTGTCCGCCACAGCACGTTGATTCCCTTGTCCACGTCCCAAGCCAGCGGCGGGTCGGCCGACGGGTAGCAGTGGATGTAGTCGCCCGCCAGGCCGGCGACCTTCTCGCGGCCCGGCGGCGGGGCCGGACCATGGATCGGCGGATTCCCCGACGGCATGCCGCGCGTACACACGTGGACGCGCACCCACGAACTGCCCCGGTCGTCCCGACAGCGGACCAACAGGCGGTTGACGCCTTTGCGCAGCGAAGCATGAATCACAGCTACGGCACCGGAGCGATGGCCCCACTCGCGCTGTTCGTCTACCCAAACGAGCCTGTCATTGATCCATAGTTTGGCATGGTCGTGGGCGCTGAGGCCCATGTGCACCTGCCTGGCCGTCGGCGAGACGACCTCGCTCGCAGCATACCAGAAGGTATCTGCCCGGCCGGGCGTGTCCGATCGCTCAAGGACGAACTCCTCCGATCGCCGGCCGCCGACGCGCTTACGGCGCCATGTCCACGCCGGCGGGCGGAGTGTTCCGTCTGCCTGTGAAGGGACTGTCTCCCAACGAAGCAGGCCGTCGGCGGGGGGGTGATAGTCGCGGCCAAGTTCCGCCGGGCGCGCCGTGTATCCCGCTCCCGCCGCCGGGACGAGGTCGGGCAGGGCGGGCGTGTCCAGGTCCCTTCCTCGCACCTGGGGAAACGGCCCCAGGACGCGCCACCGGGCGATGTGCTGCCAGCGCTGCGGCCCGGCTTTGGCTTGCTCCGGCGGCAGCGCCGACGGCTCACCGGCCAACGGCGTCGAACTGTAGTACGGCCCGAAGAGCGGGTCACTTTGATCGGCCCTGCCTCGCGCGCCCAGGCCAACGGGGGCGGACCCGCCAATCAGCTTCCGAACGGATCGGACGTACGCAGTCGTTGCATGGAGATCAGCCTCTTCTCCCGTCCACTGTGGTGCCGGGAGCCGGGTCTGACCCAGCGCTGACTCCACCGGATGTGGATAGTGCTCCATGGCGATCCGCAGCGCGCGGATCTGCCCGTAGAGGCGGCCGGCCTCCGTCACGGTTTCCAGCAGGGCCGCGGTGGGCTCCTTTGCCTTCGGGGACGCCGGGCTCTGTAGGAGCCGTGCGATTTCCGTGCTGGGGCGGATCATCACGCCGGAGGCCCGGCCGCTGGATCGGCCCATGTCGCCCGAGGCCTCGTAACGCCCCTCGACGGTCCACCCGGCACGCCCGGTGACGGCTCCGTGCCACTCCCGCGGCCCGGTACGCGCCGTGCGCCCGCGGCTCTGGCCGACGATCTTGATGTCCTTCTTTCCGGTCACGACGGCCTGGAATTCCCCGTCGAACCACCCCCCCGCGGCCTTTCCGCTCAGCGTGTACTTCACGTGATGGACTTGCTTGGGGTACCACGGATCGGGCACGTAGCGGACGAGGAGCGACCCGCTCAGCGCGCCGTGGTCGTAACGCAGGCCGGACGTGTCGGCCTCGTGAACGGCGGCGTTCCATCGCGGCGCGGCGATCGTCGGCGGACGCCACGGAGTTTGCGGCAGACGGAATCGGAGGTGAGACGCCTTCCCGTCGATGCCGCCGTGCAGCAGCAGGGCGAAGTCAAACGTGTCGGGCAGGACTTCGGCACGAAGAGCGAACCTCTGCCGCATCGGCCGGCGGTGGTCTACGATCCGCCAACGGTCCATCAGCGACCAGCGCCCATCCAGTGTGAACAGGGCCCGGCCGCCCGGGACCATCCGCTCCTCTCGCAGCCAGTCGAGCCGGAAGACCCCCTCGGCCGTTCCCGTGAGACGCCCGTCGGCGAGATTCAGCCCGGCCGGATCCACCCGGTACACGAACTTGTCGCGCGTCGTGGCCGCGGCCCCGCCGCGATGCAGGAAGCTGAACTTCTCGACCTGCGTCTCCTGGCGCCAGTAGGGGACGACAGCTTCGCCGGTCAACCACTTCCCCCCGCGCCGCCTGAACAGGACCTGAAGCTCATCGCGGTCGGCGCCCTCGTCGAGTGTCAGATGGAAGTCCGAGGCAGCCTCCTTGGCGTCATCGGCCTTGGCCCGATCCGCCAGCCGGCGGACGAGCGCATCGCGGGCGGCCCGCATGTCCCTCACCGCGGCCGAGACCGACCGCACGGCGGGCTCGGCACGGGCTGTGCCCGATCCCAACAGCAGGACGCCGACCGTCACACGCACAGGCAGTTCCCATTTCAGCGACACGCCATTGCTCCTGTATGGGAGTGAGTCCCAATGCTCGCAGTTGGATCCACCGGCCCCATTCTCGCAGGCTCGCGAGGTCCTGGTGACAGGTATCCTGCGCGAGAAGCCTCCGGATCGTAACTGTCCCAAATCGTGTGGTTGAGGCGGCAAAAAGAGAGCCTCTTTGCCGATTCGATGGATGACAAAGGCCATCGGTGGCAAGGAGGCTATCGTGGTTCACTACAGACTACCATCGGTCGGGAAGGGGTTCGAGCTTGATCGTCGTTGTCCGCACTGCGGGCGGCTGGGGGGCAGGATCCACTCGGGCGTGCGGTACCGCGCTGTCAGCGATCCGAAGGTTCACACCGTCCCGCAACGCCGCATGAAATGCGTCTACTGTGGCGTCACATGGACCC